>JAZRNX010000035.1:0-40572 GCA_045648365.1 Acutalibacteraceae bacterium
TGAAACAAAAAGCACTTTAGGGCTTTTTGTTTCGTAACTTTGTAGAAGATGAAATTGTTTGCAAGCGTCCGCACTGGTAAGTCGGAAGGCCAAGCGGTCTTAGGAAGACAACCACTGGATTCAACTCCTTGGCTCACAGAACGACATGGCTACGATCCGACTTTGAAACAAAAAGCACTTTAGGGCTTTTTGTTTCGTAACTTTGTAGAAGATGAAATTGTTTGCAAGCGTCCGCACTGGTAGAAAACGATTGCAGTGGAGTTTTCACTTGCCGGAAAGCAAAAACTCATCGTACATCCCCTCTATCAATGTGAATCCTCTCCATCACCTTGAATTAGCCGATAAAAGCTTCATCCCGCTGAATCTGCAGGAGCATGTATGGAAATTGCCAGCCGGAGGCTCTGGCAGGCTTTTGGTAAATACTTACGACTTCCCCGACATACAGACCTTGCAATAAACAAAAAAAACGGAGCGCGTGTTGCGCTCCGTTTTTTGTCTTTGCAGACACTATGCGGCGACATGCCGCATTATGTGCTTTTTAGCTTAGAAAGCGAACTTTCCGCCAAGACCGACAGCGTGGTTTGCCTGGTCGGTATCGGTTGAGATAACGCCCCAGAGGGTGATTTCTGCGCCCTTAGCTGCGTTGATGTAGAAGGTCGGAACGATTGTTGCGTAGGTGTCTTTAACATCGCCAACTTTGTCTTCGTCCCAGCTGTACAGGTTCAGAGTTGCTTCTACAGAAGCTGCGAACAGGTCGTTGATGTCGTAGCGGACTGCCGGTGTGATAGTCACAACAAGAGAATCCTCTGTATCGCTGACTTCTGCTTTGTTCAGGTACTGGTAGCTTGCAACGCCCAGTGTGAGCTTTTCAATACCGGTATACTCAACCTGCTCAACGAAGGTCAGCTCGCTGTCGTAGCCAACAAGCTCATTGCTTCTTTCGTCTTCATCCTGCCATGCTGCTTCCAGGGCGATAAGCAGGTTCTCTACAGCAGTGATGTTCACGTTGCCGTAAAGGGCACCGGCAAACTCGTAGGCTCCGGCCACGCTGAACTGGTCGTTGGTGTACTTGGCACCGGCGTAAACAGCCCGCTTGCTTGCACGGTGCTTGTCGTCTTTTTCTTCATAGGTACCGTCATCTTTTTTGACATAATATGAGTTTTTCAGATAATCCACGACTGCACCGCCGCCGATAACCAGTCCTTCGACCGGAGCAACGCCTGCGAAGAAGCCGCTGTTGCCGTCAAGGAAGCTGAATCCTTCAAAACCGTCAGAAGCGAGGTAGTTGTCCTGCACTTTACCCACTGCTGCAAGCACTTTGCCGTCAAAGCATTTTGCCCAGACGTTTGCGTACTTTACTTTGTCCAATGTCCAGCTTTCTGCTGCGCCAGTGTACTGCAAGCGAACGTATGCACCAGCGGTGTCGCCTTCGTTTGACCATGCCAGGTTGATGCGGCTGCGTGTTGAGCCGCCGAAGTAGTCGCCTGCAAGCCAGGTAGCTGTGCTAGCCTCGGCTGTGTCGCCGTCACCGTCAGCGTTTGTGTCGAGTGCATCGATTGTGTTTGACCAGCCTGCGCGGAGGAAGCCTGAAAGCTTGAATCCCTCTGCGAAAGCGCCTGATGCTAATACAGCTGCTGCTGCAAGTGCAATCACTTTCTTCATAAAATTACCTCTTTTCTTTTTCGCTGGTGTTAGCCAACGTTAATTTTTAGGTATTCTACAGTGTTTGCAGTATTTGTTCAATACAAAATCGCATGAAATCAGACTGAATCGGTGGGGATTTGACGCTCCCCACCGATTCAGTCTGCCGGAAAAATCGTGGTTATTGACGCACTGTCCACACGCCCGCGCCTGCGTTGGCGGCAAGCAGTGTTGAAAGCGTGCTTGCGCTGTCGAGCGTGTAGGTGTAGCTCGGCGTGAACGGCATGGTCGAGCTTTTTGCTAAGCCGGTGCTCACCGAGCTTTCTGCAAATACGTTGCCGCTTGCATAACAGCTACCTGCTGCGCTGGTTGAGGTAGTAAGGCATTTGGTTACGCCGTTTCCAAAATAATTGTTCTCTGCGACAATCGTATATGCGCTGTACCGTCCGACGATGCACGCCTGCTGGCTGTAATAGGCGTTGCTGTCGCGTTCGTAGCTGTTGTTGTAAATGTGCATGTTCGGGTAGGTCGTCATAGGAAGGCGCTGCCCGCAGTTCAAGAACTTGTTGTGGTGAATCGAAATCTTTCCGCCGCTCAAGTCGCTTGAACCGGAGCCGACAAGCATGGTTTTGTCGTGGTTCTGCAAAATGCAGTATGAGACGACGACGTTTGTTGCGCTCTTGGTGATGTCGCACAGGCCGTCGTAGGTCTGCCATTTTTCAGAGCCGCTCTTTGTCGTCACTGTTGTATACTTCATTGTGTCTTCAAGCGTACAGTGGTCAATCCAGATGTTTGTTGACGAGTTGTTGATTGCAATGTTGTCCCACTGCGCATTAAATCCGTCGTTTTTTTCGTGGTGCGGGAACGGGTCGTATGCGTCCTGAATCGTCAGGTTTCTGATTGTCACGTTTGATACGCCGGAAATCTGGAATGTGCCGCCTTTAATGACTGCGCCGTCCAAGCCGATGATGGTCGTGTTTGAAACCGGTGCGATTTTAATCTTGTTGCCATAGGCTTTGTTCAGCGTCCAGAGTGTCTGGCTGAGCGTCGTTGCCGTAGAGCTTGATGAGCTGTCGTCGGTTGAGGACGAGCAGAGTGCTGCATACGCGGTCTGGAAAGCGGTGTAGCTTGTGTACGCATTTGAGGTATTTTCGGCAACAAAGGCATCAAGCTCGTCTGTTGTGCCGCCTGCGCTGCTCGGTAAGCAGCCTGCGGACATGTCGATTGTTCCGCTTACGTAAATCAAGCCGCCGTTTGCTATGGCAGAAAGCAAGCCTGCACGCGTTGTTACGGTTGTGCTGCTTCTGGTCTGCGGTGTGATAGAAGCGTATCCTTCCGGCGTGTCGCTTGCGGAAATGTATGTGGCCGTTACGCTGCCGATTTCATCTGTATTTGTGCTATTGTCGATTGCATTTGTGCAGTCGGCAAGTGCGGTGACAAGCGCTGCAACAAGAATGGTTCCAAAAAGCTTTTTCATAAAGACTCCTTCGAGACGCTATGTGTGATTTTTGGAAGGAGTATAGCACAGAATGTGCGGGCGTGCTTGTCGGATTGCTACCGATATTTGCACGCCCTGGCACACTTATTCCAGCTCGTAGGCTTTGTTGTAGGCAACGATTTCTACGTTCGGGTAGCCGTGCTCTGCAAGATGGTTCTTGAAGAACTCCTGTGCGTCTTTTTCGCCGTGTACCATAAAAATCGTTTTCAGGCGGCTGGTGTCAATCTGGTCAAGCCAGTCGGTCATTTCGGTGTAGTCAGCATGGGCGCTGAATGCATTGATGGTTTCGACTTCTGCCTGCACGTCATAGACATCGCCCATAATGTTTACCTGCTTTGCGTGTTCCCGGATTTTGCGACCGAGCGTGTTTTCCGCCATGTAGCCGACGATTAAAATCGTGTTGCGCGGGTCGGAGATGTTGTTTGCCAGGTGATGGAGCACGCGGCCGGCTTCGCACATGCCGTCTGCGCTGATGATAATCATCGGACCTTTTTTCTCGTTCAGGCTCTTGGATTCGTCTACGCTGGTAATAAACGAAAGCTCGTTAAAGCCGAACGGGTTTTTGTGGTGCTGCAAGAACAGGTCGTGAATCTTGTCGTCATAGCATTCGGGGTGCACGCGGAAAATGCTCGTTGCGTTCACTGCCATCGGCGAGTCTACATAAATCGGAATCGACGGGATTTTCTTCTGGTCGACAAGCAGGTGCAGGTAATACACCAGTTCCTGTGTGCGCTCAATGGCAAATGACGGAATGATAATTTTGCCTTTTTTGTCGATGGCGCGGCGCACCACTTTGCGCAGTTCGTTCAGCGCGGCTTCCGTGCCTTCGTGCATGCGGTTTCCGTAGGTGCTTTCGATGACGATGTAGTCGGGCGGCGGCAGTTTTGTTGCCGGGTCGCGGATAATCGGCTTGCTCTTTCGGCCTAAGTCGCCTGTGAACAGCACACGGATTTCGTCTTTGCCTTCGCGCCGGTCGTAACCGCTTCTGCGTTCCGGGCCGGTGTAGGCTGCCTGCTCTTCAGGCGTTGCTTTTCGGCGGTCGTTTTTCAGGCGGCGGTCTTCCATGCCTTCAACGCCGGCTTCGTGCAGCTCGGCTCTGCTTGACATCCAGCCGAACAGCCGGTTCCAGAGCGGGTGAGCGTTTCCCATGCCGGCAAATGCGCCGTGCCGGGTGTTGCGCTGGCCTTTTATGGTGACGTAGGCAAATGCAGAGCCCAAAATGTGTCCGGCATCAAAGAATTCCAGCTCTACGTCGGGCGCAATGTACATTTTGCGGTTGTACGAAAGCGTTACAATCTGATTTGCCGCCTTTACGCAGTCTTTTTCACTGAAAAGCGGCTGCCAGGTGAATTTTTCGCCTTTTTTCTGCGCTTGTTTGCGCAAATACTCTGCGTCGCGTGCCTGAATACGCGCACTGTCCATCATGATTAAATCAGCAAGGTCGCGGGTTGCGGGCGTTGCATAGATGTTGCCGTCAAAGCCTTTTTTGGTCAGCACCGGCAGAAGGCCGCAGTGGTCGTAATGCGCGTGTGTCAGAATAACCGCTTCAAGCTTGTCGGGATCAAAGTCGAAATTGCGGTTTTTCTCATCGGCAACCTTGCGGTGTCCTTGAAACGCTCCGCAGTCAATCATAAAAGAGCGGCCGTCAATTTCAAAGACGTGCTTGGAGCCAGTCACTTCTTGTGCAGCACCGAGTGAATATAATGTTACAGACATAGCGAGCCTCCTTGTTGCCGTAGTGTTATTATTGTAAACCGAAACTGCTGAATCCACAAATAAAAAATCATTTGCTACTTGGCCTGCTTTCGGCTATACTGATTCCCAGTAAAAAGGATTGTGAGGTCGTTTTGTATTCACGAGAAATACTTCCGCCGCCAGAGCATTTGGTAATGAACGGAAAACCTGTGTTTGGTACATTTGCCGGTTTTCCCCAGAAACTTGATATTCGCGGCGTGGAAGCTCCGTTTGGCGTTGCGGTTCCGCACCTGCTCAGTAATTTCCGCATAAAAAGCACGTTGACGTTTTTGTTCAGCAGCGGTCCTTATATTGGTACGGTCGATTTTTTTGATTTTAAAGCATTTGGATATGCCGAAGTAACGCTGTGGGAAAAGAAAAGCGGGCGCAAATATGCCTATCGCGAACTGATGGGACCCCGTCGCCGTTTTATTCCGCATCGTCTGGACACCGGATACTGCGCAAGCTTCAGCAAGCGCCGCTACATTCGCATAAGCTGGGATCATCGTCGAGATAAATTGTCGCTTATTTTTAATCTTGCGGGCGACAGCGCACGTCCTGCGGTTACCGGTGCGTTCATCGCGCATTATTCGTCGCCCTGGCAGTGCGAGATGACGACGAGCGTGCCGTCTCCTACGCGCCGCCGGCTTTCTGCGTCGTATACCGTGTCTACGCAGATACATGGCTCGATAACGCTGGGTGCGACAAAGTTTTCGCCTGCCGTCACTATGGAAGACACCGACGGGCAGGCTGTTTTTTCGATAAACCGCAATTATTACAATTTTTTGTCAGAGACCGAATACGTTACGGCGGCTGGCGCTATCAATGGAAAGCTTGTTTCGTTCACCATTCATACAACGCCCGAAGACGCGGTTGATACCGATGCGCTGAACCCGAATCTGCTGTTTGTTGATGGTGAATGTACACCGCTTCCGCCGGTGCTTATAACGCATCCGTTCGGGCTTTCAAACAAGTGGGTCATCCAGGATACGGAAAATATGGTCGACCTTACGTTTTCTCCGGTGTCTGACCATTACCGCGACATGACTTTTTTTGTTATGCATATTCGCGCGCATACGGTGTTCGGCAGGCTTGAAGGCAGCCTGAAGACCAAAAACGGCGACGTAATTCCGATTCACAATTTTGAGGGGATTGCAAAGCATCAATTACTGCGGCTTTAGCAAAAAACTGCCGATACTGTAAATTGGAGGCAACATGAGCGACGATAATCAGCCAAAGAAAGGAACGACATTTCTGGAACCGGGAACGCTTGATAAAACGCGCAAAAATATCGGTGCCATAGATCCTGATGAAGCCCGCCGTATGACAAAAATCCTTGGCGGCGAAATCCTGCAAGAAAAAGCTGCCCCGATTGATCCGAAAACACTTCCGCAGAATAAAAATCGCGGCGGCTACATTCATCGACCGCCGAAGGGACGCACGGGCAATAATGCAGCTCCGGCAAAAAGTCCGCTTGCAACGTATACAGAAAATAAGCCGAAAGCCGGCTCTCTTCCTGATGTGAAAAACAGCGAGCTTATGCAGATGGAAAAACTGCTTATGTCGCAGGATTACCGCATTAAGCCGAACTACGGAGTGTTCAATTTTATCCGCTATTTCAAAAAGAACGGAACGGAGCTTGTTCGTAAGGAGTTTGTCGAACATACCTTGCAGGACGATTTGAGCTACTTGCAGGGGTTCATGACAAGCGTAAAATCGCTGATTCAGATTTCTCCGGATGCATACAAAGCCCGCATTCAGGTGGAAGAAGGTGAGCGCTTTCAGTTTTTGCGCACGATCGGCAACTGGACGATGAAGGCTGTCCGCGAGCTTGCGGATGCATTTTTAAGCGACAGCGACAATGTTACGGTCACAGATTTGATTCCGCTGGTACGCGAAATCTACCGGATGGTGCTTAAAGTGTATTATCTGGGCGAAATGCGGATTCCGACTATAATCAGAGACATATATGGTGACCTTGCGCGTTATGCCGACAGCGACAAGAAAAAGCTTTCGGTTATTTCAAAAGATGCGCTGACGCAATGGCTGCGCGTGTACAGCGACGTTATCAAAGGCCTGTATCCGCTTCTGATGCGCATGTGCAGCAATACCTATGAGACATTTCCGCTGTTCTTTACAGCAAAATCAAACAATATTCTGACGTTCTTGGGTATGACCAAGTTTGAGCTTTTGATGCCGCAGCGTCCGGCAAAGCCGCAGGTTGAAGAAGCTGAAAAACCAGAGCCGGAAGAACAGCAGACCGAGGAAGAGATTCAGGAAGCGGCGGCACAGGCTACGCGTGCAAGCATTGTCCGTTCAGGGAAAAAATTGCTTGACCAGCTTTTCCCCGATGCCGGTTTTGCCACGCTTGAATCTATGCCGGATTTGTATCCGTATTTCCAGCCGCTGTATCAGTTCCGCGACGGTTTTAATCTGTTGAATCCGCAGAACCCGATGCAGATTACGATTGTTCTGCTGCGTATCAGCGAGGACATTTTCCAGGCATGCCGCAATGTGCAGTTTACCGATGATGTGACGGCAAGCGGAAAGGGCGAGGATTCGCTCGGAAAAACGCTTACCGAATGGTCGTTGTATCGCGAAACCCTGTTTGAAAAGAATTATTGCGAAAAGCTGGTGAACTTCTGTAATGAGCAGTACAGCAAGGGCGACTTTAACAACAGTTTGTTCGGAAAAAAGCTTTTGACGAGTATCCTTTGGCAGACAAAGTACAATTTCTTGCCGCATTTTAAGTTTACGCAGCTTCTGCTTGAAAAACCCATTAACGAAAGCCAGTTCCGGCCGATGTGCCTGCGTGTTGCGTTCTTGCGCGACTATTTTGCCGAGCTTGCGCATAACATCGATGGCGCCTCTGCGACAAAAGGCGAGGTCTTGGGTATAAAAAATCCTTGGGCGCGCTACGATTTTGATATTCCGAATGTGATTTCTAAGCGTATGGATGTGCTTTTGGGAGCAAAAAAGCCGGACGGCGAGACGCAGGCAACCAATGCAAATCTGGTAAAGTATGCGCTCTGCGTTACCTGCAATTTTTATTATCAGCTTAATTATGTGCCTTGTTTCTCCGCAGAAGTTTGAGATATTGGAGGGCAATAACTTTTTTAAGGAATTTTCTCTATTCCATATTTTGTGGCTTGTTTGGGTTGTAGATATGGTTTTACAGATTATCCCTGTGAAGAACAAGGTTGCACTCGGTTCTCAAAAATTATTTGCCAACCGATTCCGTCCGATTAGAGAAAAGATAAATTATAAAGCACTGAAAAGCTATGCGCTTACCACAACTCAAGCAGCATACAAGGTTATGCTTATTTGGACTATTCTGATTGCGGTTATCGGAGTTTTGTATTATATCAATGTAATTAATAAACTTTGGTTGTTTATGATATCCGTGTTTTTCTATGTTTGCGATTTGATTTGTGTTCTTGTTTGGTGTCCGTTCCGCCTTATAATGAAGAATAAATGCTGTACGACCTGCCGTATTTTTAATTGGGACCATCTAATGATGTTCTCACCCTTGATATTTGTAGGCGGTTTTTACTCAATCTCTCTTGTGGCTTTAGCAATTCTTGCATGGCTTATATGGGAATTGTGTGTAATGCTCTATCCCGAACGATTTTGGGAAATGACAAATTTATCGTTGAAGTGCTGTGAATGTACAGATAAACTCTGTACGCAGTATTGTCAGAAGTTAAGAAAGTAAGAATTGAAGGAAATGACCTTTATGGCAAAGAAATCAACAAGACCACTGCGATGGGTTCGTCTCGATAATGCGGCGAAAATCTATCCTGCGGCAAGACGAAAAAAATGGAGTAATGTTTTCAGGCAATCCGTAACCTTATTTGATGATGTGGATACGGGTGTATTAAAGTCGGCCTTAGCTATTACCGTCAAGCGTTTTCCGTCCATTGCAGCTCGTTTGCGTAAAGGTGTATTTTGGTACTATTTGCAACAGGTCGAGTCTGCACCGGAAATCAGAGAAGAATACAGTTATCCACTCACCTATATGAGTAAGGATGAAATGCGTAGATGTGCATTTCGTGTAATTGTTTTTCAAAGCCGTATAGCTGTTGAGTTCTTCCATTCTCTGACAGACGGTACAGGCGCTTTGATTTTCCTTAAAAGTTTGGTTGCAGAGTATATTGAACAGAAATATAACATTGAAATTCCTTGTGAAAATGGAATCGTAGATCGTAGGGCTATGCCTACAGAAGAAGAATTGGAAGACTGTTTTCCGAAGAATGCCGGTGCTGTATCTGCAAGTCGCAAGGATACAAATGCGTGGCATATGTATGGTGAGCCACAAAGAGATGGCTTTTTAAATTTAACTTGCTTCAATATACCGGTTAAAGAAGCGTTGGATATGGCGCATAAGTATAATGTAACTTTAACGGTGTTTATGAGTGCTGTAATGATGAAGGCACTCCTTAATCTTCAAAATGAGAAGCAACCTAATATTAGACGTCAAAAACGAATCAAACTGCTGATACCTGTTAATTTGCGTCAACTATTTCCAAGTAGTACACTCAGAAATTTTGCGATGTACACCGTTCCGGAAATAGATCCTCGACTTGGTGAGTACACATTGGATGAAATTTGCAAGGTTGTTCATCACAAGATGGGTTCGGAATTTACGGCAAAGCACATGAGCTGTGTTATTGCCACTAATGTAAATGATGAGAAAAATCCGTTGGTGCGCCTTATTCCGTTGCCAATAAAGAACGCTGTTATGAAAGCTATCTTTGATAGCGTTGGTGAAAAGAAATCTTGCTTGACTCTTTCTAATATTGGTCAAGTGAAAGTACCCGAAGTTATGGCAAAATATATTAAACGCTTTGATTTTATTCTCGGTGTTCAGGCGGCGGCTCCGTACAACTGCGGTATGTTGTCTTTCGGTGATACTATTTACATAAATTTTATTCGTAATATTAAAGAAGCAGAGCTGGAACGACACTTTTTTGAAGTTCTGCAGGAATTAGGTCTTTCCGCTACGGTGGAAAGTAATCAAAATGGGAGGTAAGCGTATGTACTGTATAAAATGCGGTGTGAAACTCAGCGACACCGAAAAGAAATGTCCTCTTTGTAATACTGTGGTTTGCCATCCCGATTTTGAGCAAACAGCAGAACGTCCGTTGTATCCAAGTGATAAAATGCCTAAGAGCAATTCTAGCTCAAAGGCATTAAACGGTGCGGTTATTATTTTATTCTTGATCCCGATGCTCGTCTGCTTTTTTGCAGATTGGTTTTTGGATGGAAGAATCGAATGGTTCGGCTACGTTGCAGGTGCATTGGTGCTTTCTTATGTTGCCTTTGCTTTGCCGTTATGGTTTAAGAAACCAAACCCTGTGATATTTGTGCCGTGCAATTTTGCCACTACAGCCCTTTATCTGCTGTACATTAACTTAGTCACAGGCGGCAGTTGGTTTTTGAGTTTCGCATTTCCTGTAGTGGGAGGCATCTGTCTCATTACCTGCACGGTTGTTACGCTGATGTACTATCTGCGCAGAGGAAAGTTATATATCCTCGGCGGCGCATTTATGGCTTTGGGTGCCTTTATGTTGCTCGTCGAGTTTTTGATGAAGATGACATTTGACCTACACTTTATCGGTTGGTCAATTTATCCGTTGGTTGTGCTATTCTTGTTTGGTGGTTTACTTATTTACTTCGCCATAAACAGTGCAGCTCGTGAAATGATAGAAAGAAAGCTGTTTTTTTAACAGATAAAGATGGGTTGAAAATATGGGAATTGAAATAAAAGAAGTCCTTACTAAAAAGGAATTATGGATGTGGGTACGTTTTCCAAATAGATTGTATAAGAACAATGATTTCTTTGTTCCTTTCTTGGAAAATGATGAATTTGAAACCTTTTCAAAGAATAAAAATCCGGCGTATGCTTTTTGCGAAACAAGATTGTTTTTAGCATACAAAGACGGAAAGCTTGTAGGTAGAATTGCAGGGCTTATCAATCACGCATACAATAAGAAATGGGATAAGAACGCTATTCGTTTTACAAGATTTGATTTCATCGATGATTATGAAGTATCTCGGGCTTTGTTTGATGCAGTCGTACACTGGGGCAAAGAGAGAAAGTGTGCAGAAATAATGGGCCCCATCGGTTTTACCGATATGGATCACGAAGGCATGCTGGTTGAAGGTTTCGATGAATTTAATATGTCCATCACTTTCTATAATCACCCGTACTATCTTACACATATGGAACAACTTGGTTTGTCAAAGGATATTGACTGGATTGAATATAAACTAAGCGTTCCAAAAGAGATAGATCCTCGATTTGAAAGAATCTCTAACCATTTGATTAAAAAGGGAAATTATAAAGCAGTTACATATACTGACCGAAAGGTGCTTTATAAAGAAGCGTTTGAAGCGTTCAACTTAATTGATGTTGCGTTCTCAAAATTGTATGGTACGGTACCTCTGACACCGGAAGTAATAAAGAATGTTATTGACGGATATATTCCACTTGTGAATCTGGATTATATTTGCTCTATCAAAGATAAAGAGGATAGAATTATTGGCTTTGGTGTTATGGTTCCGTCAATTGCAAAGGCACTGAAAAAATCCGACGGCAAATTGTTTCCGCTTGGTATAGTGAGAATGCTTCGCGCATTAAAAGGTAAAAACGATACGTTAGAAATGTACTTTGTAGCGGTTGATCCTCAGTATCAGTCACAAGGTGTACCGGCAATTATAATAACCACTCTTCTAAAAAATATAATTGCAAACGGTGTGAAATATTGTGAAACTGGTCCTATGCTTGAAACTAATTCAGCAGTACATAGTATGTGGCGGCATTTTGATAAGAAGCAGCATAAGCGCCGCCGTTGTTTTATAAAGCAAATATAAGTGAGGACAAAGAATATGAGCGTTAATAAAAAACAATTATGGCAAGCAGTAAAATTTACTCTGTTTTCTATTTCTGCCGGTGTGATTCAAATCGGCTCCTTTGCTTTGCTTGAAATTTTTATAAAAGACTATTGGATTCCCTACTTGATTTCTCTTGTGCTGTCAATTCTATGGAATTTCACACTAAATCGCAGATATACTTTTAAGTCTGCGGCAAATATACCAGTAGCAATGACAAAGGTGTTTGGATTTTACCTGGTGTTTACGCCACTGTCTACATATCTTGGGAATTTTGCTGAAAGTTTAGGTATAAATGATTTTATTATCCTATTTGTAACGATGTTAGCAAATTTTGCGTTAGAATTCCTTTTCTGTAAATTTGCAGTATATCGTGGTAAGGAAGATACGTTGGAAAGTGATTAGTCATTGTATGTGCGGCATTGCAATTTGCTCTTGATGGACTTATTGCAATCATTATCAACAAACTGCCGGACAAATTTTTCAGTGTAAATAATCCGCTATACAATGTATCAGAAGCAGAAAAGAATCTTTATAAAAAGGTAAAAGTGCGCAATTGGAAGGATAAGGTCTGGGAGCTTGGCGGTCTTGGTGGCTTCAGTAAGAAAAATTTAGCAAACCCTAATAGCCCGGAGTACATAGAAAAGTTTATCATTGAATGTAACAAAGGTGTGCTTACTCATCGGCTGTCCTATCCAATTGGCTTTGTTCCAATGCTATTTATACCGAATATATGTGCATTTTCGATTGCTTTTCCTGTGGCAATGGTTAATTTGTTTCTAAACATTTTGCCAATACTTGCGCTTCGATACAATACGCCTAAATTACACGTGATGTTAAAAAGAATGAACAGGAGAGCCGAAGGAATAGAAACACACAAATAGCAGTAGGCGAGAGCTTGCTGCTATTTGCATTTAAAAAAGTGGTTTTATCAAAGTTTTTAAACCATATTTTGAGAAGTGTTTATATCTTGCACTTTTCTTGTGTTTTTGCTTTACGTGGGGATAAAAAACTTTTCTATATATTCTAAAATATCATGTAGAATTGTATCTCAGGTGTTTTTCCTGAAAATCGCAAAAAAAGACATATACTGGCTCGCCAATTCTACAGCGAAAAGGCGAAATGCACTTAAAAAGGTTAAATCGTTCGTATTTGAGGGACAAAATCAGTATTTTGGGTAAAATACGGCAAGAAATACCTCAAAAAAAGCGGTTGTATCCTACTTGACACACTCGTGAGTGGCAGTCCTATCATCCAAAACGGCAAACTTATAGGCGCTATAACCCACGTGTTTGTAGACGATCCCACAAAAGGCTACGGAATCTTTGCTGAGAATATGCTTGAAACGGCACAAAGTGTGGCGGGAGAACAAAAATTAAAAGATGCATCATAATTGTAAGGACTCCAAAACGGAGTCCTTTCTCTATTGCGTTTTTTGATATAAAGTGATATAATAAACGAAAAACAAACTGTTATTATGGGTATATTTTTATTTTTGAGGTTTCGTTTATGAATGAAAAAAATATTGTTCGTGAGATAAATCACGATATATGGCGAAAAAGTAATTGGGTTTATGTAAAACTACAGACATTGTTAGAAGATTTTATTAACAAATTCTTGTTTTCCTGTTATTATGATTTTGACGGAATAATGCTTAAAGAGAAGATTGGCATAGTAGCAGATAGAATTAGCAATGTTGATTTTAAGAATTTATATACTTTAAACCGTTATGCAAATGATATAAAACATAACAATAGTGAAATTCCGTTTGATAGCAGTTTTTTAAAGGCATACATTAATGATTTTAACGATTTAGTTTACAAAGCAATGCCTGACCTAACTGAATTCTATCTTGATGATAGTTTTTTCAAACCCACTATTAAAATTCAAAACTACATTAAGAGCCAACGAAATACCCAAGAAACAAAAACCAATATTGATAAAAATGATTTATGTATTATAAATTGTGGTGTAGGACAACAGGATAATGGTTTTGAAATAAAACTTTGTAAAAAAGAAGAAAATTTATCCGAGTTCGAAAAATCAGTTTATACAATCGTTTTTAATTTCTTACAAAGAAGTAGCCAAGTACATAAAAGTAAATTTATCTTAGAAAAAGAAAAAGAAAAAGGCGTACTTTTCGATTTTGCAAGAGTATATCGTTATCAGATGTTGTTGCTTTTTGCGTTACTAAATGGATATTCAAATGAAGGCAAATTAGAAATTCATTCCAAAGAAAAAGATATTGAAATAATCGAATTAGCTTTTGCAGATATAAAAAACTATGCTAAAAAAATAGCGTATTTATGTCAAAAGGATTTTCCATCAATAGCAATTTCTTTTAATGATGCTTCGCCTACAATTTCAGTAGAAGAAAAAGCTGATTTATACGTTGAAAACCTTAACGAAAAGGGACATAAACGATACTTTTTATATGCAAATAATTTAATATATAAAATAGAAAATTTGACTCAGGAAGAAATCCTAAAAGATTTTTTATTCGAGTTCTTTGGTTATACAAATTTTAGAGCCGGACAATTAGAGGCAATAAAAGAGATTCTCAACTCTGAAAAATGTTCAGTTTGCGTTATGCCTACGGGTGCAGGAAAATCAATTGTATATTATATGAATGCACTACTTTCTCCCTGCCCAACAATAATAATATCTCCAACCAAAATTTTGGCTAAAGACCAAAAAAGAAATCTTTCGGAATTACACGGCATTGATGATTGTGCAATATATTTGGAAGATGGTAATTCTAAACTTTCGCTTGACCATAAGTTTATTTATATGACACCCGAAGATTTGCAATCTTATGAATTGGTTTTAAAAATCATTCATTATAATTCAAGTCTAATGATTTCAAATGTTGTTTTAGATGAGGTGCATACTATATGTAATTGGAGTCACGATTTTAGACCAGATTATTTAATGTTATGTAATAATCTATTTGCGTTCTTAGACCATTGCAAATTCTTAGGATTTACAGCTACGGCAAACCATAAAATTTTATCGGATATTGTGCAACAACTAAAAATCACTAATTCCGATGTTATACAACCAATAAATTTCAACGCTGGCAATTTTTCGTTTGAATATATTCCGTGTAAAACCGAAGAACAAAGACTTGTTTCATTAATTGAAACAATCAATAAATTCATTTCTCACAGGGAAAACGAAGATGATAAAATGATTGTTTTCACACGAAATAATCGCGAAGCAAAAGCTCTATCGAGCGAGTTGTTTAAATTAGAAAATTATGACACAAGCTGTTTTGACGCAGAACACACTTATTCTTATCAAGACTTTATAGCAGGTCGAAAACACGTGTTAATAGCGGACGGTGAAATGGGCATAGGAATAAATTTACCAAGTGTTGTAAGTGTTGTTCATTTTGGGCTTCCAAATTCGAAAGCGCAATATGTTCAAGAAATCGGAAGAGCAAATAGAACATTAAATTCGGGCAAATCTACGGTTATATTTATTGATAATAGTAATCTTACCAAACCTGAAACAAAATTAATAAATTTTGAAACATCTATTGATGAGATAATTAACATTATAAATATTACTAACTCGGAATTGTCTTCTCTTTTCCGTTCTACAATAGGTTCATCTGAGAGTTATAACGCTTCTGCAAAAGGTGTATGTGCTTTATACAACTCATTAAAAAGCACAGAAAATTTTATGGTTATCGAGATACCTAAACAAAACGAGAGCGATAAACTAAAAGTTCAAAAATATTTATATAAATTACACCTGCTCGGAATTGTCGAAAATTGGTATGTAAAATTTGAAGACCAATCTATGCTTTGTATTCAAATTGAAGTGGAATTTACCAAAGATATTTTGGAAAAGATTAAAGACCGAGTGATTTCATATTTAAATCAAATGGGTAATTTCGGTAAATTTATATATGAAATCAGTAATGCTGACCGAATTGAAGATGTAATTTACATTTTTGAAAAATGGTTTTATGATGAATTTTTAAGGTATCATCGCGAACAGCTTATGAATGTAATTGAATTTTTCAATTACTATTCTAGTAATACCGATAAAAATGACATTTTAAAGGAATTAAGCAGTTATTTCTCTGCAACGTTGCAGACACTTGAAGATGAGAAAAAATATATAGATAAAATATCGCACGAAGAACTCCTTTCAAGTCCTGAAATGATAAACGGAAAAATGTCTAGTGCGGCAGAAGAATTGTTGTCTTCAAGCTATAATGTAAAACTTGACTTGATTTGTTATCTGTATCAATTCCAAAGAAATTCAGAAGATTCTACCAACAGATTTTTACGTATCGTTGATAATGCTTCAAACATAGAAAGAAGAAGCTTGCTTGAACATCTATATAAATTTTATTCGAATTGCAATGATGATGAAAAACTAAGGTTAATCAATAAATTTTCTGAATATTATAGCGTTAAAGATGTGGTAAATATAATTTATACTAGATTACCGCTTGATATTGTCTATTACGGATTTTTAGCAAAAGAAGCTAATGCAAAAATGGAGGAATAATTATGTTTCAGAACATAGAAGAATTAAAAAACGAAATCGAAACTTTCCGCGACAATATGAACCGTTCAAATGGTTCAATAGCGTTGATTTCCGAAGCTATTGAACAACTCAATTCAAATTTATATACTTTAAAACAATTGTCAGAAAAGTTTGAATTGACTAAGACTGAACTTGAATCTAAAATCGGAAACTTAGAGACAAATCAAAAAATTATTGAGGAAGCAACTCTTCAAAAATTAAATGATATGAATACCGAAATTAAGGAGCATATCAATTCGTTAAATCGACAAGTTGAAGAATTCAAATCATCAATCGAAGAAAATACGAACAATCAATCTAAAACATATTTGTCTGTTTTAGATGATTTCAAAAGCAACTGCGAACAAAAATTTGCCTCAATCCAAGAAACAATGAACGGTCAATTCAAAACAATTAAAATTTTAGGTGGGGCAATTATAGTTTTACTTGCAGTTTTACTTGCCTTGAATTTAATATAATCAAGAGGATATTATGAACAATACCAATATGGTTCAAATTGATGTTGATTGTGTTAAGGATGGTATGCAGGCGTTCTTTTCAGACGGCGCATTTAAGAAAAAATATATTCCTGTTACAATAAAGTTTTTAGAGTATGATACAACGTTAAAAGACCAAAGAATTGTATTAATTGGCAAAAACGGTGAGACAATAAAAAAAGACACAGGCGAAGATAAAGTGTTTTATCTTTCGTTAGCAACTAAAGCAAAGTCTCTTATCTTTGATGAAAACTTAATTAGACAAGAAAACGAAGAATTATATCGATTAAAAGATTTTTTCGAAAAATATGTAAAACTAAACGGACAACCTTTCTATTTGGATAAAGAACAACTTAATGCGGTTTTAAGCAAATCTGATACCCAAATAATCGCAAGAGCAGGTTCTGGAAAAACAAGGGTTTTAACAGCAAAACTTGTCGACTTATTCTATAATCAAAAACTAACACAAGACGAAGCAAAAGCATTTTGCTTTAATAGAGACGCCAAGGACGAACTTGCAAAAAGAATAAATCTACAATGTTCTATAAACAACGAATATTTATTTCGTTCTTACGATGTTGTCAACACATTTCATTCTTTTGCTAAAAGATATTCAGGTGTAGTAGGACAAATAATAGGTGATGAAAAAACCAAATTAATTAAATTGGTTATAAATTATTTGTGCGATACAAATGATAAATTTAAAGAAATTTTGGGTGAGTTCTTTTTGGCAGACACATTGAAAATCGATAGAAAAAAGTTTTCTTCTGCCGAAGCATATTATGAATATCTCCGTAATTGTAGATATGAAACATTGAACGGAGAAAAAGTTAAATCGATAGATGAAATGTATATCGCGGATTTTCTGTTTGAGCACGATATAAACTACATATACGAAAATCGATATTACTTAAACAATATAATTCCAGGCGACAATGTTTCATTAGAAAATTATATTAAAGAGACTAAGGAAATTGCCCCTGATTTTTATTTAACCGATTATGATTTAATATGGGAACATTGGGCAATAACGGATAAAACCACCGAAAGCGAAAAGACAAGTTTTACAAAGCGTGTTGGCGATGCTTCGGTTTATTTGCACAATAGAGCGAACAAACAAAAGTTTTGGAACGATTGGCGATTTAATTGCAAATATAGATGTTATGAAGATAGATTTCTAAGAGTTAAAAAACTTTTAGAAACTTGTCATAAAGAATTCATTGATGCTAACCCAGATGATAAAGAAACTTTGTGTCGATTAGAAATTGAAAAAGTTTTAAAGTCATTTTTAGAAAAGCACGGAGTTAAATGTGTAAAATTGCCCCGCGAAGAAATTGTTCGCAGGGTTTTTGAGAAAGCAAAAGACCGTTTTTCTACGATGATGGAACAATTCGTTAATAAATATCAACAAACCTTCTTTGAGCGCGAGGACGAGTTTATACATCTTGCAGACAAGGTTGAAAACCCAAAAGAAAAAGCGTTTCTAAGATTGGGATATTTGGTGTATCGAGAATATGTAAGTGCGATAAACAATTCAAATAACATAGAACGTTTAAGTGAATTTGATAGATACACGATGGATTTCAATCAATGTTTGTTGATAGCGATAAATAGAATTAAATCTGGTGAATGTGATGAAATTGTTAAAAAATACAAGTGGATTCTAATTGATGAATATCAAGATTTTAGCAGATTATTTTATGAGCTGATTGTTTCAATTAAAAGTCGAAATCCCTCTCTTAAAGTTTTTTGTGTTGGGGATAACTGTCAAGCGATAAATCGTTTCGCAGGGTCTGACCCGATATACTTTGATGAATTTGATAAGTATTTTACTGACAGTTCAAAATATTATATTACAACCACTTATAGAAGCGACTCTAATATTGTTCTTAAAGCAAATGCTTTTATGAACAGGATACCTAACGCGGGAGCCGCTTCAAAATGTCGCTCCAAAGAACAAGGTGTTTTTGAAAGGCATTATATAAACAAAGTTTTTATGAACCCATACGAACCACTTTACAGAAAACTTTTCGACGGCGAAGAGTGTATTTGGCAGACAAGTATGGCAACTAGTTCAAAAGTCGAAGCAGCTAGATATGTTCAAAAAATTATTGAAATAATAGAAATGCTTCCTGAAGATGAAGAAATTTTGATTTTAAGTAGAACCAATTTGTTTTATGATAAGACTACAGACCAATTTAGGCGTATAATTGAAAAAATATGCGAAAGAAAAATTGAGGTTAAAACAATACATAAATCAAAAGGCGAAGAAGCTAATGCTGTAATTGTTCTTCAGGCTGACGAGGGTAATATACCGATGTTACACCCTGATGTATGTCTTTTCCAAGTGTTTGGCGAAGATGAGAAAACACAAATGATAGATGAAATGAAATTGTTTTATGTGGCGATTACAAGAGCCAAAAATCAGTTATATGTATTATGCGATGAAGATTCTAAATCCTCTTTTGCATAATACAACAAGGAACCGAGCAGAGCACAAATAACTTTGCTCGGTTTTTATTATAAAATTATATTGACAGGGGACTGTTCTGAGAAAAACAGGGATGGTTCTGTGTCTTGGATTATAAAAAATCAGAAGGTGTGATACCGGATGTACAATGATACAAAAATCAGCCAAAATTATTCTTATGGTCTTTGTTTTACACATTTTCAAGCTAAAATGAGCATTTTTAGGTAAAAATAGGCTGAAAATCGTCATAAAAATGTGTTGTATCTGTCTTGACACATTAGTGAGCGGCAGCCCAATACTTCAAAACGGTAAGCTTATAGGCGCTGTCACCCATGTCCTCATAGACGATAGCCAAAAGGGCTATGGCATCTTCGCCGAAAATATGCTTGCCACCGCCCAATCTGTCTCCAACAATGTAGGGGACGGCGCCTCGACGTCCCGTTTAAAAGAAGCGTCGTAAAATAGAACCGTTGCAGATTTTCTGCAACGGTTTTTTTGTATGCGTTTAATTTCAGATAAAAGAAATTTGATAATAGATAAAGTTAAATTGTTGTATCGCTCTACATATTATGATAAAATAAATGTAGTTTAAGGTGGTGGGAAAATGGAACACATTACTGTTGGCAGAAAGTATAATGAGGGAAAAGTTGCTTTTGTTGAATGCGTAAAGGATGGTTCTCTTGATAATATCAATATCAAGGATAAGTGCTTTTTGCTGATTATACTAACACAAGGCAAATTAGACTTTGAAATAAAGAGCGAGAAAAATACCGCTACTGCACCCGCATTTCTGTGCTTTGATGAATCGGAAAATCCTGTGTTTGTTTCAAAATCGAAAGCCCGTTATACCTGTGTCTATTTCCACCCTTCATTTTTGAATGTAAATATGACCTTCTCCATTTTGCGCTCTAAAAATTACGGTGATATTGCCACCACTCACGATATGTTTATGTTAAAACCCTTTATTGATAAGGCGCACATTATCCCTATCGCCAACACGCAAGTGGAAAAGATTGCGGACGCCGCTGATTATATGATGGAAGAATTAACAGAGCAAAGAGATTGGTATTGGTCTTGCCGTGGTCGGTCCTATTTTATGGAGATTATTATTGCTTTAGAGCGTATGTACGGGCTTATCGGTTACGGTCTTACTCATCAAAAATCAGACAATACACCCATTATAAATAATCCCAAGCTTCGTGACGCCGTGCTTTATATTGAGGGGCATTACGGGAAAAACATAACCCTTTCCGATATATCGACAAATGCAGGAATGAACCACACTACTCTTACCGCACTTATGAAAGAAGAACTCGGTTGTACGGCAATCGAATATTTGATGCAGTACAGAATTACTATTGCAAAAAAGCAACTCGCTTTTACCGATGTGCCGATTAAAGATATTGCAAATATGGTGGGATTTAAAACAGTACAACACTTCAACCGAATTTTCAAAGAAATAACAGGCACAACTCCCGCCGAGTTTCGTAAATCGGCGGTGCAAAAAAGAAAAAACGAAATACATTAAGGAGTGTAGATAAATTTGGGTGCACTCGTGAGCTTGATATTTTTAATTTTTATAATTGCGTTGTTAATTTTGGGTGCAACCTTATTTATTATAGGGTTATTATTAATATTCTCAAGAATTAAAAAATCTTCAAATTATACCAAAAAACCAGTGTTCGCAGTTATAATGCTTGTTTTGGGTACAATTATGATGATACCGTTTATCCATATACATATTTCTAATATTTCGCACGAAATAAAATACCAGCATTCAATAAGAGATACCGGCACAATTATCGAAATAGATAATTATAATGTGGCAATGTTAAAATTCAACGAAAAAAATTATGTGCTTTTGGAAGACTATTTATATAATGTGAAAAATTTAAATCCCATTAGTGATATTGATAAAAAAGCTGTTGCGAACATTCATATTATTGAGAAAAGCGAAAATAAAAAACACAATAATAAATCCAAATTTTTTGATTTTTTATTTCGCAAAGAAAACGATATTTATAAACTTTACTTGTTAGATGCTAACAACAGTAATTTATTGTATAGCGAACTTGGCGGAATATGGTGTTCAGAGGAATATTTACATCAAGCAATTTTATATTACGATGATATAGATAATTATCGGTATTTTTATATAAATATCGAAGGTTCGAAAGTAAAAAGTGTTTCTATAAATAACACCACTTTTAATCAAATATCATCTATTATCAATAAGACAAATGTTATGGATAAGGAAGATGTTTATGTGTCGCAAGAGACATTCTTTGTTGACATATATGCACAAAGCAAAAACGGCTTATTGCAATTTGAGTTTGTTAATGACCTACTTGTAAAAGATACAAACATATTTTATACAACCGATAGGTTTGTTCGTGATGATGGTGAAATATATTACAGCGCTTTCGAACTTCCAATAGAGTATAAACCGTAAAATTAAAATACATATACCCGCCGAGTTTCGTAAATCGGCTGTGCAGAAACGAAAGGATGAGATAAAGTGAAAAGAATAGTATCCATTGTTTTGATTTTGGGATTGGTTATAAGCTTTTGCGGGTGCGGTGAGGTAAGCGAAAGCGAATATTCATATTTTTCGGTTTTTGAAGAAACGGATACCGATAAAATTACTTCCGATTCCAACTCTAAAAAACCCGATTCAACCCAAAACAAAAAGCCAACCATCCAAGAAGATTCGGCAGATAACTCAAATATATCTTCCAGTGCAGAAGAAAAAACCGAGATGGAAAACGCAACACCCTCACCTGCCGTAAAAAGCAATTTGCCCGAAGTGAAGTTTTCGCTTAAAGATAGCGATATTTGCTTTAGAGACATGGTAAATCTTTCCGATGGTGGATTTGCAATTACTTGCGTAAAACAAGAAGATAGCATTAACGCAATTATACGGGTATATGACAAAAACCTAAATCTTACAAAAGAATATTCGTATGATAAAGTTAGTTTTGATGAACTGGCGGTTTGCAGTGATGGCGGATTTGTTACCGCTTCATCTGTCCCGCCAAGCATTACAAAACTCAATAGCAGTTTTGTAATCGAATGGTCGACGCCTTTTGTAGATGATGAATCTTGGGGAACAGTGCAGGATATCGAAGAAATATCGCAAGACCTCATAGCAATATCGTTTGTGTCTATGGACTCACCGTATATAAGTAGAAGGTTTAGAATTGCTTTTTTAAATAAAGATGGTGAGCTAATAGAAACTATCGACTTTATGAAAAATGTCGAACCTTCGGATTCGGAAATAATTGCCGATAGCAAGGGTGGGTTTTACCTTTTTACTGCTTGTAACGAAGAGTTAGCAAACAAATACTCTTCGCTTTCAGAAGTATATGACAATTCAAAAGCTACCGAAATAGCTTTACTGCATTTTTCTTCTGATAGAAAACTTACTTGGGCGAAAACATTAGGCGGTGGCGGAAATGACTGGATAGAAGAAGCCACCATAGATAAAGATGGCAATATGTATCTTGCGGTAGGTACCGATTGGTACGGCGCAGATTCCTTCTGGGAGATGGGCGTTGAACGGTCTATGCCTTATCGCCGTATGCTTGTTAAATTAGATAAAAACGGTGATATCGTTTATAAAGTTCCGCTTTCAAACAAAGGAATGGCAGTTGATACGGTTTTCGGAATCCATATAAAAGACGGGGTTGCCTTTGCTGTGGGTATGTCCGATTACTTTGATGGATACCAAGTAAAATATCCTTGCGAACAAATTTCAAAAAACGAAAAAGGCGAACGGGTGTTTTGCGTATATCTCGCTTCCTTCAGCAGCAGCGGAGAAGAACTGGGCCGCAAGATTTTCAGATGCGATATAAATGATACGCCTTACGATTCTGTACTGTTGCCAAACAGCTCTTTGGTAATGGCGGGAAGCGTTTCTTTGAGTGATAATCCCTTTAAAATACCCCTTACAGATGATATAAATCGCACGGCTGCATTATTTAAATATACCATCAATTAAAATTTAAGCATATATTACTTGTTTCCCTTAATAACACACCCCGAAAAGAGAAGTTCTCTTTTCGGGGTGTGATTTTTTATTCTTTTCGTTGGAATCTATTGCGTATTTTTGGATTAGGTTATTTAACTTTATTCTCAATACAGGGACAGTTCTATGTCTTAAAATGTTGGTCCTATATTGACACACCGGTGAGCGGAAGTCCAATTCTTCAAAACGGAAACGGACAATCGAGGACGCTTGTCCCTACAAGGCGCCGTCACCCATGTCCTCATAGACGATAGCAAAAAGGGCTACGGCATCTTCGCCGAGAATATGCTAGAAACCGCACAATCCGTAGGGGAGGGGTCGCCCCTCCCGTCAAATAAAGAAAAATTAAAAGACGCGTCATAAAACTAATATTTTAAATCCCCCTTACCATAGGGGGATTTTTGTTATTGAAATTATATTTTGGTTATAGTATAATTAACTTATAAATCAGATGTCTAAAGGGGAAGTAATATGAACGCAATAGAACATATTATAAAAACAGGTTTACCCTATGTAATTTCTATAATTGAAGTAATGGGAATTTTCGTTGTTTCCTGGACCGCAATTAAAAACTTCTGGCACTATATACAGAATTTATTTATGAAAAAGAACTTCGAGTTGCAGACCAATATTGCAAGAGGTCTTGCAACGGGTCTTGAATTTAAAATGGGCGCCGAGATTCTTAAAACCGTTTTGGTTAAGGATATGAGCGAACTTTATATTTTGGGTGCCGTAATCCTTCTTCGCGCGCTTTTAAGTATTCTGATTCATCTTGAACTTAAAAAGAAAAACGAAGAGGAAAAGCAATAGTAATAAAAACCGACGAGCATTTAATTGCTCGTCGGTTTGTTATTATTCACCCTTAATTTTACTGATAGCGCCTTTTTCAAGACGGGAGACTTGCGCTTGTGAAATGCCGATTTCCTTTGAAACTTCCATTTGAGTTTTGCCCCTTATAAACCGCATTGCCAAAATATTTCTTTCCCGTTCACTTAAATTCTTGATAGATTCCTTAAAGGCGATTTCATCAAGCCAGTTGCGGTCATCGTTGTTATCACCTATCTGGTCGAGGACATATATGGTGTCGCCACCGTCAGAGTAAACTGGGTCGTAAAGGGAAATGGGGTCTACTATGCTTTCAAGGGCAATTACAATATCCTCGCGAGGCAGATCCAGTGCCGCCGCAATTTCGCTTATTGTAGGCTCTCTTTGGGTTTCGTTCATAAGCTTTTCTTTGGCTTGCATAGCGCGATAGGCCGTATCTTTTATGGAACGGCTTACCCTTATTGAGTTATTATCTCTAAGGTAGCGACGTATTTCGCCGATAATCATAGGAATGACTGTGTAGAGGTTGAGAACACCGTAAAGGAGTTCAAAACAATGACACGAAAACAGGCATTAAACCAAGCAATACAGGCACTTTCCAACAACAAAGAATATGCTGAGGTAATACGGTTATTACAGGATATTCACGATGAATTACCCTTAATTCATTGGTCTGATAAGTCAATTCGTGATACCGTAGACCAGTTTATTCTTGACTATGGAAAAATACCAACGGCATCTGATTTCAAAAGAAAAGGTATGCCACCGCATCCAGTAATTAAACAAAAATATAAAATCACACTTGGCGAATGGTTAGACCAGAACTACCCAATTCACAAACCATCATTCGATGAACTTAAAGAAAAATACACCAAAGAGTTTCTTGAAGATTATTACCGAATTAAACCAAAGGCACAAGAGGAATTTAACCAGAAGCGAACCAAAGGCACAAGAGGATGGCAGACCTTGGCATTTTATTATAATGTCAAATCGTGGCGAAATTTGTTGAAAGCGATGAACCTACCTTTATACTTTGAATTAAAAAAAGATAGAGTTCCGCCAAAAATCAAAGTCAACATCTATACTAATTATGATTTTCGGGATTAAATAAATAATTTTACACATAACAAAAAAATGGCAGTAGAAATACTGTCATTTTTTGTTACTCATATAATCAATCATTTCATTTACCATTTGTAATTCATCAGAGGTTAAATTTGCCAACTTGCCAATGATTTCATCAATGGCATTATTTGTGTTGTTTCCAGTTAGAATATAATCTGCACTCATATTGAGCACTTCACAAATTTTTACTAAATTTTCTGGTCTGATTGCTTTTTTGCCACATTCTAAATTGGAAATCATTTGAGTTGACACTCCTACTTTTTCTGCAAGTTCTGATTGTGTCATTTTCATAGTTTTTCTTTTCTTGAAAATTCTATCTCCAATTTGTTTTAATAGTTCTATATCTGCCAAAGTTTATTACCCCACTTATCTTGTTATTATAATTATAATAACCATAGGCGATAAACTAAATCACTCATAGGTATCAAAAGATTGACTTATATATACCATAAGTGATAAAATAGAAAGAAAACATATTCTATGAGTGCTGTTTTATAATTAGTTAAAGCAGTAATATTAAATATGGGGGTGTGAAAATGAGAATAGCAGTATGTATTGAAAAATCTGGCGGTCTATTGTTTAATAATCGCCGTTTAAGTAAGGACATTATTGTAATAAAAAAATTGTTAGAACTTATTGGTAATGGAAAAATCTATCTCAATGATTATTCTGCAAAATTATTTGATAGTACAGAACGGTTAAAAATATCAAATAATTTCCTTTCTGAATGTTCAGAAACAGATATTTGTTTCGTGGAGAATACAAAAATTCCGATTGATGATGTTACGGAAATATATCTGTTCCAATGGAATAGACATTACCCCGCTGATGTTTATTTTGAATTCAATCTAAAAGAAATGAATTTCAAAAAAGTTAGCACAGAAAATTTTGTTGGTAATTCTCACAAAAAGATTACCTTAGAAATTTACAGGAGAACATAAAATGAAATTAGCATTAAAAATAATACAATGGATAGTTGCTGCGACTTTTGGCATTTGTACTTTGGCGAACGGTTTTCATTTTTCTACCTTATTTCTTGTTCTGGCAACAATATTGTTTTTACCAATCCCTACAATCCGCAATTTCTTTAAGAAAAAAATAAAAATCAAAAGTTGGTTAGCGATTGTTTTGGCATTGGTGTTATTTGTTGTTGGTACAAGTCTATCGCCAATTACAAATCCTGAATTAAACTCAACAGACACATCATCTATTTCATCAACAATAGATGACAATGTTTCTTCGGAAGATGCTTCTTCAAAAACAAATCTATCTAATCAAGAAAGTACATCAAGTAATTCCACATCTTCCAAAGAAACAAATAATTCGACAAATTCGGAAACAAGTAAACCATCAACCAACATTGTAGGTTCTGGAATTGCAACAACAATAGACCCATCATCTATTCCTGCCTATTCTGGCAAACCTTATGTTGTTATTAACAATAATGTTCCTAATTTCTCAGCATCCGAACTCACAACAAAAGGGTATGAAAAATATAGCAACTTGGATAATTTAGGAAGAACACGAGTAGCAATCGCTTCTGTTGGTAAAGATACAATGCCATCCGCCAATGAAGAAAGAGGTAACATAAGCAGTATAAAACCAACTGGATGGCAACAGGCACAATACGATTGTGTAAGTGGTGGTTGGTTGTATAACCGTTGCCATTTAATTGGATGGCAACTTTCTGCTGAAAATGCAAATAAGAGCAATCTTATTACTGGTACGAAATATCTGAATATTAACGGTATGCTCCCATTTGAAAATATGGTTGCTGATTATATTAAGGAAACCAACAACCATCTTAATTATGGTGATATTGTTTGTGTTGATGTTCCTTATAATGTGGAAAACCCTCATCAAGTATATGGGCGACATTATTATGTTGTTATGAGCAACAGAAGAGACCTTAATTCCAGTCCTAATGTTGTCGCTGTACCTCTTTCAAGCAACATTGAAAGAACCTACATTGGACAGAGGAACATTAAGTTCGAATGTCTGAATGCTCACTCAAAAATTCTGGGTGGTCAGTTATCTGTTTTTCCGAAGAATATTTTTCTAAACGGAAAATGGATGGGCAGGGTTACAAAACCTGAAATGGATGTTATACATTCCTGCATCAAGGAATACCTATCCATTCCCAACTAATTGAATATTGGTTAAACCTATGAATTACTGTCAATAATCTTAAAGAAAGGATGGTGCTGATTTATGGAAATCAAAGTAAGATTATTCATTGACAATAAATTGGTAGAACCATCCGAACTTTCAAAGATTGTTATCAAGAACCCAAGTATTGATAGAATCGTCAACGATATAGTAGATAGAAGAAACAATCATGAAAAGGCGGATGCTATATCAAAAGTATCGTAAGGGAAAGGGGTATGTTCTCGCATACCCCTATTTCCAAATTTCGACAATTACATATAGTTTTCAAAAAACTACTTGCCAAAGTCGAGAAAATAAATTATAATGTATTTAAGTTAAGAAAGGATTATTTAATTATGGCAAAAATTAGGTTAAAAAACATCTTGGAACTCAGTTCCTATATGAAAATACTTATTGATGAAAATGTTGAAATGGACGAAAATGGCAATTATCTGATAAATGTTGCCTATGAACGAGTTTCAACAGACCGTCAAGCAGATTTGGGATTTGGTCTGGATATCCAAGAAAAAGACATTATGAATTATGCCACATCTAACCAACTGAAAAACCTTGTTGTTTTCATTGATGATGGGCATACTGGTACAACAATGGATAGACCCGCCCTAAATGGTATTACACGGATGATAAGAGATTTCAATGATGGGAAAATACATATACGAATCAACACAATGATTATCCCTAAAATTGACCGTTTGGGTAGAACCTTGCTTGGAACTTTACAATTCATTCAAGATTATATTGTTTCATCGAGAGACAGTAAAGGTAGTTTGATAAACAAAAATAAAGATGATATAAATTTTATTTCAGTTGCAGAAAACTATTGTCGTATTGAGCGAAATAACCCGCAAGGGAAATTCCTGCTTATGCTTTTTGCTTCTCTTGCAGAATTTGACCGAGACCTCATTGTAGAAAAACTGAAAAAAGGTAGATTGGAACGAGTTGCATCTGGTAAATGGATGGGCGGCGGAATTCCGCCTTATGGTTACAAGTACGATAAAGAGCAAGGTAAACTTGTAGTCGTACCAGAAGAAGCAGAAAATGTTAAAGAAATTTTCAGACTGTACATCGAAGAAAAAATGCCCCCTGCCAAAATTGCAGATAGGTTGCATCTGAAAAACGAGCGATTAGTTATTAACATACTGAAAAGAAAAACATCAGCAGGATACATCATCTACAATGATGTGGAATATAAAGGCGAACATGACCCTATTATTTCACTTGAACGATGGGAAGAAGCACAGGACGAAATGGAACTTAGGAGTGTGCTTCGCTCCGAATCCAATTACTTGCTGACTGGTCTTCTGTATTGCGGAGAATGTGGTGCTAAGTTGCGATACCAGAAATGGGATAAAAAAACTGGCGAATGTAAACTAATCTGTTATTCTCAGCAAAGCAGTAAACCAAGTCTTGTTAAAGACGAAAACTGTGACAATCAGAAATATTGGCAATCTGATATTGAAAATGCAGTAATAAGCGAATTGTTTAAACTCACTTATCTGGGTTCGTCTGCAAAGAAATCTGCTCCTGCTTTTGACCCGATTGCTGCATTGAATGAAGAACTGAAAAAAGAAATGAGAAAACTCTCAAAACTGTATGATTTTGAAGATGATGCCGAAGATGGCGAAGATGATGTTCTTAAAGATAAAATTTTAAACACCAGAAAAAGGATAACCGAATTAAAGGCACAGATTGAGAGTGAACGAGAGCAAGAGAAAATCAAGCGAAAAGTAAAACGAGCAAAGGAAATCTTCCGTTCGCTTGAAAGCACTTGGGAGCATATGACCCAAAAAGAAAAACAGGCAGTTTGCCAAGAGTTGATTCACAAGGTAATTGTTTATAAGGATTGCACGGTTGATGTGCATCTTAAATTGAAAAGTTATCTGATAAATAAGTAAAATAAAACCCGAAAACCCTTGGTTTTTCAAGGGTTTCGGGAATATTAAAATCTTTCTCAACCTACACATAGTCATTGGCACAGCATAGGTGGAAAAGCGCACATTCTGCGAGGTATCGAAATTATCAATGGATTTTATAAGCCCGATGCAACCCACCTGGAATAAGTCATCGGGGTTTTCACCTCTACCTGCAAAGCGTTGCACAACGCTTAGCACAAGGCGGAGATTTCCGTTAATAAGCTCCGTACGGGCATTTTTATCCCCTTCCTTTGCAAGTTTCAAAAGTTCTTCTTTGCGTTTTTCCTTTAAAACGGGCAGAGTTGAGGTATCAACCCCACAGATAATAACCTTGTTGTTATACATAAGCGGCACCTCGTAAGTTTCTTTGACATAAACATTATTACCGCCTTATAACTGGAATAAACTTTTAAAATATTTTTCCTTTCGACAGGATTTACTTGTATTTTCAGAAAAACTTTTATACGACAAAATGTCAAAATTCTTGACAATTTTCCCTAAAAGTTATAAAATATAAAAAAGACATTTCCCGTGAAGAGAAATGTCTTTTAAATGGAGCTGATGATGGGACTCGAACCCACGGTCTGTTGATTACGAATCAACTGCTCTACCAACTGAGCCACATCAGCATATTAGGTTAATATTATACCAACTATATACAAAATAGTCAAGAGGGTTTTATATGAAAACAGAGTATGCGACAGTATCAAATAAGCGGCTGAGTGAGGCCAGAAAAAGAGCGGGGTATACGCAAGAAACTGCCGCCGATAAACTTAATATGAAAAGGAACACTTATGCTCGTATGGAGCGCCTTGGCAACCCTTCTTTTGAGGATTTAGCAAAGATAACCGCCCTTTATAATGTTTCGGCAGACTGGCTTTTGCACGGTGATAACGATTGCCGCGGCGAGTCCAAATCCAATTACGAGCTTAATGTTAAGTCTCCTATGCGACTTGCCGAGAGCGGCAGAGCACTTGCAAATTTACCCTTTTCTTTATCACCTTATGAAATTAAGTGCCTTAAGCTATTGCATCTTGTAAGAAAGAAGCAAAATCGAGATGCAGTCTTAGCATTTATAAACGATATTCGCAAAGCAGAAATTGAAGAAGCAGAAAAAAAGCGTGGTTAGGATTAATCCAAGCCACGCTTTTGATTTATTTAGTTTACTTAACTTTCGTAACAGTAACCTTTTCTATAATGGGTTGAGAGCCCGAAAAAACGGTGCCATTACTGTCAAGAACGGGGGTTTTCTCGGCTACCGAATCAACTACATCCATACCCTTTGTAACGCAACCAAAGGCGGCGTACTGTCCGTCAAGATAGGTTCCGTCCTTGTGCATAATGAAGAATTGGGATGATGCGCTATCCATACTGTAACCGTTTCTTGCCATAGAGATAACTCCGCGTTTGTGGGAAATGGGGTTATTAACGCCGTTTGCAGAAAATTCACCCTTGATTTCCTCGTCGCTTCCGCCTGTGCCGTTACCGTCGGGGTCGCCGCCCTGAATCATAAAGCCCTCAATAACTCTATGAAAGGTGAGACCATCATAGAATTTCCCGTTGGCAAGTTTTTCGAAGTTTGCAACGGTTATAGGAGCGATTTCACCGTAGAGTTCAAGTTCTATAGTGCCGTGGTCTTTAATTTTAATGGTTGCAGTGTGGGTTGCTTTGTATTCGCCTGTAGAGGTGTTTTCTTTACTTGCCTTACCGCAACCTGTAAGGCATATAAGCATAAGGGCGCAGAAAAGCGCTAGTATAGATTTAATGTTTTTCATTTTTGCCATCCTTTTCGTAAGGTATATATCTTACTCTTCTTTTTTTCTTAGTCTTCCTGTTCATCTTATAAACAAGAAAAGCGAATATTATAATTGCGAGAGCAACAATAACATAAACGGTTATCATATAAGGGGAGAGAAGGAAGTTTTTAATTCCTCTACCGAGGGCTAGTATAAAACTCCTCGAAATGTCTTCACCTGCTACAAGATTAACGGTGCCGATAACCCTTTCGGCATAAATTATATCAGCCGTTCCCAACTTCTGTCCCTTCTTAATTGGGGCATCAACGCTTTCTCCCGAAAGTTTAGGAACGATGCTTATTGTTGATTGGTCGGCATCTTTTGGTAGAACAGAGATAAAACTTTCCTCAACATAAAGGGGAACAAAATCCGTATCCATAGAAAGTTCCACCTTCATCTCGCAGATAGGCTCCTCTGATTTGGCGATTTCCTTAAATTCAAAGGTGGTAAAAGCCCACTTATATAAGTTCTTGCTATCAATAAATTCGTAACGCTGACCTGCATTTGCAGTGCAACCAAAAACGAGGCACATATAGTTATAGCCATTGTAGGAAGCGGTGCTTACAACGCATCTGCCTGCCTCGTTAGTAAAGCCGGTTTTAACACCCTTGGTGTACATATAATAATAATTTGTGGTCTTGTCCTGCAAGTAATTGGTGGTAGATAGGGTGTGCTGAGGCTCGGTGGCAGTGGCCTCTATTGTATATCTGTCTTTTTCGCAAACCTCTTTGAAGGTTTTGTTTTGAAGGGCGTATCTTGTAAGCTTATAAGTATCGGCAGCGGTGGTATAGGTTTCTTCATCGTGAAGACCTACGGGGTTTGAATAGTGGGTACTCGTAAGACCTAATTCTTCGGCCTTGGCATTCATCATGCTAACGAAATTATTAACAGTACCTCCGTAAAATTCAGCGGCAAGATATGCGCAGTCTCCGCAAGAGGACATAAGCACCAAATGCACCAAATCTATTTGGGATATCTGTTCACCCGCCTGAAGCCAGGAAACAACGCTTCCTGTACCGCTTATGAGTTTTAAAGCGCTTTCGGTCATGGTAACCATACCCTCAGGGTCATATTTTTCACTTTCAAGCATCAAGGTAACGGTCATTATTTTGGTTATGGAAGCAGGGTAAACCTTGGCGTTTTCGTTCTTTGAATAAAGAATTTCACCAGTATCAAGAGATACAAGCATTGCGCTTTTGGCGTCTACCTCAAAGCCTGTTGGCTCATAAGCCGAAACACTAAATGGAACGGCGAAAACAAGTATTATGCAAAAAATAACAGAAAATATTTTTTTAACCATAGAAATCTCCGTCTATATGTGGTATAATCATTTTAATAAAGTTATTATACATTAAATCTGTTCAAAATAAAAGAGAAAATTTTGAAATTTGTAAGAAAGGGCGGTGAACCGTATGATTTATGTAACAGGTGATATGCACGGCTGTCTTGAAAGGCTTTACGATAAGGAGTTCAGAAAACTAAAAAAAGGCGATGTTTTAATAGTTTGCGGTGATTTCGGTTACATATTCGACGGTTCTAAAACAGAAAAACAGGTTATAGATTTTTTTAGTAAGAAAAAATTTGTTACCGCCTTTGTTGAGGGTACTCACGATAATCTTGAAACCATAAGCCGCTCCCGAGTAACCGTATGGAAGGGCGGCAAGGTTCATAGAATTAAGGGCAATCTCCTTCATATGATGCGCGGCCAGATATTTGAGATTGAAGGCAACACATTCTTCACTTTCGGCGGCGGTGAAAGCACCGATAAGGATATGAGGGTTGATAAGGGCCTTTGGTGGCGTGAGGAAGAGGCAACACCTATGGAAATGGCCGATGGCGCAAGAACGCTCGATGAAGTTGGCTGTAAGGTGGATTATATCATAACCCACGAGCCTCCGTCTCTCGTTAAAAGCGCAATTCTCCTAAGGCGTGGGGATAGCGATAGGGTAAATAAACTAAACGGTTATTTAGAGGAAATCGGTAGGGCGTGTACCTTTAAGCATTGGTACTTTGGCTCTCTGCACGAGGATAGAATTATAACCGACCACCATACCTGTGTGTATAAAAAACTTATTCCTATAAAGAAAAAAGATACAGATAAAAGTAGGGAAATAGCAGAGGTTGTTTTTGAATAAGGCATACTGCTCTTGACAAGTGTGGTATAATATAATGTAACATACTAAAATTCCATATTGGAGATTTTGGAGGTATTTATGATAAATACGGATAAACTCTGTCCCGGTTGTATGAATGATAATGGGGATGAAAAGGTATGTTCCATCTGCGGATGGGATAGTAATGCTCAGAACGAGAAGTATGCATTACCCGTAAGATTCTGGCTATCGGACCGATATATGCTTGGAAAGGTTATAAGTACGGGCGGTGAAGGTATCACTTATCTCGGCTTTGATAACGGTAATAATTGTATCGTTAATATTAAGGAGTACTTTCCTGCAGGTGTAGCGGTAAGAAATCCCGATAAAACCGTATCTATAGCTGAAAATAAAGAATATGCTTTTAATGGCGGACTTCTTGATTTTATGGAGCTTAACAGAAAACTTTCTTTGCACTCCTTACCTTCTCTTGCCGCAGTAAAAGATACTTTTGAAGAAAACGGTACTGCTTACGCGGTAACCGAAACCGTTTCGGGAATGTCACTCAAAACATTTCTTGATAAAAATAACGGCGCGCTTAAGTGGGAACAAGCAAGAGCTTTATTCCTTCCCCTTATCGACACTGTTATGGGTCTTAACGAAATAGGAATTATTCACGGTGCAATTTCACCTGAAACTGTTTATGTTTGCCGTGACGGTAAGCTCCGCCTTACAGGTATAAATATCAATGAAACCAGAACTTCAAAGGGCGAACTTTCTGCCGGTGTTTATAACGGCTATGCCGCCCCCGAACAGTATGGTCTTATCGAGAGTAATATGGGCAGTTTTACCGATGTTTACGGCCTTAGCGCTACGCTTTTCAGAGTGCTTATCGGTACTGTACCACCAGATGCCAGAGATAGAATGAACGGGGATAATCTTTCGATTCCGTCAAGATTTGCCGATGAACTTCCCCGTCAGGTACTCGTTTCTATTGCTAACGGTTTGCAACTTAGTTTAGAAAACCGTACCGATAGCGTCGATACCTTTAGAAATGAACTGGTTTACGGTGAAACTAAGGAAAATGAGCGTAGGGCAGCGGCTAAAAAGGCTATACTTAATAGGGCCGAAAAAGAGGCAAAAGAACCTCAAAAGAAAACATCTGCTCTTAAATACGCTATAATTTCCGCCGCGGCTACCATAGTTATCTTTGGTATAGTTTTTGCAATACTTTCTGCAACTGTTTTTAAAGACGGTATAATGGGCGGAAATGATGAGCCCGTTATAAGCAACCCCCAATCTGTCGATATGCCTTCAACTCCCTCTATCGGTGATGTTGATGAGGGTGCTGAGGAATCAAGGGTACTTTATACAGTTCCCGATTTAACCGGAAAATATTATTATCAAATTACTGACGGTGAGGAATATGAGCGTTTTGCCTTTGTTATTAAGGGCAAGGAATATTCCGATAAGTTTGCCAGAGGTACTATCTGCGCCCAGTCGGTTGAAAAAGGCTCTCAGGTGGAAAGCGCTACAGAAATTGCTGTTACCATTAGTCTTGGACCTCTTGATATAAAGATTGCAAATGTGGTTGGCATGGAAGAAAATGCAGCAAAACTCGAACTACTTAAGCAAGGCTTCTTATATGAAAATATTGAGGTTGTTGAAAAGTATGATACCGAGGCAAAACCGGGAGCTGTGTTAGGTCAGGAACCCGAATACGGCGGTACTGCCAACGCAGAACAGATAGTTCGCATTTATATTAACAGTTATAAAGGTGAGGAAGAATAAAATTCTCGTCAGTATTGTTAATATATAAAATAATACTTGATTTTTTAAATAAAAGTGTTATAATAGTATCAGTAAGTAAGAAAGGTGAGTGGGGAAACCCGCTCACTTTTGTTTTGGAGGTAGAGTATGGCAGGTGTAGCCGAAAAGGTTTTTAACCTCGTAAAAGAAACAGTGGAAAACGAGGGTGTAAATCTTTGGGATGTCCGCTTTGTTAAAGAAGGAGCTTCCCATTATCTTAGAATCTTTATAGATAAACCCGAGGGCGTAAATATTGATGATTGCACCAATGTTTCTCACGCGGTTGACCCTATTATAGATGAAGCAGACCCTATTGACTGTTCTTATTATTTGGAGGTTTGCTCTGCGGGGCTTGGCAGAGAACTCACCCGCGATGAGCATTTTACCTCAATGCTAGGCAAAGATGTTAAGCTGCGTCTTTTTAAAGCGGTGGACGGCAATAAAGAATTCATCGGTAAACTCAGTTCCTATGAAAACGGAACGGTTACCGTAAAAATAGATGGTGAAAATAAGGATTTTCTGAAAAAAGAAATTTCTAAAATCACTCTCGAAGATTTTTAATAAGCATTGTAATTATAAACGGAGGTAATTGATAAAAATGGCTAAGAGGATTACAGCAAAAGAGAAAAAAGAAAGCAAGGAGTTTTTTGAAGCCCTTCGCCTTATGGAAGAGGAAAGAGGAATTCCTATGGAGTTTATCGCCGATAAGATTTCAGAGGCAATCGTTGTAGCCGCTCGTAAGGATTACGGCGGTAACGATATCGTTTCTTGCAAAATTGATACCGAGAATGAAATTTTCAAGGTAGTTGCCCGTAAGGAAATCGTTGATGTGGTGGAAGACCCATTCACCCAGATTTCCAAAGAGGAAGCCGCCGCAATAGACCCCAAGGCAATTAACGACGGTTTTATCGAAATCAAACTTGACCCTAAGAAGTTTGGCAGAATAGTTGCACAAAATTCAAAGAACAATTTCCGTCAGGGCGTTAAAGAGGTTGAAAAAGGTCAGGTACTCGCTGAGTTCCAGAGCCATAACCGCGAACTTGTTACCGCAGTTGTTGAGCGTGTTGACGCTAAAACAGGCAACGCCATTCTCACTATCGGTCATAACGAAGCGACTCTTCCCAAAATGGAGCAGGTGCCCGATGAAATTCTTAAAGAAGGCGACCATATTAAGATTTATGTTGTAGGCGTTAAGGAAACCGAAAAGGGACCGAGAGTAATGATTTCCCGTACCCATCCAGGTCTTGTTAAGCGTCTTTTTGAAACCGAAGTTCCTGAGATTTTTGACGGTACTATCGAAATCAAAGCAATTTCCCGTCAGGCAGGTTCAAGAACTAAACTTGCAGTTTGGTCACCCAATCCTGAAATTGATGCTATCGGTGCTTGTATAGGTCCTAAGGGAGCTCGCGTTAATAAGATAGTTGAAGAACTTTCAGGAGAGAAGATTGATATTGTAAAATATAGTGAGGACCCCACTGTATTTGTAAGCGAAGCCCTTTCTCCTGCGAAGGTTGTTTCGGTTGAAATTTTAAGTGAAGAAGAAAAATCTTGTAAAGTAAGCGTTCCCGAAGCACAGCTGTCCCTTGCTATCGGCAATAAAGGCCAGAATGTTCGTCTTGCCGCCAAACTTACCGGTTGGAAGATAGATATTCACCCCGAAAGCGGATATTTCGGCGAATAATGGATAAGGGAAGTCGAAACTGATAAGTTTCGATAAACTACAATCATTATAATAATTGAAGGGAAGAACTGTATTGAAACCCAGAAAGATACCCACTAGAATGTGTGTCGGTTGTCGCGAAATGAAGCCAAAATCAGAGCTTATAAGGGTTGTTAAAACCCCTGAAGATGAGATTAAACTTGATGAAAGCGGAAAACTAAGCGGTAGAGGCGCATATATCTGCAAATCTGAGGAATGCCTCCTAAAAGCACAAAAAATCAATGCTCTCGGTAGAGCATTTGAGAGAAATATTCCTTCGGATATATATGAGAAATTACGGGAGGAGTTAAAAGGTATTGAATAATAAACTTTTAACGCTTTTAGGTTTTGCCACTAAATCGGGGAACCTTTCTTTTGGACTAAAAGCAGCAGTGTTTTCGGCGTCAATAGGAAAGGCAAAACTTATGATAGTGTGCAACGATATTTCAGAAAAAAGTATCAAAGAGGTTAGATTTCACGCGGAAAAGCATAAAGTAAAGGTAATGGAACTTAAAAATATTGATACCTTTACTCTCACAAATGCCGTAGGCCGCAAGTGTGGAGTTGTTTCTGTCAATGACAGTTCGTTTGCTGATGCTATTTTGAATTTGGGAGGAAATGTTTAATGACCAATAAATATAAAGTTAGTGATATTGCTAAGGATTTTGGTGTTAGTTCTAAAGAAATAACCGCACTTGTGCTTGAAGCTACGGGTGAAGATAAGAAATCCGGTGCATCTCTTAATGAAAGAGAAATCGGAATTTTCTTTGATTTTATAACAAAGAAGAATTCCGTTAAGAGTTTTGATAGTTATTTTGCAACAGGCGCAGCAGCTCGTGAGGAAGCAGCCAAGGCAAGACAGAGTGAAAAGGATAAAAAACTTGCTGACCAGATGGCAATTCTCGAGCAGTTAAAGGCTGCCGCTGCCGCCGAAGATGCCAAGAATAAACCCGCCGAGGAAAAGAAATCCGAGCCTAAAAAGGTTGAGGAAAAGAAGGCAGAACCTAAGAAGACAGAAAAAAGCGAGAGCAAGGCTCCTGTAAAAACCGAAAAGGTAGCAGAAAAAACTGCCGAGAAAAAGGTAGAGAAAAAAGAGGAAAAGAAGAGTGACAAGAAGGCAGATAAGCCTCGTGAAAAAGAGGTTTACACAGGTCCTCTGGTGGCTCCGCCTAAAAAAGAAAAGGGTGAGAGTGTGGCGCCTAATAGAGGCCCTGCTCAGCTTCGTCATATCGATACCCGTACTTCAAATGTTAATATTGATAAGTATAATGAGAAGTATGAAACCATCGCTCCTGCTAATACAATGAGGGATAACTTCACCCGTAAGCAGAAGATTAAGCAGAAATCTCAGGATTACAGAAGACCTCAGGGTGCCAAGAGAGAAACCGAGGCAGATAAACTTCGCAGAATGCAACTTGAGCGCATTAAGAAGACTCCTATTACCGTTACAGTTGGCGATGAAATAACTGTAAGTGAACTTGCTGCTGCTCTTAAAAAGACTGCGGCTGAGGTTATTAAGGTGCTTATGTCTCTTGGTATGATGGCTACCGTAAATCAGGTTATTGATTACGATACCGCAGAAATTGTTGTAACCGAAATGGGCGCTAAAATAGAACGCGCAGTTGTGGTTACCATTGAAGAAAAAATTATGGATGTTACCGAGGATGCCGCTGAAGATTTGAAACCCAGAAGCCCAGTAGTAGTTGTTATGGGCCATGTAGACCACGGTAAAACATCTCTTCTTGACAGTATAAGAAATACCGCAGTTACCGATACGGAAGCTGGTGGTATTACACAGCATATCGGCGCTTACAGAGTTAATTGCAAGGGTCAGGACATCACCTTCCTTGATACTCCCGGTCACGCCGCATTTACCTCTATGCGTCAGCGCGGCGCTATGGCAACCGATATAGCAATTCTCGTTGTTGCCGCAGACGACGGTATTATGCCCCAGACTATTGAGGCTATAAACCACGCTAAAGCCGCCGAGGTGCAGATAATTGTTGCCATCAATAAGATGGATAAACCCGAGGCCAATCCCGACCGCATTATGCAACAACTCACCGAACATTCATTAGTTCCTGAAATCTGGGGCGGTGATGTTATATGTGTTCCTATTTCTGCTAAAACAGGAATGGGTATTGATGACCTTCTTGAGAATGTTCTTTTGGTTGCAGAAATGCTCGAACTCAAAGCCAACCCCGACCGTAAGGCAAAGGGTCTTGTAATTGAAGCCCGTCTTGATAAGGGTAGAGGTCCCGTTGCAACACTCTTAGTTCAGAACGGTACCCTTAATACAGGTGATATCATCGTGGCGGGAACTTCCGTAGGCCGCGTAAGAGTAATGATGGATGAAAACGGAAAGACCGTTAAACATGCAGGTCCTTCTGTTCCTGTTGAGATTACAGGTCTTGCCGAGACTCCCAGCGCAGGTGACGGATTTGACGCAGTTTCCGATGAGCGTCTTGCCCGCGAACTTGTTGAGCAGAGAAAAGAAAAGATTAAGAAGGAACTCTTCGATTCTAAACAGAAGGTTACCCTTGATAACCTCTTTAGTCAACTAAGCGAGGGCGACCTTAAGACTCTTAATATTATCGTTAAAGCCGATGTTCAGGGCAGCGTTGAGGCCGTAAGAGAAAGTCTTGAAAAACTTTCAAATGAAGAAGTTAAGGTTAGCGTTATCCACGGTGGCGTAGGCGCCGTTAATGAGTCCGATGTTATGTTGGCTCAGGCATCAGGCGCAATTATCGTTGGATTTAATGTTCGTCCAGATGCAATTGCCAAGGAAACCGCCGAAAGAGATGGCGTTGATATTCGTATGTACCGCGTTATCTATGACTGCATAGAGGAAGTTGAAGCCGCTATGAAGGGTATGCTTGCTCCTAAGTTCAGAGAAAATATTCTTGGTTCTGTAGAAGTTCGCAGCACCTATAAGATTTCAGGCGTTGGCACCATTGCAGGTTGCTATATTTCTGACGGTAAGGTTACAAGAGCTTGTCAGATTCGTGTTGTTCGTGACGGTATTGTTGTTGCTGAAGATAGTATTGCTTCACTCCGCCGCTTTAAAGACGATGTGAAAGAGGTAGCTCAGGGCTATGAGTGTGGTATCGGTCTTGAAAAATTCGGCGATATTAAGGAAGGCGATATATTTGAGGCCTTCGTTATGGAGGAGTACAGAGACTGATGGCAGGATATAAAATAAATCGCGTAACATCAGATATTAAACTTGCCCTCTCGGAGCTTTTGCGAGAAGTAAAGGACCCGAGAGTGAGCAAGATGCTCAGTATAATAAAACTTGAGGTTTCGGGAGATATGTCCTATGCAACCGTTTATGTAAGCGCTATAGAGGGTATGGAGAAAACTACCGAATCAGTTAAAGTGCTTAATAAAAATGTTGCAGGTTATTTAAGAAAGGAACTGGGCCACCGTATGTCACTTCGTAAAGTTCCCGAGCTTAGATTTATTGCAGATAATTCTATCGAAACCAGCGCCCATATTTCAAAAATAATAGATTCTTTTGATAAATAAGATTTTTAACTTACGAAAGGAATTTTAAAGGGTTTAATGCAGAGGAAAAATAATGTATCATGCCGTCTGCTTAATTTAAGACAGGTGGCAAGATTCCTTAAAAAACACGATAATTATGTTATCCTTACCCACGCTTCTCCTGATGGCGATACCTTGGGTTCTGCCTATGCACTTTATTACGGATTGAAGGAAATCGGTAAAACTGCCGAGGTTTTATGTCCGGAGGTAATACCTTCAAAATATGATTATTTTGCCAGAGAAACCGATCATATTGAGGGGGAACCCACCATAATTGCCGTTGATGTGGCG
>JAZRNX010000036.1:0-50390 GCA_045648365.1 Acutalibacteraceae bacterium
TCACCTTGTGGTAAAGCAATACCCATATTATCAAATATGGCTCTTGCGGTTGCAAGGGAATCATCTGTCTGTGCTGACTGTTCGTGCTTTAATGTGTTTTCTATTACATTATTATACTGTTTCTTGTTCATTTTTATTATACCTCCTTTACCACATATTTTCAAGGACTTTCTCGTCCTTAGCGTATACATCTTCTACCCCTGTAAAGTCAAAGGTAGTGGTACCGCAAGACCAAAGGTGCATATCCTCAGGCTCTAATGCAGATGGACAATATGGCTCCCACTTTTCAGGCATACTATCAAGCTTAGGCTCGGTTGCCATAAAGAGTGCACCAAAATAATTTACATCCTTTGTTACATGTACATAGTGACTGCACTGACGGTCAAAATTAAAGTTTTTAGATGAATCAGTATTACCTATGAATCCTGGAACATAGCCGTTTGCTGAAATAACCTGTGCAAACGAAATCATCCAGTTGTGGTTTACACTCCACTCAGGCTTAATTTCTGCAAACAAAGCGATACCCTCATTTTGCGGAACACCCAATTCTTTTGCAGACTCTACCTCTTTAACTGCATCCTCTGTACCGTTAATGCCCGATACCTTAGCTTCGGTAAGGTCACGAATAACCAAACCAATTTTGCAACCCTTTGCCTTCAAGAACTCAATTTCCTCAGCAGTGATTTTATCTTCACCACTAAGTGTTCTCATACAAAAGGCAGGAAAACATTTTTGTCTTTTTACCCAGTCATACATTGTATAACCGTTCTTCAGCTTTTTACTTATAGGTGTAGCTGAATTAACACCGAAAATAGTTTTCATTTTATAGTTCATCCTTTCTATAATTTTATTTTTTCTTTAAAATGTAACTATTTTTTAAAATCAGCGTCCCGATTTTTTGCAATTGCAACCCCATTATAAAAACTAACCCTGACAACTAGTGTCAGGGTTAAAAATATTTTTTTAGAATTTTAAGGATTTTTATAATGGCATAAAAAAAAGACCTTAAAGCGGAAAAAATCCTGTTTCAAGGTTTGTTTTACGTCTTTGGTTTAAAATAAATTTCACAAATTTAAGGTATGACAAAAGTCATACTAACGTATTGAAAATCATACCACAAAAAATGCAGTTAAAAACTTCGTTTTTAAGCAGTAATGTTACCGAAAGTATGACGGTTATTCCTGCCTTGCCTTACTGATTTGATGAAACAGGCAAGGCTAAATAGCTATTTGTCCCTATTGTAGCACAAGCATAACATAAAAAGATAAGTATAGCAATATTTTTAAAATATTTATTGGTATTTTTATGGATTTAGTGATACAATAATACCAGTAACTTTGCGGAGATGTTTTCATGATTTTATTCTGGATTATAAGCGGTATTTGTTTTGTTGTCGCTATTATTCTTACAATTTCATATATCTGCTTCCGTATGGCATTTTTCGTTAACCGAAAAAATCAGATAAGGGGTTTTTCGTTGCCCGTTGGCAAGATATACGAAGAACATAGTGATATTATGCGTTCTTGGGCCGAAGAGGTTAAAAATATGCCCTATGAGCAGTTTTATATAACTTCTTTTGACGGGCTTAAACTCAGCGGTAAATATTATGAATATTCTAAGGGCGCCCCTATTGAGCTTATGTTTCACGGATACAGAGGAAGCGCAGAAAGAGACCTTTGCGGCGGCGTTCAAAGATGTTTTAAACTAGGAAGGAACGCACTTTTGGTTGACCAAAGAGGTATTGGAGAAAGTGAGGGCAATGTAATAACCTTCGGCATAAACGAACGCAAGGACTGCCTTAAATGGATAGATTTTTTGATTAAACATTTCGGACAGAATGTGAAAATCATTATCTGCGGAATTTCTATGGGAGCATCAACGGTTTTAATGGCGGCAGGTGAAGAATTACCTTCTAATGTTATAGGCGTTTTGGCAGATTGCGGCTATAACAGCGCCAAGGAAATAATTAAATCGGTTATAGAAAAATTAGGCCTTCCCAAAAATCTTGCCTACCCCTTTGTTAAATTGGGCGCCCGAATTTACGGGCATTTTAATCTCGAAGAAACCACCCCCGAGGCAGCCCTTAAAAAATGCAAAATCCCCGTTATTTTCTTTCACGGTGATACCGATGATTTTGTACCCTGTGAAATGAGCCAAAAGAACTATGAGGCTTGCGTTTCTAAAAAGAAGCTTGTAACTATTAAGGGTGCAGGTCATGGACTCAGCTATATTATAGACCCTGATTTATACCTTGATTCCCTAAAAGAATTCTTCGCGTAAATGTTAAAACCCCGAGGTTTAACCTCGGGGTAAATTTTTATTTATTAAGCTGTTTTTAAATTTCTGCCATAACAAGCATTTTCCAATCTAATTTTAGATATTGATTACAGTTACGCCGTATTCATCAAGTGCTTCTTTTAGGTGGCCTTCAACCTCTCCGTCAGTAATAAGATACTGAATTTTTTCGAAGGTAGAAAGTCGCATATATCCTACCCTTCCAATTTTGGATTTATCGCAAAGATAATAGTTAGCACGAGAATTTTTAAGCATACTCTGCTTTATGAAGCACTCCTGCTCGTTGCTTTCAAGTATAATTGAATTTTCACCTATACCGCGGCTTGAAAAGAACATTTTATCTGCAAAGTAATTATCAGTTATGTAATTTTCAGCCATAGCTCCCACAAGAGATTGGTTATTACTTACAATACCGCCAACGGCAATAACCTTAACGCCTTCAACACCGCTTAATTCATTTATAACTCTTATGGAGTTGGTTATAACGGTAATATTCTTCATGGCTTTAAGTTCTTTTGCCATATAGAAGGTGGTTGTTGAAGCATCTAAAAATACCGTATCGCCCGTTGCGATATACTGAACTGCTTTGCGGGCAAGGGCTTGTTTTATTTCAACATTTAAGGTTTTTCTCTTTTCAAGAGAAAACTCATAGTTTCCCTCATCCATAGGAAGTGCGCCACCGTGAGTTCTTCTGAGCATTTCCTTTGCCTCTAGCTTTTCAAGGTCGCGGCGAACGGTTTCCTCAGTAACGCCAAGCTCTAAACTTAACTTACTTACCATTACGGCGCCTTCAATGCTGAGTATTTCGAGAATTCTTTTTTGTCTTTCTAAAGCGAGCATATTATCCTCCCCTTTGACTACTCTACTTCATAGTCAAAGAATTTCATAATTTCGCCATGGGGATTTGCAATAACATGGGCTATTGTAATCTGTTTACCGGGAACAAGCTCCTGCACTATGCGAAGTTTATCCTGTAAAGATAATTCCTGGCTCATATCTTAACCTCCTATCTTGCATTTAAGTCCGTAAGCCTCGGCTACGGATTTTAGTTTTTGCATTTTCTCATCTGTGGGTGACGATAAATCACCCATCATATACTGCCTACCGAGTCCTTCATATTTATCCCTGCCAAAACTATGGTAAGGGAGAAGATTTATTTCATCCACGCCTTTAAGAGAAGCGGCAAATTTGGCTATAGAAGCGATTTCGCTTTCCGTATCATTAAAGGTTGGAATAACAGGAACTCGAATTATAAGTTTTTTTGCATTTTCTGCAATTTTTCTGGCATTTTCGAGTATCAGTTCGTTACTTTGAGTAGTAAACTCTTTGTGCTTCAGCGAATCAGTATGCTTAATATCCATAAGCACCGTATCAATATAAGGGAGTAACTTTTCAATGGTTTCCCATTTGGCGAAGCCTGTAGTTTCTACCGCCGTATTTATGGCGCTTTCTTTTGCAGAACGAAGTAAAGCGTAGGCAAATTCGCTCTGGCAAAGCATTTCACCGCCCGAAAGGGTAAGGCCGCCGCCCGAACGCCTATAATAAGGCATATCCTGTTTTACGGTTTTCATTACCTCTTCTACCGAAACATCGCGGCCAACCACTTTTTCTTTTCCGTTTTGTATCATAGTTTGAATTTCGCTTTTTTGCGATTCGGGGTTACAACACCAACGACATCGAAGAGCGCAACCTTTGAGAAAAACTATGGTACGGATTCCGGGGCCATCGTGCACCGAGAACTTCTGAATATCGAAAATTCTGCCCGTTACATTTAAGTAATCCGACATATTTTCTTAAAATCCTCCCTGCTCGGTACGATTTATGATATCATCCTGAAGGGATTTCGAGAGGGTTGTAAAGAGGGCGCTGTAGCCCGCAACACGAACAACCAAATTCTTATAGTTTTCGGGATGAAGCTGAGCATCACGAAGGGTTTCGCGGCTTACAACATTGAACTGCATGTGCATACCCTTCTGGTCAAAGAAAGCGCGTATAAGAGATATAAATCCTTCTATACCCGAAGCGCCTTTGAGAGCAGAGGGATGGAACTTCATATTAAAGAGAGTTCCGTTAGAAGCAATACCGTGGTCAAGTTTTGCTACGGAGTTTGCCGAAGCGGTAGGACCGTTGACATCGCATCCTGCGGCAGGTGAAACACCGTCTGCAACGGGAGTTCCTGCAAGTCGGGCATCAGGGGTAGCGCCCGTCTGCATACCGAGAGGAACATTAGCGGACACAGGATAAAGTCCCGCGTGGTATCTTCCGCCTCTTGGGTTTTCGTATTTTTCTACAGGTCTTGTATATGTATAGGCGGCTTCTCTGCCATACATATCAACCTCATCAATATCATTACCAAACTTGGGAAGTGACTTAATCTTTTCGTAAAGAGCCTGATATTTTTTCTTCTTATCCTCGGCTATATTATTGCTCTTAATCTGGGCAAAGATTTCTCCGATTTGTTGGCCCGATACTTCGTAACCCTTGGACATTATTTCTTTAACCACATCAACGGTTAAAGATTTTGCATATCCGTCGCTATATTCCATACCGAAGTTATTTTTAAGAGCGTCGGCATATTCTGAAAGTGTTACCGCTTTGGTTTTATAAACAAGTTGGTCTACAGCATAAAGGGCATCGGCCACATTTGCAATACCAAAGCCCTGAGGACCTGTAAAGTTATAAACAGCGCCACCTTCTTGGGCGGATTTGCCCTTGCCGATACAATCCTCCACCATAGAAGAAACGAAAGGAAGAGGACAACGCTCCATATGAGCCATATCCACCGCATTATCGGCGTTAACCATAAGTTTAACTGCATATTCCTGTTGTTCTTTATAAGCGTTAAAGAATTTTTCGTATGTATCAAGGGAAGCGAGCGTTCCTGTCTTAGGACCTATCTGAACGCCCTTATCAACACCGTTTGTGAAAACAAGCTCTAATGTGCGACACATATTAAAGAATGCCGCATCGTGCCAACCGTCCGTCTTGCCGCCCTTTTGGGGCTCAACGCAACCGATTACACAGTAATCTCTTGCATCTTCAAGAGATAAACCTCGCGAAATAAGAGCAGGGATAATAATCTCATCATTATAATAGGCGGGAAGTCCTATACCCGTTTTGGTAAGCTCTGCCGCCTTAACTAAAAGGTCGTGTGGGGTTCCGTTCCAAACTCTCATCGAAAGAGAGGGCTGCGGAAGGTTAACATGCATTGAAGCCGAGATACACATATAGGATAAATCATTGGTAGCATCAACGCCGTTTTTATCCTGACCGCCCACAATAAGATTCTGGAACATACTGTATCCTGCAAAACCTTCGGCAGAAAGAGCATCGCGCACCTTGTTTAAGCTGTTAAGCTTAACCCATACACAGTCAATAAGTTCCTGTGCTTCTTCACGGGTGATTTTTCCGCTATCCAAATCCTTTTTATAGTAAGGATACATATACTGGTCAAATCGTCCCGGAGAAATAGAGTGACCGCTTGATTCGGTTTGAATAAGAAGCTGAACAAACCAGAAAGACTGGCATGCCTCGTGGAAGCTATTAGCGCCATTGGCGGGAACTCTGTTACAAATCTCTGCAATTTTTAGAAGTTCGTTTCTTCTATTTATATCGGTGCAACTATCGGCAAGTCTTCTTGCCTCATCGCTATAACGCTTAGCAAATATAACCGCTGCCTCACAGCTTTCCATAACCGAAGTTAAAAAGCTATATCTCTTAGCGTAATCGCCGTCGTAAATATTGCATTTATCTCTTTCGGATTTGGCATACCCATAAATGCCATTGAATCCGATTTTTAAAACCTTGCCGTAATCAACACTAACATGGCCGATTCCGTTATAGAAGTAGTTACCAACAGTAAAGATATTATGCTCAATAGCCGCAAGGGTTTCGGGCGCCATATAAGAGGTGGCAAGTTCACTTGTTGTTCTTCCCTGCCAGTACTTATGAACCTCGGTTAACTTCTCTGCGGTTTCTTTAGAAATATAGAAGGGGTCGGCACTACGGGTAGCAACGGTATCAAACTCATCCTCAAGCCACTTATTAGAAAACTCAGGGAATGTAGGGCAACCTCTGGGATTTGCGCAGTTACCGCCAACGATTAACTCCCCATCTCTTATAACAACGGGAAGTTTTTCTGCCATTGCCTTAAAGGCAGCAGACCTTCTTAAATATATAGACATACCCTCAGTGGCTTTAAAGCTTTCGGTTAAGATTTCCGCACGGGTAGATTCAATAGTAGGCGTGACGGAATAAAGCTCCTCAATGAGCTTATCTATACGAGGGGTTTTCTTTATTTCAGTTGTATAAACTTTATTCATAGGAGAACCTCCCAAATTACTTCATATATAATATACACCTAAAACCAATAAAAGTCAACACTTTTTCACAGATAAAAAACAAAAAACACAGAAAAATTCAAAAAAATACCACAAAAAATTATTGTTTTTCCAAAAAAACCGAGTGTTTTTTCTGTGTTTTGTGGTTTTCGAAGGTTTTAAAGCACAAAATAAAGGGCGGTCCAAGACCGCCCATACTATATATATTTTTTAAATTTTTAACCCTGAAAATTTCTAATTATCACCGAAATTTATATTTATTCCCGAATGATTATCCGAAGAATTATTAACGGTAATATATGGTGAAAGCGCCTGCGCGGTATTTATAACAGGCATTGACTGAATATAAACCTTACCTGGCCCTATAATTCTTGTATGGAAAATTCCCTCGCCGCCAAAGAACATATTTTTAACTCCCTTTACGGTTTCAATTTCCATCATACAACTTTCGCTCATAGCCGCAAGATAACCCGTGTCAACAATTATACTCTCCCCTATGCCGAGGTCATATTCCTTGCAATATCCGTCAATTTCAAGGAAGACCATACCGTTGCCGCTTATTTTCTGCATTATAAAGCCCTCGCCTCCGAAAAGGCCACGGCCAAGGCGTCTTTGCAGATAAACCGATAAATCAAGTCCCTTTTCCATGGCAAGAAATCCGCGTTTCTGAACGATTATTCCATTACCCTCTGTAACTCTATAAGGAATAATAGAGCCTGGGAAACTGGAAGCAAAAGCAATCATACCGGGACCGCCTTCAGCGGTATACTCATTCATAAATATAGATTCGCCCGAAATCAGTCGCCCAAATACCTTTTTAAGTCCGCCTCCCGTGTTGGTTTCCATTCGCATATTAGGACTCATCCAACTCATAGAGCCGCTCTCGGTACAAAGAGTTTCATTTGCCTCGGGATAACAGATTACTACGGGTAAATTCCCGCCTTCAATTTCATATTTAATCATATTTTCTTCCTTTCTTATTTTATAGAGTTGAATTTACCAAACTTATAATATATGGTAAACATTATAAACAAAAACATATTGTGAACTATCATAGCGCCCCAAGCGGATATTAGTCCGAGTTCAAAGAAGCTTATGCAGATAAATGTGCCTACTATTCGTATGCCCCACATACCTATTATATTATATATAAAGGGAACTTTGGTTTTACCCATACCTTGAAGCATACCCTCTAAAACTATAGAAACACCATAAAACGGTTCGGATACCGCCACCATACGCAGCACCGTGCTGCCAAGAGAAATTACCGCCGTATCGGAACTGAAAATCTTCATCATAGCGGGGGCGAATATAAATAACAGTCCGCCTGTAACCACCATAAGCGCCGCCTCGATAAAGATAATATTTCGCCCAAGAGCTTTAATTTTATCTTTATCCCTAGCGCCGTAAGCGTTACCCGCCAGAGTTGCCGCCGCAGCCTGCATTCCATACCCTGGGATATAAAAAGCCGATTCCACCGTGTTAGCAATGGTGTGAGCCGCCGTAGAAATTTCGCCGAGGGAGTTCACCATACTGGCAAATGCCACATATCCAAGAGATGTTCCGAATCTCTGCAAAGCGTTGGGAAGCGCAACCTTAAGACAAGGTTTTAAAATAGAAATATCGGGTTTTAAAGGTCTATGAAGGGGATTTAAAAGGGGGTGATGAATCACCTTTACGGTTATCAAAATTCCACCCACAAGGAAGGAGATGGCACTGGCCAAGGCCGCGCCCGTTACACCCATTCCCGCGCCCAAGAGCTTAATATCAAAAAAGCCGAAGGAAACCGTTCTCGTTGGATAAATAAGGGAGAAATTCAGCGCTACATTTATAATATTAACCCAAATCCCCACCTTCATAGGCGCCTTGGTATCTCCTACCGCCCTTAAAACCGTACCGAAAATTATAGTGGCGGTTCTGAAAAGCATAGCGCTATAAAGGATAAAGAAATATCTTGCCGATAGCTTTCTTATCGAGGGAGCCACCTGCATCCATGCGGGAACAAAGGGGCTTAAGGATAAGGTAAGCGCCGTAAAAAACAAACCGCATACAATTACCGCCAGCGCGGCTTGTGTAGAGGCGGCAGAAATCTTTTCCTTATCCCCTGCCCCGTGGGCTTGGGAAATGAAGGCGAGAAAACCGATACCGAGAGCCGATATGGTGCTTCCCACAAGCCAGTTAACCGTAACGGTGGCGCCTACTGCCGCCGTAGCCTCGGTGCCAAGGGACCCCACCATAGCCGTATCTATATACTGCACCGCCGTTTGCAAAAGTTGCTCAAGCATAGTAGGCCAGGCGAGAGTAAATATGGCGGGAATGAGGGCAAATTTACTGTTTATTTTTTTCATATATCCGCCCCCTTTTCACAGTGATTTTACTAGTTAAATATATCACAATAAATATTTATTGTAAATATTTATTTTATACGATTAATTCACGCTCAACCACTAAAATTTATATTGTAAAATCATCGAAAACACTGTATAATTTATATGGATAAATTTGCGGCGGTGATTTAATGCTTAAAACCGAAATAGATAATAATTTCGAAAACGAAAAGAAGGTATGCAGCAACTGCGGAACAGTTTGCAGTTTAAATGATACGTATTGCAAAAAGTGTTACTATGAGTTTAAAAATGACGAGGAAGAAAATCTTCAGGTGATTGAGGGTATAGATAATTCCACCGTCAGAGAATTTGTAGGCAAAAATTATTATTATAGGGAAAAATTTATCCGTTCGGGCGATAAAAAATTCTTTATCCAGTTTAATCTTTGCGCCTTTCTCTTTGGCGTACATTGGTTCTTTTACCGCAAAATGTATAAGGTCGCTATAATTTATAGCGCCGTTTTAATTTTATTTTCGGTCCTCGCTTCCGTTATAGTTCCCGTAATCCACAGCCAAGATATTAAGCACTATGAGGTTGTGCGCGAGGTAAGAAAAGATTTCATAAATAACGACAAAGATTATTATCATTATACAGATGAAAACGGTAACAGCCAATGGGAAATGACAACTGAATATAAAAGAGTTTCAAGGGATTATGATGCCCTTAAAAAGAAGTTGCTCAATGCATGGGTGTGGACTATGGTTATAGGCAATATATTAAATTTCGCCTTTAGATTATTCGCCAACTGCATTTACAAAAGGCATATTATCAACCACGCCGAATATAATGAGGGAGGAACATCCTTTGGCGCGGTTGTTATAGGTCATCTCGCTAACGGAGCCGTAGAAACCGCCGTTTCATATATTCTCATTTTTATTCCGTTCATAGGAAAATGGAGCAGTATATTGCTTGATATTATATTTTGATTTTCAAACGAAGACCAAAGATAAAACGCCAACCTCTCGGTTGGCGTTTTATTATGACTTTTTTCTGATTATAAAATAACTCACCCAATAAACCAATAGCATAAAACACATAGTTCCCGAAAGCACGGAAGCAAGTTCTGATTTATGAAGAATTTGGAGTGTAATAACCGAAATTGCTGACGCTATTATATAAACCGTAAAGGCAACGCTTTTCGCCCTATTGGCAATAGCGATATTTCTCTCATCGGTTTCGGATATTTCCTGTTTTTTAAGTGTTTCTTCATTTTTAGTAATCAGAAAATAATTTCTCACCCTTACCGCGCCTATAACTATAAGGGCAAAACCGAAGGATGAAAAATACTCATTTTCTGTATCAATAAGCAAAAACGAAAGTATAAGGGCTACACCCAAAACTATATATCCAATGCCGAAAAACAATCTCATTTTTAATTTTTTCTTATATTCCATAACTAGTTCTCCTCAAAAATAAATATATCTTCTATGCCGACACCGAAATATTTGGCAATTTTATAGGCAAGCTGCAAGGAAGCGTTATATTTCCCGTTTTCAAGAGATATAACGGTCTGCCTCGTAACACCCACAGTATTTGCCAAATCCTCTTGGGTGACGCCCTTCTCTTTTCTGAATTCTTTAATTTTATTTTTCAAAAAATCTCCTCCAAAAGTAAAGTTTACTTTACAATTATGATTATATACTATACTCCGCGAAATGTCAAGCATATTTTACATTTTTGCGATAAACCGCCCTTGTTCGAATTGGAATTTCCCTATTCTTTTTACTATTATCCAAATTTTAACGGGATACTCTGTGCCCCTTGATTTTTCGACTGCTCCGAGCAGTTGCGAAAAATCTGCGTTGCTCGAGACTTCACAGTCCGCAAATGCTTTCGCGCATTTGCGGCTGCTTCGCCGAACCCTACGGGTTCGCATCCCTATAACACAGACAAGAAAAAAGACCTCTCACCAAATGGTGAGAGGTCTTTTTTGGCTGGGGAATAGGGATTCGAACCCCAACAAACAGAGTCAGAGGCAAGGAATATTATATTTTTTTAGTAAAGTATAAAACGGTTAAAACTCTTGTGAACCCGCATAAATAAAGGGTTTGCAAGAGTTTTTCTTTTTTACAAAAATTTAGCTAATGACGGCCGTTGACAACTGTTGAAAGCGATGTTGGGGGGATTTTAGGGGGGAATTATTAAAAAAATAATTTTAAAAATCTGTTTGAGAGAGAAAACCTGTTCAAATAACAAAAAGTGCGGCTATATCCCCTTAAAATTGCTTATTTTTTCTAAAAGTTAACTGACGTTTCAATTATCATATGTTTTAAATGTATTAATTTAAATTTTTGTATATATAAATTTAAATTTTTAGATATATATTTGCACGCAAAAAATTATACATTTTTATATTTAATGTTCGATTTGTATATTTTTGAGAAATATGCTATAATGATAAAAAATAATTGGAGGATTTTATGGATTTTTTATCATTGCTTTCGGGACCTGTCATTGAATATATTTTAAGTAAAGTAAATGGATTGATTGATAGGATTAAAGTTACTGGAATATGCAATAAGCTTACTGAAGAACTTTCGGAAAGATTTTTGAGAACTTTTGAAAGTGAGGTATATTTTAACGATTTGGATAAATTTTTGTCTACTAACGAAACCATTTATAAGATAATCGATAATTGTTATGATACAGGAATAAATACTAAAAGCAAAGAGAAATTAATCGATGACGAAATAAAACATTTTTTAAGAGATTATCCTTCTTGTAGTATATATAGAAGTTCCATTTTAGATGCCTTTAATATGTTTTACGATATTTCGTTCGAGTCTTTTAATTCTACTGCTACGGATATTAGAAGTGCTACAAGAATTATTACCGAAAAAATGGAAAACAACGATGATAAAACACACGCATATTTAGAAAACTTAACGAATCAACTGCAAAAATTAACTCCATCACACACCATTGTGGAGGTGAAATCTGAAAGTATTAATTCCAGCGTTGAACTATCTAAAAGTGAATATTATTCAAAAGTAAAAAATATTGAAGAGGATTTTCAAAAAAAATATAAATTCGAAGAAGCCATTAGTAAATATACCTTTGTTATTTCTGAAATGGCTTCCATAAGCGAACATATCGACAATAAATTAAAACAACAAATATACATCAATGTGGCCTTATGTAATATTAATCTTGCAAAACTGGATGTTGCTAAAAAGTATTTAGAACTCGCTGAAAACTTAGGAAATAATAACGAAAAATTTTATTATATTTCTGCATTACTTTACTGTCAAAACGGCAAATACTATAACCCTACTGAAGCATTAGCATGTTTAAATAAAGCAATAGAAATTAAAGAAGATTATAATAAAGCCGTATTTCTAAGATATTATATATTTGCTCTTACGGAAGATAAATCTTTCGATGAAATTTTGGCCTATGCTCAAGATTATAAAAATAAACAGTTGACTTCCAACGCTACAACCAATTCCGAATTATCTGATTATTATGCATCATTAGGATTAGCTGCTAAGGTTTTAGGGCATTTTGAATTAGCAATTGAATATTTCAAGAAAGCAGATGATTTAGATAAAAATGTAGCCAATGAAATAAATATTGCATTTACATATTATTCTTGGGCCGTAGAAAAAGTTAGACCGAATAAATTTGCAATGTCAGCTAATGTTGATTTTGAGAAATTAAACAATAGTTGTGTGATTTTGGAAAAATTAATTAAAAGCGAAGACCCTATAGCAAAAGCCAATAGACAGGAAATCATGCAAATATATGCATCCATTCTGACTTTTGGCGATATTCAAAAAGGCAAAGCTTCTATGTTAGATAATATTCTCGAAGAAATAGAGGATTATGATATTAGAAGATGCTTTATATTATCTAAACTTGAGAATAATTGTTTAACAGATACTATGGTTGAATCCTTATCTCCTGAAGATAGAGCAATTTTTCAAGCCTTCAATTTTGCAGAACAAAACAATTTTGAAGATGCAATTTTAGTTTTGGAAAAACAACTTTCAAAAAAAGATAATAAGCACTTGCCTATAATATTCCATAATTTGTTAGTTTTAGCAATAAGTAACAAGAATACTGAAAAATATAAAAACACGCGTAAATTAATTGAAAAACAAGAGGTGTTTATAGACGATTTAGAACTATTAGATTGTCTATATTATGAAATTGCCGGTAAAGATATATGTGAAATTAAAAAGCAGATTGATGATATTCTTTTAAAAACAACATCTATAAAGCAAAGATATCAAGCATTGCTTTTTTATATGAGAAACTCATTTCACAAAGAAGCAATTAATTTGATCGAAGATATACATAATACCATAAATTCTTCAAACATAATTTTGATAAATAATGATATGTTTTATAAAAGTATTATCTCATATCTTGTAGAAACTGATGTTGCCGTATCCGAAAAAATTGTAAACACTTTATCTAATGAGAAATTAACCGAAGAAATATTTTGGCAAGTAAAAACAATCTACGCAGAAAAAGTAAAGGATAATGAAATACTCAAAGTTTCTCTATATAAACTATATTTGCTAACTAAAGACACAAAGTATCTGTATCATGCCGCTATAGCTTGTCTGCTTTGTTTCGACAACTCGAAATGCCAAGAATATTGCGATTTAATATTAAACAATAAAAGCGCAGATAACCAAAATAAAAAGGCGGCATATATACTATTGAGTCAATGTGGTTTTCTGAATAATAATACCAATGACGCTATAGAAAACGCAAGAAAAGCACATGAAATCGTTGCGGATATTCCAAATGATGATGCACATAGATTTTATATGCAAATGGCAACATTAACCAATAATTTGGAAGATGATTTTAAAACCATATTAGATTATAAACATTTTCATCCCTACGCCGTTGATTGGATAGAAGAAAAGCAAATTTTAGAAGAAAATGAAAACGGCGAAAACGTCTTTACTGAAGAGTTTTCAAAATTGTTACGTTCAGAATCATATCATAAATTGAATGACACTTTTATCGAAATTTTTACAAACTCGCCAATTTCCATTTATCAACTTTCAACTATAATCGATTATGATTACATAAAAACATTTGAAAAGATATTAACGAATAGACTCAAATTTCCTATTGCGTCTGGGAGTGTTGAGGATTTAAAAAATGAGAGCAAAATGATAGCAAATAGCGTAGTTGTGGATTCATATACATTACTTGTTTTGGGTTATTTAAACGCCTTAGATATTTTATCGAAATTCTCAACTGTTTATACTACGAGCGACACTATTTTAAATATTATAAATTGGGCAGCAAGTTCGTATTTAAGTATACCCTTAAAAGTTTACCAATATCTCAAAAACATGCTTAATTTGACGGTTTGCTCAAATTCGAATTATCATTTAGATGATAATAAATACTTTTCGCAAGAAATTATCGAAAATGCACTATTGAGCAAAAATAAAAATGCTCCATATTTATACATCGATTACCGAATTGGTTTTGATTTTCCGATTAATGATGTTCCCTTTGTAAGTATATCAAGCGTATTACAGCATTTAGATAAAATCGATGAAAAATTTTCTCGTACGACAAGGTATAAACTTTTATTAGAAAACAAATGCTCGTTTATCAGTTTTGATGCATATGATATTTTATTTATGATTGAATCGTCTGATTCCGTTTCCGATGAATTGTTAAAACCTTTTTTGTGTTTAAAAAGCAATTATAATATACAAAGTTTTATATCTATATATTATTGGGCATTAAAATTACTAAAAGAAAAAAATTTTTCTAATCACCTATTATCATATTGCATTTTGATGGTAAAGTATTGTGATAAATTACAGCGCATAAGGAAAAATCAAAAATGGTTAAATGACAAATTTGAACACAACGATTATTTAAATTGCGCCAAGCGACTTACCGTTTTTATTGATTGTATTTTGCATTCAATAGGGGGATTGTTAAATGAAAACGAAATTGTTCAAGTGTTGGACAATGTGTCGCTACAAAACTTCTCAAAAGAAGAATGCCGGCGTTTGTTATCCCAGTAGTATGCAAAAGGCAAATAAAGATAATTATTTGCGATTGCTTTTCGTTTAAAATTCTAGCATATATTACAGTTTTTTCTTCACATGCAAACCATAGGTATTATATCGTTTTTCAAAAAAATTCTTCGGTGTTTGCGGAAAGACCACTACAACATAATATAAAACGAAAAGCATTTCCAAAAATGTAAATTAAGCATTAGAGCCACTTACTGATTAATTTCAGTAGGTGGCTTTTTTATTTTTATGGCTACTGATGTGCTGACGTGCATTTTGTGGCGATATTTAACGACGGAAAGTTTATAAAAAACATATAACGTTGTTGCGTAATATAAAACCCTTCCTAAAACGTTAATCTCTCGGAATTAATCAGAAATAAGCTATAGAAATTAAATAATGACAATTCAAGAAGGTAGTAAGAATCTTAATGGTTTTTACTGCCTTCTTTTTTTATATACAAAATTTTATTTAAAGGAGTGATAACCGCAAAACAATTACAACTGTCCCAGCAAATTATTCAAAAGATTTACAAAACAAAAAACTAAAAAAATTAAAAGCCGAAAGGAAACTAAAAATTATGGAAATTAAAATTATTAAATCTGATGACTACTCTGTAACTCTAACAATGGATAATGAAACCTTTGAGGAAAAAATGTTTACCTGTCCTGACTGCGGTCGAACTTATTTTATATGTGATGGCGTAAGAGTTGATGGCGAATACTACTGTTATTCTTGCGTAACAACGTGTGATTTATGTGGATCGACGATTCGTAGAGCTGACGCTTGTCATACACAAGATTCTGGATATGACTATTGTTTATCATGTTTTGAGAATGAATGTCTAAGCTGCCGAGAATGTGGTGCGAGATATCGCTACGAGGATGAAATGCACATGGATTATTCAGGAGAATACTTCTGTGATGAATGTTGGAGCGAAAGACATGTTATAAACGAATATCATAGTCAAAAAAACTATGGGACAATTAAGTTCTATGGTAATGCAGATAGATACGATGAATTACACCTTGGCTGGGAACTTGAGGTGGACTCAGACCACAGAGTTGATAGAGAAAGAATTGCGGGTGGTGTAAAAGATATTCTTTTTGATTTTGTTACGTGCGAGGATGACGGAAGTTTGTCATCACAAGCCGGGTTCGAAATTATTAGTCAACCCGCCAGTTTAAAATATCATCTTTCTATGATGCCAAAATATACAGAAGTGTTTGAATATTTAACAGATAATGAAATGTTATCGCATGATGCTGGCACCTGTGGTTTTCATATACATGCCGATTCAAGGTATCTAGGAACAGGGTTTAAACTTGATGCCGCATTATCAAAATTATTGTATATCACAGAAAAATTTTATGACGAGATTTTGAAGTTTGGAAGACGTAATCGAGACCAAGCGGATAATTGGTGCCGCTCAAGAAAAGAACGATATACAACAGAAGCAGGTTGGATTAAAAAGGCAGTTTATAAAAATAGATCAGAGTTTTCGTATCAAGATAGATACTTTGGATTGAATTTATCTAACTTGGAAAATTGCTGTGGCGGAGGTGGTAGCGGATCAATCGAGTTCAGGTATTTTCGCGGTTCGCTCGTGCCTGAAACAATAGAAGCGAGCCTTAAACTCGTAGCAAGGTTGATGGAGATAAGTAAGACTGTACGTGCGGTTGACCTAGCCAAATTCACGTTTGATGATATTCTTGGCGATGATCCTACCTTACGTTCTTATTGGACTCGTATCAGCAATAAATAATTAAAACTAAAGAAAGAATGGTGATTTAAATGTGTATATGTATTTATAAATTTTCCGGGAATGACCTTCCTACCAAAGAAACACTTAAAAGATGTTATCAAGCAAACAGAGATGGTGCAGGCTTCAGCTATTCGTACAAGGGGACTGTTTATACATACAAAGGATTTTTTGATTTTGATAAGTTTTACGATAAACTTATGGATTGTGATAGGAAATATAATTTGAAGGAGCAGTCATTGCTGTGCCATTTCCGCATTTCGACACATGGACTTACAAATGCCGCTAACTGCCATCCGTTTGCAGTGACGTCAAATGAACACAAATTGAAATCAACGTTTTCCAAGAGCAAATTTAGTGTCGTACATAACGGGATCTGTAGCATAACAAGCGACATTTCTAAGAAGGAAACATTATCTGATACGGCTTTGTATGTTAGAAAATTTTTAAGTAAAATAGCCACATACGATAACTGGTTTAAAAATCCTCATACGATAGAGCTAATTGAAAATATGATTGATAGTAAAATGGCCATTTTATCAGGCGATGGATCCATTATTGCAACATCGGGATTCCATAAAGGTGAAGATGGCAACTACTATTCAAATTATAGTTATATGGAATCATCGTATGGTTTGTATGGCTATGGTTTCTTAGATGATTGGTATGCTGATTATTGCTATGGTGATGAAATTGAAATGCCGCTTATGCAATTAAAGCGTAATGAGAAAATAATTTATACAGACGGTACGGTAGAAGAGTATACGTCTGGTTATCATAATTTGTTTAAAACGTATATGAATGACCAATGTGAAATTTATACGCTTTACGAAGATGTTGTAGGAAATAGAATACCATTAGAAAAGTTGAGTTTTATGGGTAATGGAGAAATAGTCGATAATTTCTTCTATACTACCGGTGATAAGATAAAGCCTATCGATTTTAGGCAAGATGCTGTCGCAGTAGTATAAACCCAATAAAACTCTTATTTTATTAGAAAGGAAATTTTTATATGGAATTATTAACAAATGAAATTATTAAAAAGTTTAAAAAGCATCCTCTTTATTCACAAGACGGAAAAGGCTTTGATAGTCTTGTGCTTGTAAAATACTTTAACCCCGTAGGCGCAGGTACGTGGCTTATAACCGAAGCCGAGCAACAAGAAGACGGAAACTGGCTATTATTCGGTTACTGCCATATTTTTGAGTGGGAGTGGGGTTACGTCATGCTATCTGACCTTCAAAATCTTAAACTGGCTTTTGGTCTTACTATAGAACGTGACCTCTATATACCTAAAGATGCAAAGGTTAAGGATTTGATATAACAATTTTTTCAACAGAATGAGGAGGTGATGCTTTATGGCTGATTTACTCTTCATTCTGTTTCTTATTGTGTTAAATTGGATACTTAATTCAGATAATTGAAGGGAGAAAATTTTATGGCAATATATGGTTATGCGAGAGTGAGCACGCGCAATCAACTTTATGGATCTAGTATAGAACAACAAGAAAACGAACTAAGAGATGCTGGCGCTGTAGAAATATACAAAGATGCTTTTACAGGCACTAAAGAACATAGGCCGGAATTCGATAAGCTTATTGCTAAATTAAAAGAAGGCGACTGTTTAATGGTTACGAAACTTGATAGACTCGCACGTTCGTTTTTGCAAGGTTCTAAAATAATAAGTGATTTAATTGATAGGGGCGTAAGGGTGCATATTCTTAATATTGGAATTATGGACAATACACCATCTTCTAAATTAATCAAGAATGTATTTTTTGCTTTTGCAGAATTTGAGCGCGATATGATAATCGAGCGCACTACGTCGGGAAAGGAGGTGGCGAAACAAAAACCCGACTTTAGAGAAGGGCGTCCTAAAAAGTATTCTAAGCAACAAATCAAGCTGGCTTTAGAATTGTTGGAAAATCATACATATTCTGAGGTGGAAGATATGACGGGCATTTCTAAATCTACGTTAATTAGGGCAAAAAACAAGAATACTTATGAAACTAAGATATGACACCGTGCAAAGATGCATAAATACGTACCGTGCAAAAAGGTGTCATATCTTTTGAGTTTTAGAGCAGACGTTTAAAATCGATACAAAAACTAAAAGGGTGTTTTACGATGTTGTGATTTAACAGTGATGCTAAAAATTTTCATATTTTTATAATTGGGGGTTGACATTTTAAAGTTTTATGGTATAATAAAAGTTTTTATTGACAAATCGAGGATTTTGTGGTATAATACAAAATATAATCTTAAATTAGCTATTGTAACTAAAATCAAAACTGTAAATTAAACTTAAATCGTAAATTGAATTTTAATTGTAAAGTAAGTTATTCATAAGTTCTAACTATGAATAACTTACTTTTTTCTTCCCTGCAAAACAACAAAGAAAGGATGATAGTATGACTTATACATAGAAATATACGACTTACACCTTACTATATCATATACGGGCCCCTTAGTTGTATTTGAATTTCTCAACAACACAAATATTAAAATTCAGAAAATTAAAGGAGTAAAGCATGTATGAATATAGTAGATATTTACAATCGAATAATCAATAAAAAACCTGCGGTTGAAAAAGTCAGCAGATGCTGGAAACCAATAGAGGCAAGCGATTATGGAGAAATCCCTAAATTTGCCGTACCTCAAAAAAGGAAACAAAAAAGTACGGATAAAATGCTATCATCGGCATTACTATTTGTGGATTTGGTTAAGCATAAAAGATTGTGCGACAAAGTTACTCGAATGCCTATAAGCACTAATAATAAGGTATATTTAAAGGCTTTCGGTAATTCAAAATCAATTTCACGTTTGATAAATTTTTTGCTTGCTATAGGTTTAATTTCCGTAGCAAATCCTAATTATCGTTTCAATAGTAAAAATCCACATGAAAATAAATCACGTGAATATTACTATTTTCACGTTAATGAATGTGCACTATTAGAATATTGTGAAACCAATAATATATCCGTTTCACATAAATTCAGAGGTAGTGCATCATTATTTGACCGATTGGAAATCGGTGATTTTGAGGCTGAGAAAGTCCGGTTTAGCAGTAAGTTAAAATTGCGAAAGCTTTCCGATTATAGTAAATCCGAATTTGAAGATTTACTAAGAATTTCTTTATACAGTAACTATCCGGGATTCAAATAGGCTCAGGAAATGTTTGATGAAATTAATAATACATATTATGCCGATTATCCGGACCTTCAAATAGTATTTGAACCAAGGTTTACTTGGGATAAAAAGAATACCATGGTTACAAAAATCGGTATTCGTGCAACTAATGGCTATTGCAACGCTAAAAAGGACAAAGATAATAACCCAGACTTTCACGGATATTATAAGCAGGACGTGCTTGATAAGTTCTCTCTCGTTTTTGAAAAGGATGTCAAGAGTTCAGTACCGAGATTAACGTCATCTATTAATTCAGGTAAATGGATACCTGAAAGTGAAGACATTTATGAACGGATATACAAAAGTTACTTAAAGCTTAAATATCCGAATGGTGTACTCAAAGATGCGATATCGTTTGCTGAAGCACGCCAAGCAATTAAAAGCCTTCATATGCGATGTTATTTTGATTATGAAGGCAGGATAGGCCCTAACACAAGACGTGCTATGGGGTCTTGCAAAAACAAAGATGATGTGGATGCTGAAATGAAATTACTGCGACAGTCTGTTGTTGACGCAGAAGGTGGAAAGCTTTATGATAACGAGATTTTTTATTACGAATCCGTTGTTTATGGTAGAGTGCTAAAACAACTTTTAGATGAAGGGTTTTTCGTATGGATGTGTTATGATGCCTTCTATTCCACCGCACAAGAAGGCTGGGATCAAGAACGATTTGAAAAATATGTTGAATTGTTAGTTGAATATCACGCCAATAAATTTATCAACGAAATGAAGTTGGCAGATAAATTAAATAATTTAATAAGTGAGAATGCTTATGAACAAGAATAAGTACATAGAATCACTACGTTTATAGCTAAAGGAATTTGTTGACGGGAAGTTATATATCAATATTTCCCAGCTTGCTAACGCCATAGGTGTGGCAAGAGAAACTGCGGCTCAATGGGTATTTAAGTTAAAATATATACCTAACGGGCGCGAAAAACTATTTTTAATCGAAGACGTCGCAACGCAAATATTTAATATTTTGGAATGTGACAGTATAGGAGGAAACGCTTATTGAACAATAGAGAATACAATTCAATATTAAAAACGTATCAAGAAAAAATTCAGCGCGAACTTGATGCCGGTATTATACACCCGAACAAAGATGGTTACATAAAAAAATCCATTTTACTATCAAGAGATATCCATTTCGGAAACGCGCGACGAATTCAAGCAGAAGGAAAAACGGTTGCCCAATGCGCTGAAAAATTAGCACAAAAACATCGCAATGCTGTTGAAGGGGTAGAAAATAAAATAAAACCCAAAACCTTTGGCGAGGTTGCAGAGGATTGGTTTGATGTTGTAATAGCTCCGTCTGGAAAAAGTGAAGGTAATAAGGCAAATTATAACACTCTTTTGAAGCTACATATACTTCCTGTTTTGAAAAACCAAGATATTACGCAACTAAAGAAAAAGGACTTTCAAGTGTTTCTTAATAAATTTGCAGGGCAAGGCGAGTCAAATGTTAAGAAGTTGCGCATGACATTAATGCAAATTATTGACTATGCGATGGAAAACGAGTATATGCCAGAAAAAAGAATCAAGTTGAATTTACCAAATATGAAGCCAATAGAAAAGCGAGAAATTTTGAGTGAAGAACAAATAAAACTACTTGTTAAAGCACAAAAGGAATACCCGCCTGCATGGGTGTTTGTTGCAATGGTAGCCACTGGATTAAGACCTTGTGAGATATATCACATCAAATATATCGATATAGATTTTGAGAAAAGATTACTTTACGTCAAAAAATCTAAAACTGATAATGGTATTCGAGTTGTTCCTGTCCCGCAGTATGTTGTTGATCTGATTTTAGAAGACAAGAAAAAATTGAACGAAAAAGGTATTCACCCTGAATATGTTTTTCATCAGTCAACTAAGCCTTTATCGGTACATACTTCAACTACGATTAATATGAACTGGAAAACAACGCTAAATACTATGGATAGGATTAACGGTGCTAAGTTATACAGAAATAAGATAGTTGAATCAACTATACCTAACCGGGATAAGTTGACCCCCTATAATCTGCGCCACACATACTGCACAATGCTTAATGATTGCGGCATAGGAGATTACTTTAAAAAGCGCCTTATGGGACATACGTTGTCCGATTCAATAACCGATAGCGTTTATACGCACTCTTCTGAAGAGAAAATCATCGAATCGGCCAAGCCGTTTATCAACCATATAGAAAAAATCTTTTCCAAAGCAAATGATTAAAAATAATAAGCGACCTTGAGTTCTAATTCGAAGCCAAAGGTCGCTTTTATTTTTGTTTAATAGGGTTTGTGTTCTGTAAAATTATAAGTGTTTGCGCATACTTTAAATAAAAAATCCTAAAATTCTTATGCCGAATACCATCGTTATAAGTGCTCCAAAATACGAAAAAGAGTACAAAGACAAACTCCCATCGCCGCACCGATTCGATATAACTGCAACTGCGGGGGTGCTGGTCATGCCACCCGCTACCACAAACAATGATTTTTCTTTATTGAAACCAAATACTGCTCGACTAAAGCAATATCCAAAACTACATACACAACTCGTTATCAAAACACCATAAACAAACCATTTAAGCGAAGTTCCTGCGGTCAATCGCATTCCTGCCGGTATACCATTGCCCACAAAAAACAACATCAATCCTAAATTGCGGTAAACATATAAATTTGAAAAATTACTTTTTTTCAATATCCTTTTGCTTAAGAAACCGATTAGCATTGACGCTAGTAAAATTCCGCCTGTTGCACCGGTAGAAGCATTAAATATTCGTATCCCACCAAACACGCTTCCCAAAACCACCGAAATTCCCATTAAAATAAGTGTGTATGTGTTATTTTGCTCTTTGTATTCGCTTGCAATATTTAACCTACCGCTTTTTGGTTCATATTCTTTTACTAAAATCTGAACAAACAGTACAACGCCAACAATCCCGAAAAAATAGGTTGTGCCATATCCTAAAATAATCTCTCCGCTAATCAATGGTTCGTTTTCACAAATTGCAGTTAATGCCGGTGTGCTGGTCATTGAGCCACACAAAACACCGAGTAACGCGGATTTGGATATGCCAAAATCCGAAACTCCAATACCAACAGCAAACAGTAAACTCGCCAAAACCATCAAAGAGCCGATTGCAGCCGCAAAAACATCCTCACGACCAATTCCTTTCGCAACTGTATCTCCCGCCATTATCCCTATTGCCGATATGAAAATCGCCGTGCCGAATTTTGAAAACAAACTCATATCGTTTGCAAATTCACTATTTGAATCAAAACCATTCAATTTTGATATAAAAACCCCTATTAAAACCGATACTATCAACACCGCCGATATATCAAGTGAAAAACTCTTTATTTTAATTTTCCCCAAAAGAGAACCCAGCACAATAGCCGTAAAGCACAATACGGTTGGGCTAAAAACAACACTTAAACTCTCCATGCCGTTACCCCTCAAAAGCACGGCGATAACTGTAAACGAAAAAACGCATCGTTTCTTTTTCTTCATCAGTTAGCTCATCGGCGCGCTTTAAAAAATCGCTTTTTATAGCTTTAATTTCATCCGATTCTATTGAATCGTTCGTTTCTTCATCAGGCAAAATGATATAAACTTTGTTTTCCGCAATACCAATCGCCGCAACACCTACATTGGCAAAATTCTGTGCATTTTCCAAATCACTTTTCCCCCAACCCAAAAATGAATTGGTTTCTAATTTGCGTATTTTCTCTTTGCTATCTCCGCAGGGAAATGCTACCCCTAAATTATTTAAAATTATTTTTATTAGCTTTTCGTTATCAGTGTTGGGATTTAAAAATATGCTCCATTTAATGATGTTTATATATTGTGAAGCCGTCATCTAATTCGCCTCCAAATCCCAAAATGCACTTGTTACAAGTTTGTTTTTCGCATAGCATTTATGAGCTTTTATTCCGTGAAAACCAACCGTTCCATACTGCCATAGGTCCATATCATTAGGCAAAAGAGCCGATGGTGCAAAGGGCGCCCAAATATCCGGTTCAAACTCATATTTAGGTCTTTTCGACCAATACAAAGTTGGGAAATCAGGGCTTTGGCCCACCGCCTCATAATAATGACTCGCTTGTCTATCAAAATTAAAATAATCCGATGAATCGGTATTGCCTATGAATCCTACCTTATATCCGTTTTTTACAACAGTTTCCGCAAAGCTTATCATCCAATTATGATTAACACTCCACTGTGACGGTATATCAGCAAAAATCCCTATACCCTTGTTTTGCGGCACTCCCAATGTTTTTGCCGCATTTACGGCTTTTAGCCCATCTGTATTCCCGTCATTCGATGCAATAACCTCTTCTTTAAGTTCATCGAATATACACGCTATTCTGCATTTTTTGTTTCTCAAAAAAATAATTTCTCTTTCGGTTAGTGACCCATCTCCCGAAATATTTCTCCCCCAAAACGATGGGAAGCAACTCATCCGCATAACCCAATCATATAGCGTATATCCATTTGTGAGCATGGTATCCGCAGAATGCTTTGAATCAGCACCATAAATTAATTCCAAAATAATCACCCTTTCAAACTAATCAAATTTTAGAGTCATTATAAATTTTAAAGGGGACAAAAGCTGTCCCTTTTAAAGTAATATTTACAGCTTGCAAGGTCTGTTTCTGTCGAAATCTGACCTGTATAAATAACAAAACAGCCGAGTTTTACCTCGACTGTTTCGTTTGTATAAAATAATTAAGGAAAGAAAAAATATGATATATGTTTTATTTAGTCAAGACAGAGAACCGTCCCCTGTCTTCTTTTAGAACCGTCCCCTGTGTTCAAGACAGCGAACCATCCCCCTGTTTCTCTATCTTATTTAAATAATACAATTTTTGAAAATTAAGAAATCCTATCGACAATATAGAAATAACGACTGTGGAACATATTAATATTATCGGTACAGTATTATCTTTGGTCGATGTTTCATCCAAAATAGATGCCATTCGCCATCCAAAAAATCCTGTAATAGAAACGACACCTAAACCCTGTATGGAAGAAACTTTTCTGCGTGTTAAATTTTTCTTTTTCAGCATTATAGATGTTAAAATAAATGAAAGCAAACTGACTAATACACTTGGTAAATATATAAATATCAACTTGTAATTAATACCATAGGTAACAATAAAGATGCTTGTGCTTAACGAAGAAAATTGAAGATACCAACTCAGAAAAATCAATGCCTGAATCTGTATCTTTTTCTTTAGTGTTAGTTCATTGGACATCAAATGAAAAATCAAACACATACAAACAGCAAACATTAGAAGCATACCAATTCCAATATAAGACCAATAGGAACCTACAAAAATCGCTGGGATAATTCCCCAAAACATTATAAGTCCTGAACTGATCGCAACTGTTTTATAGTCGTCAACGGCTATCATCTCTTTATTTAAATACTCAACAACTATATCTTTATCCACTACTCAACACTCCTTATTAACACAATCCACTTGAATTATTACATTGTATCATCAAGCAATTTACTTATATAGTATCCTCCAATACCTACTCCAATTCCGACTAAAAATCCCGCTACATTTCCTATACCCGGAATAGCCGTACCAATAGCTGTACCAGCAACTGCACTAGTCACTACGGAAGATAAAAGTGTGCCCGCAACTGCAGTTGCAGTGCCAACACCAGCATCTATTACTACATCTGATATGATTTCTTTTTTCGTTTCGCCATTTTGAACATTTTCATAAACGCCTATAAGTGTATCCGTTCCAATTGTTACAGCATCCAGCCACGGCAAAGACGCACCATCTAATTTTTTTGATAACTTAATTGTTGGACCTATCATGTTATCTAATGTTCTTGAAAACTTAGATGTTGGACCTATCACATCATCTAACCACTTAATATCTGCATCAATCATCTTTTTCCATGTACCCACATTGATGTTTTTGGGACGCACCGCTTTTTCCACACCCGCTCTTAAATACAAATACATTGTTTCAAAAGACATTTCTACGCCTTCAATACCAAACCTCGCATAATCATATATTTTTTGGATCCTTTCCATATCACTGGGCGATAATATGTCGGATATGCTCAAACTACCTCTCTCCTTGATCAACCCAAACGGGTCAACAAAGGAAACAGGGTCGCCATTAACATAGGAGTAACGGTTGAGTGAAGTGGAATCGGAGATTTCACCGTGAAGTATATCGGCATTGATGAATCTTCTAAGCTCTGGGCAATAGTACCTTGCTCGCATATAGATAAGACCGTTGTTATCGGTCATAACGCCATCTCTGCCGTTATACATAAATGGCGTATCAGTATAATAGCCGCTTCTTGAAAGCAGATTGCCGTAGGTATCGTAGCTAAAGGTATCGGTTATGTTACCGTAAATATCCGTAATAGCAGTGGTACTGCCGCGGTAATCGAAATGGTAGGTTTTAAAGGTGCCGAATCGCTCTTCACCTATAAGACCTAAACCGTATACATACTTGGTAATAACGCCATTGGTTGACTTCTGCAATAACTGACTTAGCTTCGCATTGGTATTAAATACATATTCGGTTTCGGTTGTATAATATACGCTCTTAATGCGAACATCTTCACCGTCATAAACATATCTATATGCATCTGCTTTAACAAGACGGTTAGCGGAATCATATTCAAAACTTCTGTTCATACAGGTAATGGTTGCCGAAAGCATATTACCATCCGCATCATAGGTAACGGGCTGACCGTTATACTCTATTAGCTTATTATTGCTATCATATACGAAGTTCTGGTCTTCGTACCAAGCGTTAGTATTTTCAATATTTCCCGCCGCATCATAAGTAAAGTTTTCTTCTTTAATAAGGGAGCCGCCCGTAGTGGTTAATCTTCGTTTAGTTACCCTCTTAAGTTCATCATAAGTATACCACATTTTTTGGTTCTTTGCAAGGTCTGTTTCTGTCGAAATAAGTCCTGTACCGTCGTAAGTATACTGGAATCCCGAAATAACTATACCGCAATTATTAATTTCAGCAGTATAAGTAACTCTCTGCTTATTATCATAACTGGTGGTTGTAGTTGTGCCATCAGGCTTAGAAGAACCTATAACTCTATTATTTTCATCATAAGAATAGGTGGTTACTCTTCCTGCCCAGTCGGTTACCTTAACAAGATTATTATTTGCATCATAAGCATAAACTACCGATGTTTCATCGGGATAGATAAGGGCAATCAGGTTACCGAGAGAATCGTAACGGTATTCAACTGTGTTACCGAAAGTATCCGTATATTTAGTTACACGGTTCAGAGCATCATATTCTCTTGTTACAGTTCCGTTTTTATCCCTTACTGTCAAAACGTTGCCGTTTTCATCATAGGTATAGCTTACGCTATCTTCTTCGCTCACATAACCTGTTACTCTGCCCAAGGCATCATAGGAAATATTTCTCTTTTGACCCTTTGCATTGGTTACCTGTTCCTTTACGCCTAAAGCATTATATCCATAGGTAATAACTCCGCCTGCCGAGGTTGTTTCGGATATTAATCTGCCCATATTATCATAGGTATAATTAATATTGCAGCCCATTGGACCTGTTAATGAGGTTATACCGCCTAAGGTATTATATTCCGCAGTACTTGTATTGCAAAGGGAATCCATAACGCTTATATTTCTGCCTACGGCATCATACTCAAATTCCTTGGTGCGACCATAGGTATCCATTAGGGTTTTTACAAGCCCACGGCTATTATATGTGTACATTGTGGTATTGCCCGTAGCATCGGTTACCCTTGAGGGAAGATTCAAACTATTATATGCGGTTTCGCTGATAATATTTCCTTTAGCATCAAGAGTTTTTAAAACATTACCGTTTGCATCATACTGGGTGGTAAAGGTTTTATTTTTAGCATCGGTAACGGCAATCTGTCTGCCAAGGGCATCATAGGTATACTTAATAATACAGTTTTTAGCATTTCTTACCGTTTCCACCTGATTATTTGCATTATATGTATAGGTAGTAGTGTTATCCAGAGGGTCGGTAGAGGTAAGCATATTATTATTTTCATCATAAGTATAGGTATAGGTGTTGCCCTTAGCATCGGTAGCGGTGAGCTTATTACCGTAAGCATCATAGGTATAGGTCTTCTTATTGCCTAACTGGTCGGTTTCGCAAAGCAGGTCACCTGCAAGAGAATACTCATAGGTCACCGCGCCTGAAACCGAGTTAACACTGCGGATAACTCTGGACATAGCATCATACTGATAGCGGGTTATATTGCCATCGCTATCTTTAACGGTTAACACATTACCCATAGCATCGTAGGTCTTTTCGGTTACAGCTTCCGACTGATTAATTTCCATAATAACATTTCCCGCATCATCATACTCATAGGTTACAATGCCGCCATCGGCAAAGGTTTTAGAAACCGTTCTGCCGCCATCATCATAGGAAATAAGGGTGGCGTTTTCCTCTTGGTCAAGTGTTTCGATTATTCTATCCTCACCGTCGTAATTATGATGAACGGTTTGACCATCGGGAGTGGTAACGGAAACCAACTTCATATTACCGTTATATGAATACCACGATTTATTACCACGAGCGTCGGTCTCCGAACGCTTCTGATAGTTTGAATCATAGGTATAAGTAACCGTTTTGCCATAAGGGTCTGTTACGGTTAAAACATTGCCTAAGGCATCGTAGGTATATCTTGTTGTGTAACCTCTGGCGTCGGTTTTACTTGTCATTTGACCGAAACTATTATATACATATCTTACCGTATTACCTCTTGGATCGGTTTCACTTGTAAGCAAACCGTTAGAGTAGGTATAACTTGTCTGGCGGTTACCCACTGTTTTGGTCTTGGGCATACCGTTTTCATCATAGGTGTATACGGTTACGGTACCGCGAAGGTCGGTATGTCTTACCATCTGATTATTATCATTATACTCAAAGGTTTCTACTGCTGAAACCCCGTTAATTTTAGGATACTTAATCTTTATAACATTTCCCTTTTCATCATAGATGAGCTCGGTAATATTTCCGTTTTTATCGGTGATTTTAGTGGGTTTGTTAAAGGAATTATAAACATAACTTGTTCTATTGCCCAATGGGTCGGTTTCCGAGGTTTTATTGCATCGTGTATCATAAGTATATGTAGTTGTATTGCCGTTTTCATCGGTATACGATGTCAGCATACCGTTGGTATCAAAAATTCGGGTGCTTTGTTTACTGTTTCGGTTTGTAGCAATTCGCACACCGTTCTCGCCATAAGTAAAGAGTGTTGGGGGATTATCTACGCCGTCTTTCTGACTTGCTACTCTGCCCTCGGAATCATAGGTATTTTCAAAATATTTAATATCATTGCGGTCTAAACCCGATACTATTCTTCCTTGTTCATCGTAAGAAAAAACCAGATTATTTCCGTTAACATCGGTTATATCCACTAGGAAGCTACCGCAGTATATAAGAAATGCACTTCTGCCAAAGTCATCATAAACTCTTGAAATAAATCCCTCGGTATTCCTTTCTGCATAAATGCTTTTGCCTGTAACACCATCGGTAATAGAGAAGGCATTGTAGCAATGTGTGATTATGGTTTCAAAACCGTTACGGTTCACGATTTTAATTAATTTACCCTCGGCATCATAATATTCCTTTTTCTCGCCGTTGCAATCAAGCACATAACCGTTACCTGTATTTTTAAGCACATAACCCTTTTTATCGGGTGTAGCGCATACAAATTCACCGATGTTTGTGGACTCGGTATATTTTTGATATGTGGATGGGCCCTCATAAAGATAATATTCATTACATTCAAGCACCAATTTTTTCTCATAATTATGATGCCAACCAATGCCCAAATCGCCCTTTCCAAAGTATGATGAATTATAATTTGCGGTAAACATTAAATTTTGACCGCCAAATAGGTTGAATACATCGTTTTTAAGAAGATGATTTCCCGAATATGCATCAACGGGGTCGGCTACCTTAGCTTTTGAATTCTTCTGCTCTACGGGTTTGCTTGTCGGAACATTAACGGGCTCAAATTGAGGCACATTAAAATCTACCCCTTCATAAGGCAATACATTGCTTTTTTCAATCACCATCATTTCATAGCGCTGAGCCCTATGGGCTGCTTCACATTGGCTCTTGGGATACTCTACCTCTTCACCTTTTTTACAATCTATAAACTTATAATTATTTTCATCATAGCCAATAAGCACAAAGCAATGATGATTGTCAAGCCACTGATAGCTTTGGTCGTTATATTCTATTACTCTCCCACTTATAGGAGTTCCCATATTCTCGGTACCCCAAATAAGAACAGGAATATCCTTATCAATATAATGGGTGCAAATAGCGGCCAAACTCAATGATGGGTTAACTTTTGCTTCATAATAATAATGTTTATAAGCAAAAAATTTATTAGTAAAAAGTCTAATTGCATAACCATAACACCCTGTATTTTCTGTTGTTCTTGGGTCTCCGCCAAAATGCTCGCCTGGGTCGAATAAATCATAAGGTCGAATATCTACATAGTTATTTAAAAATGTATCAATTGATACAAACATACCCAAATATTCAAGAACCGTTAAAGCGCTGAAAAGTTCACTTCCGCTTTTAAAATCACTCGGTTGTTTAACTATAGATACATTTCGAATAGTATACTCTCTCGGAACCCATCCTGTTGTATTTGCTGAATAGTTTGTGGCTCTGTTTGTGGCTACTGAATATTCGCCTGCCACAGTTTGTTTAATATTTTCTGACATTTTAAAATCTCCTTTTTATTTTTTTACGATTATTGCATCAAAGCCAAGCGAAGTAAGCTTTTCTGCCATTCGTTCTGCGTTGGCTTTTTTGGCATAAGCCCCCACCTGAACTCTATATAGAACAGAATCTGCCGGGGTTGTATTTTCTTCTTGCTTGGTTGCAATACCGAGGGTTTTTAAAATTCCCCTTGCAATTGCCAACCCCATTCTCCTCTGTTCTTCCTCGGTATCTATGGTCTTTATATCCTCAATGTTATCAAGAAAAGCGCATTCTACAATTACTGCGGGAGCATAGGTTTCACGGATAAAACCGTAATAATCCACGCCTCTTGCATTAGTTCTTATTTTTGCCCCTCTTGAATTTTGACCGATGGCCACTATCTCAGATAGAACATTTTCCGCAAGTGTCTTAGATGTGCCACCTTTATAATGATAGAAAACCTCTGCGCCGTCACCGCCGCCCGCGTTATTATGTATATCGATACACAAATCAGGGTTAAAAGCATTGCATTCTTTTATTTCTTCATTAAGTGCATCGTTTTCATCCTTTGTTCTGCTCATCTGTACCGAAACACCGTGGCGCAGCAGTTCACTGTTGCAAGCAAGAGCAATTGAAAGATTTAAATCTTTTTCCTTAAATCCATTTGCCGTTGCACCTGGATCTTTACCGCCATGACCGACACCGATAAATACTTTTTTAGCCATTTTTATTCCTCCTTTTTGGACTGAATATATAATTGATTTGCGTAAACCGAGGCAGCCGCAACTAAAATTCCTTGTGTTACAGCCGTGAAAAAGGCATACGCCGTTTCTTTAAATCCGGAAATGTCCGCCGTTGCGATAATCCACACCGACGATAATATTACCGATATTAACCCCACCGTTAAGGGAATCCATTTATCTGAAAATTTGCTCTTTTTAAGCGCCATCCCAATAAAATATAGGACGGGAATTAATATCAATAATTCCGTTTTGATATAGTCCTGATAATTCATAAACTTCTCCTTTCCTTATAGAATTACCGCGCTCAAAATCATCGAAACAATTCCTCCCGCCAGCGCTGCTATAATTGCTGTAACTATTTGCTGCAATCTGGCTCTAGGGATGCCGTCAATTTCTTCGATTTTCTTTTCGTGCCTCGCCAAATGCTCATTGGCGTGCTTTAACTCATTTGCAAGAGTAACAAGTGTTTCATTCATAGATTTGATTTCCGCCTGCACCGCTTTAAAACCCTTTACTTCGCTTTCCAGAACCTCTATGCGTTGCTCGTGGCGGGTCAAAATAACATCTACATCTTCCACCAAATACCTCCTTTCCTTTTCTTTGAAACCATAATAAAATTTAAACAGGTCAAAACCTGACCTGTTTAAATAAAAAAGGCCCGAAGAAACTATCTTCCGTTTCTTCAGGCCTTTCGACAAAATTTTGTTGTAAATAATTGGGAATTGTTATATAATTAATTTAGGATTAATTTAGGCGGTGATACAATGAAAGAAGAATATAAAGAAACTTTGACAAAGGAAAATATATTATCTGATGTTAAAAAACATTTCCTTAAAGAAATTAAAATTTATCCTATTGTTTTAATCTGTTTCTCATTAGTCGCTTTGATTTATCGAAATATTGATATTAGCAAATTTGTCGAACTTAAGTTTATTCTTATTATATTTATATTCTGTGTTTTGATTGTTTTTTCTGCCATAATATACTCGGCGGTGGGATTAATTTTTTCAATATATAACTATTTAACACTTTCGAAGCGTTTAATTATAACAGAGGATTGGCTAAAAGGTTATGAAACTAGATTTTCATTTCTTTTTATACAACCCTCGGTGGTACATTCCCTCAATTTCGCCAAACACGGATATTTAAATGTCGATCCTAGTACAATCACTGTTTTTAAAACGATTCTCTATCCCTGGTCAGAAAACTTTAGTATGACCGATACCACCCTTATAAAAACTTCGAATCGAAACGATGAATTTTATTTGGCTGTTGTCGGCAAAAAAATAATTAGTGTTTATAATAAAAAATTTTTCATCCTTGAAGAATAATGGCCTTAATATATCAACAAACGCCTACAGATTTTACCTGTAGGCATTTGTTTTTTATTCCACAATTACATTTTCACCAATTGTAGTTAACTTATATGTTTCACCGCTTGCTATTTCCAAAGATATATCGTAATCTGTCTTAGTTATGCAATAATCCATAGTGGCAAGATAATATTTCGGCTTATCCGTTAGCGCTTCAATTAATTCTATAAAACTTGTAAACGCAGATAAAACTTTAAACACATTATCCAACTCCACAACATGTAACAATCCACCTTCCACCATATCCTCTAATTCCGATATAATTTCTTCCGCCAAAACAACATGTTCTCCTTCAAAATAAAGCAGTGAAAATTTCAAAGTGAAACCCACAATGTCTATTGCTTTTTCTAAAACAGTTGTTTGAATGTTTTTACCCTGTAATAGCAATTCAGCTATAGCTCGTGTAAAATCAATACCGCTTATTAATGCTCTTAAATATGTATTGCCGGGATGCATGCCAAAATACGCTTCTGATTCGGAAATAATCTGGTCTGAGTTGCGATTCACATCAGTTTCATACCAAATCGTACCGTACATATCACGATAATAATACTTGGGTTCTCGTCCAAATAAAACCCTAAAAACACGGTCTTTTTCTTCTAACGATGTTGCCATTCCACCTGGTAAACTCTCTGCATAACTTTTAACATGGAACGCTACACCGTAAGGGTCAATCGCATATAATAACCTCAATTCATCATCTTCAAAAATCATAGGACCGTCATGCACTTCCGTTGCGCCATCATAGTTTTTATAGCAGTTATAATTTGAGCGTCTAAGAAAAGTAGTGTTTGTGCTATTTTCCTCATTGTAAATCATATCGTTATTAATACAACGCCATACCTTGCCAGAATTTTTGAATACAACCTTATTAAAATATCCATCCTTCTTTATGGTTACAGTATCAATATATATAGTTATATCAGCTGTATCTGTGTACCCACCATCAGCAGTAGTAGCTGTAATTGTAGCGGTACCCGCCTTAATGGCAGTAATATACCCTGTTAAATAATCCACGCAAGCCACGCTTTCGTTACTACTACACCAAGTAACCGATTTATTTGTTGCATTATATGGGTAAACCGTTGCTTGTAAGGTTGTGGATTCTCCTACATTAAGCGTTTTTGTCTCAGGACACACAGTAATGCCTGTTACGGGAACACGTGCATTTACGGTTATAGTAGCCATACCTACCACTCCGCTTCCATCCTGTGCTTCCGCTTTTATTGTGGTGACACCTGCTCCTACGGCGCAAACCAATCCGCTTGCAGCGTTAACCGTTGCCACACTTGTATTAGTGCTTTCCCATACCACATGTGAATCGGTTGCATTGCTGGGAGTTACATTCGCGCTAAGAATTACAGAATCACCAATATTCATAGTTTTGCTTGATGGGACTACATTTATGGACTGCACCAAAACATTGCCCCATACTTCTACAAAGGTAGAGCCAACTTTACCGCTTCCGTCCCTTGCAGTCGCCCTTATATATGCAGAACCCGGCGCCTTTGCCGTTACCACACCGCCGCTTACACTGGCTACACTACTGTTAGTAGTTGTCCAGTCAAGTGTCTTATTTGTGGCATTGCTGGGATATATAATGGGAGATAGTGTTTCTGTATCTCCTACCATTAAAGTCATATTTTCCGGGCAGGTATATATTGATGTTATTTTAACGGTATCATCTACTGTTACGGTTATGTAATCTCTTTTTCCGCTTCCATCCGTTGCGGTAGCATATATTCTTGCCGTACCGCCGCTTCTTCCATATATTTGACCCGATTCCCAGTTTACTGTGGCTACGCCTATATCATCACTACTCCACTCAACACAACCACAGGTTGCATTTGATGGACTTACTATTGCATAAGCCCCATTATAAAACTGTCCTTTTTTTATTGTTATACTTGAAGGATATACACTTACATTATTTACGTATATCATATTTTATTTTCTCCTTTTATTATTTACTTTTTTAATATTTTTTACAACTAAAACATTCTTTTAATAATAACATTTCGATTTCTTATTAGATTTAAATTAAATGTGGTTAAATTATCCTTGTTATCATATATTGGATGGCAATCCTTACCATATTGCCATACTGCAATATCTTTTCTTATGATTCCCGATGGCGCAAAAGGCACCCAATTGTCAGGATGTATCAGATGCGTAGTAGTGATATTATCATATTCTTCTATAGTTGGAGCTGTCGCCCAAACCAAAATAGCTCTAAATATATCTTTGTCTGTCTGCAAACCACGACTATATTCACGGTCAAACATATATGCAGCATCAGTATTTGCTTTAAAACCGCTAACAAACCCTTCTTCCATTAATTTTTCAGCAAATCCTTTAATATAATCACGAGTTATCTTTTTATTATCATCAACTTCTAAAAATATTGCAGATTCCATTGGTATATTCAACTCTAATGCAACAGATACTGCCTTTTCAGCTTCCTCTCTTCCCTGCTCTTCTGTAATCATTTCACCATCGGAATTGTAAATTGCCGCCACTTTGCAAGCTTTTGAATGCAGAAATTCTATTTCATCTATAGTAAGAGCATTTTTACCGTTAATGTTTCTGCCCCAAAAATTAGGCGGTATTTTATTTTTTTCAACCCACTCATATTCAGTCAGATTGTTTTGCAGAATCTCGTATGCCCTCACACATGAATCCACTCCCAACAGAAGAGTTGGAACAGAGTACCCATCCCCTATTTCTGCATCATCTAATTTTCTATCTTTAATTATTTTGTTTTTATATGCATCTCTACATGCCACTGTTTCACCCCCTTTTGTTTTAGTGCAACCTCATTATAAAATTTAAACAGGTCAAAACCTGACCTGTTTAAATAAAAATTATTTATAATTTATTTCAATTATCTGCGGTTTATAATAGCTATCCCCTGTGGATATAGCTATAAAACCGCTGTTTTTATTCTTTGGTCTTAAAATAAATCCATCATTACGAATATAATTAGCAAATTGTCCTTCCACCAAAGCTTCTGTCAAATCCAAACTTATATATTCATTGTTAATATCGACTGCTCCCATAGCCGATGAACTGGATATTTTGTTGTTCCAAGTAGAGCCAAAACTACAAAACCGCATTGCTGCCCTAAAAGCAGCAATCTCAGTTGTTGATTCATTAAGTTTTGGTATATGCAGAATTATTTTATTTACCCTATGATTAAATGGCTCCAAAACTCTGTTAAGTTCAGGCCTGGTATATAGCCACTGTTCTCCAAAAACTGCTGTAGTACCCAAGAATGCCGTTCCGCCAAATGCATTATTCATATAGGGATTCGCACTTTCTACGGTGGTATCTTGCAGCGCTTTTTCACTGTGCATATTTATTTCCATCATTATATATTCAGTATCTGGCTCATCCGTCATCAAGCTAATTTCAAAACTTTTTTCATCTTTTTGATGATATGTAATTTGTGCGGGACCTAATAATTTTGCTGAATTATAACTACCGATACATGAAACAGTAATCAGAGGTACAAAGGGCGAAACCATAAAAGAAAAGCTCTTATTATTGGCTTTTATTTCGCGGCACGGCTCATCCGACCTAACAATAAATGTATATGGCATATTTTTATTACAGGGAGCCATACAAACAATACCGTTAAGAGTTGGTTTTATTGTGCATCCACCTGAAATAATTTGTTGCGGATTCAAAATATTATCACCATTCTTAACTAGTTCAATTTCACAAGAACCTTCTGCGTTATTAAAAACTATTTTTTTATCTATATACACATTACAATTTGCTCCATTGAACATAGCAATTTCATTTTGTATAGAAAATTCACAATTAATTATTTTTTTGGTTTTCTCATCATATATAGGCATAGAAAAACAATAAGCTGTCTTGCTTCCATTATCCTCGTTAAACACTATGCAATGCTTATTGCTATTAGTTTTATCCACATTGCTTATATTACCCCTTATTTTAATGACATCTTCTATTGGTTGAATCATACCTCTTTCCCCTCCAATTCTCTTAATTTTTCAAAAAAACGGTTAGATTTAGAACAGAAATTCCTTTTTACCGTAAAAAATTCTTTTGATGTTTCAACAAATCCCCCATTTACCAGCATTTCACAAATTTTATTCTCCCAATACCAAGCTGGTTCTTCTTGCGATTTGTCATACTCAATTTCAAGTTCAAAATCCGTAAAATTCAGATATTCGTTTTTATCCAACGATAAAATCAAACCATCATTTATGTAATTATTATTGCGAATGGTTGTTAGGCATCCTTTATTACGTAACCTTAAATTTTTATATATGGCCTCTAGTGGTATGTTATCTATTAAGAAACTTTCCTCCCAACTACCATCTTTACCATATTGATTATGATATTTTATAGTTGCACATTTGAAGTCATCATTCTCTCGCACTCTATATGTTATACCCATATGATTCAAAAAACATTTATCACTATCATAATAATGATTTATCTGTTTTATTTCGTGTTTTCCACTAAACAGATTTTCTAATAAAAAAACATATTCATCACGATTTAGCAGGTACTTCTTTTCATATTCAATCATTTTGGACTCCTCGCAAAACCTTCCCTGTAGCATTTTTAGGCAATTCTTCGAGCAGGACTATTTTTGATGGCATCTGATACTCCGGAAGGACTGTTTTGCACAATCGTCTAACATCATTAACATCTTGAAATTCTCCAGATATTTTTAGCCCTATCTTTACACCATTTTCCCTATATTCATACGCTAATACTTCCCTTGTTCGAGCATCACTTTTTAATGCATTTTCTATTTCTCGAGGATATATATTCATACCTGCGCGAATTATTAAGTCGTCACTTCTTCCCATTATTTTTAAATACCCGTTTTTTTGGATCTTGGCCATATCTCCTGTGCGAAGCCAACCGTCTCTTAAGGTTTTTTCCGTCAATTTGCAATCGTTGTAATATCCCTGCATAACACTTCCGCCTTTTACCCAAAGCATACCAACCTTATCTTTTTTTACAGGATTTCCGCTCTCATCAGTTATTTTAATTTTCAAAGATTTTAATGGTTTACCCACACAATCACAATTTCTCTTAAACTGCTTAGGCGGCAAGTAACTTACCCTTGGGCAAGCCTCCGTTAATCCATAAACATGATATATTTTGCATTGGGGGAATATTCTCGCTATCCCTTCACCCACATATTTCCCCATGCATTCGCCACTCACTACTATATTTTTCAATCCTAGATTAGCAGTATTATTGGTAAGCAATGCCAGCATATTCAATATTGTTGGTGTGGCACAGAATGTAGTTATCCTATTTTCACGTATTGTATTTAAAATTTTCATCGGATTAAAGTTTTCCGATAAAAACCTTATTTGCACACCTTTAATAAGAGAAATTAAAAATTCATCAGTAAGAACCGCACAGTGATAAAGCGGCCTTGATATAAGTATTTTATCCCTTTTGTTTATCTTGAAATATCGTGCTACATCTTTAAGATTCGAAATAATATTTTCCTTTGAAAGCATAATACATTTGGGATTGCCGGTTGTTCCCGACGTACACATAATAAGCACCGGTGGATTAGAAGGCGCCTTATATTCTGAATTTTCAATATTTTGAATTATTAAATCATTGTTTTCATCGTCAAGTATTAAGGTATCAGGGGAAACAGCTGCCAGTATTTTTTTGCAATGATTTTCTCCATATCTATATGATAGTGGGACTGCAGTTACTCCCGCAGCTATGCACGCCATAACCGCTGTAGCAGCATTTAATTCGCTTTTGCAAAGTATGCCACAACATTTTTTACCACCAATTTTCTTAGCAAAATACTCAGCACAAAAAATCATTTGTTTATATGTTAACACCCTATTGTTTTCACACACCGTTTGCTGCAGATTAAATTGCATCCTGTTTTTTAGATAATTCCACAACTTTATCACCGTTTTCGTCCCCCATTTTTTGCACAAGTAATGTTAATAATTCCTTTTCTCGTTCCATCAAAGTTAAAAGTTTCTTCTTAATGATTGGTAATACTGAATCTCTTCGTTTCATATGATGCGAAGCATATAGCATTCTCATAGTATTGGCTTCTGCTACTAACGGTTTGTATTTTAGGCTGATTTCATTGCTTATATTTAAAACTTCTTCAATCTTTTCAATTCTTTCAAACATTATCTTTTTATGCTCCCAAATAAGCCGAAACACCCGCCTGTCCATTCGTTCATAAGGAATTGAGCCATCATATAACTTATCGATATATTTAGCTATATACTCATGTACAATAATACCTCTAACATTCCCTTCTCCATCTTCAGGATATTTTTGAAGATTAGAGTCAAGATAATCAACCATGCATTTGAAGACAGTTTCTATGGAAAACTCAACCTTATCCAACCTTGGTTTAAACGCGCATAAGCACCCATATTCACCTTTTTGAAATAGAGCATTACATCCCTTGTTGAATGATGTCTGCGATGTCCAAAATTTTCGATAAATCCAGTTACTATCATAAGCATAAATACAATAGGATTTGTTCAATCGGTCATATCCGCATATCGTACCGTCATGGCTGAAGTGTTTCTCTTTATACCAACTTTTTCCTTCAACATAATAATCGTCTACTCCATTGAAATTAATATAAAAGCCCTCATTAATTAAATTCCGAATTACATTATTCATACCGCCTTTTATAATTTTCATAGGTACCCATATGGTCTGAAACAATGTGTTATTCAAAGCATAGTTTTCAACACGAATTACTGGTGTAGTAAAACCGGTAAGGAATTTCCTGTTACAAGTCAAAACCACTGTGTTACTTAAAAACCAATTTCTAATTGAAGGATTTGTAACTAATGATGCTGTAACTATACCGTCATGATAGGTCTTATACATAGGTTCAATTAAGGGAAGTTCAACGCATTTATTCATTTTCTTCACCTATGTATTTGCAGACCATGTTAACTACACTTTGAACTGTATTTAAACTGAAAGGATTCATATCAGATTCATCAAGTTCAACACCAAACTCTTCCTCTACCTTTATAAGCAACATTACCATCAACAAGCTGTCCAGGCCTAAATCCTCCTGTAACGCCAAGGTATTTTCGATTGTCTCCACGCCACTAAGTTCCCATAAAATGTTTTTAATCTTTTCTTCAATATTCATTTATTTATTACCCTTCCAACTTCTTTTTTTATTAAAGCATAGCATTCATCAATAGACTTTTCTGTTGATATTAACACTCCGTTATTGGCTTTGCAAATTTTCATATATTCGTCACGGAGCTTGTGCTGAAGTTCTATATCAATATATCTATCTTTCTCATCCACTCTACTGCGAACACGCTTTATAGCGGTATCAACCGGCACATCAAAAAAGAACGCTATATCCGGTTTTATAATAAATTTTGCTACATCATATATCCAACAATCATCCAAAAAACCTCTGGCTCTGAGATTCGCAAGACAAGAATAAAAATATCTGTCGCTTAACACTATTTTTCCTCTTTCTAAAAGAGGCACAATTTCCTTGTTTACATGTTGCAACCTATCACTTGCAGCCAATAACGATAAGCTTCTATAATCAAAGCCGCTGTTATCCGGGCTATCCATATATGTTCTGAAAATCTCAGATTTTCTCACTTTATCCGTCGGTTGTTTTGTTATACAAACTTCATATTCTTTGCCAAGTTCTGACGCAAGTTTATTTAGCATTGTGGTTTTGCCGCATCCATCAAGTCCACAAAATGTAATTAAAATTCCCGGCATTTTATGCGGTATCATTTTAAGTTTTTTTCTCATATTTATTATTCTCTCCTCAGCATTTCCTTGCGGTTATCCGCAAAAAAGCGTTTTAATACGCTATCTTCAACATACATATAACTAGTTTTTTCTTTCGGTGAATAAACACGACGCATAAACTCTTTATCATTTTCAAGAACTTTTCTTGATTCCACTAACAAATACTTGTTTTTAATTTCGAACATTTCATAAGTCGCTATTATTGCATATGCGCAAATTTTATCAAGCCCTAGTTGCTTAGCTCGTCTAAAAAGTGCGTCCGCTCTTTTATCATCAATATCATATAATAAGAAATACAAATCGCAAAATTTGTATAGTGTCATATCACGCTTCATCTCTATCCAAGGCAATGTTGTAGCTTCTTTGTACAAATGCGCGCACAAATGAATTAAAAAATCTGTTGACGCCAATGTTCGCACCGATACTCCTAAAATCTCAATTCTATCGGTCCTTTTTAACATATCACTTATCATTTCAGTATCACCATTCTTATAATCTAACGAAAAATTGATATCAACCTCCATATACTTCATATTGGGAAGATTAACTTCTTTTACAAAAGGCACTGTTTCACCACGCATCATTTTTGAATCTATTATCTCACGCCTATTTGCAGGAACAAATATGTCGTTTTTTATACAACCTTGTTTAAATCCATCCATCTTCAATAAATTCGATATCGTAGTTATATCTTTAGGAAGAATTAATATATCTATATCATTAGAAGTTCGGTATCCCTTAGGATACAAACCACATAAAACCGCACCCTTTAACATTGCGTATTTACAACCGCTTTTATCAAGAACTCTGCGCAAATAATCAACACATTCATAATAACTTTCATTTTTAACCAAATTGTATTGGTATGCCATTTTTAGCGAATTTCTGAATTCACGATTAGTAGTTTCTAATATGTTCTTTTCTTTCATATTTCCATACGCAATAGCTTGCATACGATTTAGAAATAACATTCCCAATACTTTTGGAGTTGCATATTTTAATAAATCTTCATTAAATGTGTCATTTTTAAAATTACAAATTTCCGTAAACAATAACTCTTCTTTCATTTCATTTTTTCCTTTCTGGTATTGAATAATTTTTTATTATATTTTGCAAAATCTGTCGTTCTTCCACAGAAAACTGTTCTTCCTCAAACTTCTCAACCAATAAGTAAAGCTTTTTTAGTGTTGCACTTTCCTTATCTGAAATATAAGATTTACCTATTATATAGTTATCCAATATATAAATTCCGCCACCATATCTTCCGGGTTGAGTATATATTGGATTATTAACACTTAAAACATCTATATCCCGCCTAATAGTCCGCGTTGATACTCCCAATTCGAACGCAAGATTAAAAATTGTTTCATGTCCTCTTCTCGACAATATTCTAATTATTTTTTCTCGTCGTTCGTCACTACCCAAACTGGTTCCCCCCTTCTTTGATAAGAACCTACATCATAAAGGGGACAAAACTTGTCCACATTAAAAAAATCCCACTAATTTTTATTAAAACAAAAAGCCCAAAAGGATAATCTTTTGGGCCCCGGCAGGTAAATGTTTTTAGTTTTTTAGTTTATATGAAAATTCAAATCTCTTTTAATAAGTTTTTTCCGCACTGGTAATGGTAAATTCTTCACTGTTGCTACCGCTGTATGCGGTTATAGTAATTTTATTACGATACTTTCCGGACGAAGTTAATGAACAAGACTCTTGATGATATAATGTGTTGTCCCACACTGTTACCGTTGTCGTTTCAACTTCACTCCACCATGCAATTGTCTTTTTTTGCAATTTCATTTCTACTACTATTTTTGTAACTTCCGGATATGCGTCAACATCACAAGAATATTTAGCCTGCGACCCGCTGATTATTAAATCAGATTCACAATTCATAATATAAGTTAATCTTGGTTGTACCGATACCGTTTCTACCGTTTCGGCAGAAACGGTAATACCGACACTCATAATTAAAACAACGGATAAGATACTGCAAATTAGTTTTTTAAACATTTTTTCTCCTCCTGATTTTTTACCTGCCAAACATAAGATTCGAAAGTTTGATAAAATGTGACAAATTTTTCAAAAAACAAAAAAGAGCATCATATACGATGCTCTTTTAGTATATCGATTCCGCAATTTTGATTAATTCTAACTTTTCCAAATTACCCCAAATGGTATACTCATAATTTCCGTCACCCCAAAAAACTTGCGTATATCCCTTTGCAGAACTTAAAAAAGCGGAATTCCCGCTAATCAAAATCTTTTCTGATTGACCATTTTCAGTATCTACAGAAGTTTCATTTGCGTTAATGTTTTTTTGCTTAAAACAAAATTCTTCACCTTTATTATTGACATATATAATTTTATAATATAATTGCTCCTTTTGTTCGCGTTCTATCCAAAAACCATCAGGTATATATCTAAAGTTTTTATATTCGATTTTTTCCATAGATTCTCCCATATCGTTAGTTGTTATAAAATTTATCATTGAAAATTGTTCGAATTTTTTAACAATAAAGTCAATGAACGGTTCACGTAGCGCCTCGATACTGAATGTGGCCGTAGCCAAAGCTACTATGGCAGTGGCAATAATTACCGCCACCCGTTTAGCCGTTGTGTTAACAAAATCGTAACACCATGAAACTCGCATATTTATTGCTCTATGAATACGCTTTTCCGTCTTTTGTGAAAATTTGTGAGGTTCATAGTTAATATCATACTGAGCAATAATAAACCGATTATATTCTTCCAATGCTCTATATAAAGAGCCGTCTCTATCCGTTATGTACTTTTTCATAGTTTAACACTGATTTTTTCTTTTAGAATCATTCTTGCCCTCTCTACGCGTTTGCGAACCGTAGCTTCGCTAATTCCGAGAATTTTACCAACTTCTTTACTGTTGCACCCGTGGTAAAATCTAAGCAATAAAACATCACTGTAGATTGACGGCATTTCTTTAATTGCATCTAACACAAAATTATAATCAATTTTATCATCAAAATTATCATCTATTTTACTTGCTTTAGCAAAAAAATTGTTCTCATAATCGCAGTCATATTCACAATCTGTTTTCTTGATAAACGAATATTTTTTCTGTTTATTATGTATTTGTTTTGCAGCATTTTGTACTACAACAATTATATAACCCTTTATTTTTTCTTCATCACGAGTTTTGGTAAACTCAAAATGATTTATTATACTTAAAAAAGCAGTGTTCACAGCGTCCTCTGCCAAACCGCTATCCTGTAAAATATTTTGTGCTATTCCAAACATCATATTTTTGTAATTCAAATATAGAGTAGTAAAAAAAGCCTTATCTTCATCACTTTCGATAAGGCTTAAAAAATATAGCAGCATAGTAAATAAAATATCCCCTTAATTACTTCTCTTAAATTCGCGCAAAAAATCCTTATGCACTTTTATGGATTTAGTCAAAAAGCGTATCTCTTCAATTTCGCAATCAGATAAAATTCCCGTTAATTCATTCTCATAAATTGACTTTGAACTCACCAAGCTATCACATAGCAGTTGATCTGTCGTAGTACATAAAGCATTAGCGATACTAACAATTGCTTCCAAACTGGCTTTAGTTATACCGGTTTCTATATGACTCATATGAGAATTGGATATATTTACAGTCTCTGCAAGCTTTTCTTGTGTTATTTTCTTTTCCAATCTTAATTTCTTTATTCTTTTCCCTAATTCTTGATAATTTACAATTATATCCCTGTTTATTTCCTCCATTTTTATCACCCATTTATATTGTATGCACAAATCGCCTAAATTTTAATTATCTATATGGGCGATTTGTGCATACAATTAAAAATAAGCAAAATTTTGTTATATTTATTTTCATATTCATTTGAATTTTTCGCTTTTGCTCAAATAATAGTATGTTTCAAGAACAAAAACAGAATATCTCAACAATTAGGTATGCAGAATATTTTAATTTTAGGGGGGAAACAGGGGGAAATGCCTGTTTTTAGGCAAAAAAATAAACAGCAGGTCCCAAGAACCTACTGTTTATGCTGGCTGGGGAATAGGGATTCGAACCCCAACAAACAGAGTCAGAGTCTGTCGTGCTACCGTTACACAATTCCCCAATATTCTTTTGACAGCAAGAGTATTATACCCACTTTAGTGGCGGTTGTCAAGAAAATTTTAAAAAAATTAATATATTGATATTCTTCATCCTGTTTGATATAATATCCGCGGTGAAGAATATGACGGATAAAAATCAAATTAAAGGTATGTTGGCGGCCTTAACCGCCAATTTAATATTCGGTTTTAGTTTTCTTTTCTCTAAAACCGCTCTATCGGTTGCCCACCCTCTTCTAATATTGGCGGTGAGGTTTACCTTCGCTTTTGCCGCTCTCAATCTACTGATTATTTTGGGACTTGTTAAAATTAATCTTCGCGGCAAGAAGATAGGCGGACTGCTCTTGATGGCAATAGCTCAACCTTTCCTATATTTTATTTTTGAACTTTATGGCATTTCCCTTACATCCTCTGCTCTTTCAGGACTTATTATTTCTCTTGTACCCGTAGCCGTAATGTTTTTATCCACTGCATTTTTAAAAGAAAAACCCACCGTACTGCAGATTATCTGCTCAGTTGTATCTCTTATAGGCGTAGGTGCAGTGAGCGTATTATCTAACGACGGAAACAAAACTACCCTGATAGGAATTGTGTTGCTGCTTTTAGCCGTAGTTTCTGCCGCGGTTTTCAACATTTTAAGCCGCAAAAAATCCAGAGAATTTTCACCCTTCGAGCGCACATACTTTATGTTCCTTATAGGTTTTATCGGCTTTAATATTTTAGCGGTTATATCTCTTAAAGGTGACTACATATGCGGTCTTGCCACCGCATTTAAAAACACAGATTTTATTATATCTATCCTTTATTTATCTATTGTTTCTTCCGTTGCGGCATTTATTCTTTACAACTACTCCACAAGCCGCATAAGCGTTGTCCGTTCATCATCATTTTCCAATATTATAACGGTGGTTTCGGTAATTGCAGGTATATTAATATTAAAGGAAGAATTTTCCGTAGTTCAGATACTTTTATGCGTTCCCATAGTTTTAGGGGTTTGGGGAGTAAACTTAAAATCCGATAAATAAACAATAAAACCCGAGTTAAAACTCGGGTTTTGTTTTTAATTAACCTGTCTTTTCTTAAATCCAAAGAAAATCAATATTGCGGCGCCGATGATTATAAATCCGTTGCCCGATACTATCAGCAGTAGCAACTGCCTCGCCGCGTAACTGATAATTTCCGAAATTTCGGTAAAATAGTAATAACTCATATCGGTCATTATATTATTAAGTACTCCGTAAATTCCATATAGAATGGCTACGCCTGAAAAAATCATAAGAAGAATAGAAAATTTTTTCGTTTGCTTTTCTTCTGCCGATTTTTTAGTAAGCGCGGCAAAGATAATAACGGCGGCGGTTAATAAAACCGATACGGCTATATATATTACGGTTTGCCAATTGGCGTAACCGTAAAGTTTTTCACTCAAATTAAGAATTATATCGTATATGAGAAGCCCTATGGCTTCAAGTATTGCAAGACCTTCGCCTATAGAAAAGAGAATCAGCCCTGCTTTATAATTTTTGTCCCCTTTTATAGCCATTAGTCGCAACATTCATCCTTTTTCATCTTTTGAGCAGGTTTCTTTGCCTCTTTGACATTATCGCCAAGTCCCGTAGTTTCGGTGAATATGGCGTTATTTGTTACGGCGTTTACCGCATCGGTAGGAACAATTAGCTTTGAAGCCGTACCGTTAGACATATTAACAAGGGCTTCATACTTTTTAAGCTCCAAAACCGCGGCATCAGCGCCTGCTTCTTTTAGGGCTATCAGCCCGTCGGCCTCGGCTTTCTTAGCGAGGTAAATGGCTCTCGCTTCACCTTCGGCTCTGGCAATTTTAGCATCTCTTTCGCCTTCGGCTTCAAGAATCATTGCTTGCTTATCGCCTTCGGCTCTTGTAATGGCGGCGGCTTTATGACCTTCTGCCTGCAAGAGAGTTTCACGGCGGTCACGCTCTGCCTTCATCTGCTTTTCCATAGCATTCTGAATTTCAGCGGGAGGAATGATGTTCTTAAGCTCAACACGGGAAACCTTCATACCCCACTGGTCAGTTGCTTCATCAAGAATTTCTGCCATTTTGGTATTAATAATATCTCTTGAAGTGAGGGTGCCGTCAAGCTCCATCTCACCAACGATATTACGAAGGGTGGTGGCAGTAAGATTCTCAAGGGCTTTAATAGGATTTACAACACCGTAAGCAAAAAGACGGGCATCAAAAACACGGAAGAAAACAACCGTATCTATCTGCATAGTAACATTATCTTTTGTAATAACAGGCTGAGGAGGAGAATCCATAACCTGCTCTTTTAATGTGATTTTCTTGGCAACCTTCTCGATAACGGGAATTTTAAGGTGAATTCCTGCGCTCCAAGTAGTTCTGTATTTACCCAGAAGCTCAATAACATACTGGGTTGCTTCAGGAACAATTCTGATACATCCGAAGAGTATAACTGCTAGTATTCCTACAACCAAATAAACGGGCCACATAATAAATCCTCCTGAAAAATTATTTTAAAGCATTTTTAGATTTTAAATGCTTCGGCTAACTTTTTATCCTTCAAAAGAACGGGGGTAAATGCAGTTACAGAATTCTTAAGGTGCTTATCCTCGCTTAAAAATTCCATAGCTTTTGCCTTTAAATCCTCATCCTTACAAACGGCGGCGCTGATGCTGGCAACCACAATATTTGAGGTTTCTCCGTTACCGGTATTATATGCTGTATCCAAAAGGTCATACAACTTTTTAAGAGATTTTTTGTTTCCCTCAGTTAAAATTCCCTTGATTTGAGGAACAAGAGTATCAGCAAAAAAGCTCATATAAAGGAAGTTGCCGTATTTTGCAACATGGGCTTTATACTCATCTTTAAATGCCGGAAAAACATCAAGCACTTTTTTAGCGAAACCGCCAATATCCATACTACCGCTCTTACTTGCCGAAGGAAGTTCAATATTAGTTCCTGTTGCAGTACGCTTAACCTTTATACCCATATTTTTTCTTAATGTATCAACGAAATCAATGCCAACACTCTCCGCATCCTTTTCGGTCTGGCTATCATCAAAAAGCCAAGAGGTGATTTTAGAGAATTCGCCCACATTGCCTTCTTCTACATCGGCAACAAAGAGTTCGTAGCTTTGTGAACCCTCATTATATTCTACCTTTGCGGCCTTGGTTTCAGCTAGGTAAAAACCGCCTTCTCTTAAAACAAAACCCGCCTCATCCAAGAAGGGCTTCATTTCTTTAATTACGCTATCATAATATCTGTTATCCAAAATCTTCACTCCAAAAATTTATTAAACTTATTATACTATATATTAATCAGTTTGTCACCTAAAATTTTCTTGAAAAAATATATGTATTACCATATAATATATTTGTTACTAAATTTAAGGAATGTGTATATGAATCTTGCCAATATCAAGGATGTTAAAAATATTCTTTCCTCCGAAGGTTTCAGTTTTAAAAAATCTCTCGGGCAAAATTTTATAATTGATGAAACCGTATGTCCTGCTATGGCGGATGCCTGTTGCGACCGGAATACAGGAGTTATAGAAATAGGCCCCGGCGCTGGTGTGCTTACTCGCGAATTAGCCCAAAGAGCAAAAAAGGTTGTTGCCATTGAGATTGACGAACGCTTAAGACCTGTACTTAAAAAAACCGTTGGCGAATTCAGTAATGTTGAAGTTATTTTCGGCGATGTGCTCAAACTTAATTTAAATGAAATTATCACCCAAAAGTTTGATGATTGCAATAGAGTTGCGGTTTGCGCAAACCTTCCCTATTATATAACTTCTCCCATAATTATTTCCTTACTCGAAAGCAAATTAAATATTACTTCAATCACCGCTATGGTACAGCTGGAGGCGGCAGAGCGTCTTTGCGCCCGTCTCGGAAGTCGCGCCGCAGGTGCCGTTACCGCTGTTGTGGAATATTATTCCGATGCCGAGATTTTATTTGATGTTCCGCGTGACTGCTTTTTGCCTGCTCCAAATGTAGATTCAGCGGTAATTAACCTTAACATAAGAAAAACTCCCGTTGTAAAAACAGAAGATGAAAAACTCTTTTTTGATATCATTAAAGCAGGTTTTAATCAGCGCAGAAAGACCCTTATAAACGCCCTTTCAAACAGATATAAATTGGATAAGCCCACCGCTCATACCATTTTTGAAAAGGCGCAAATCTCCCCAACAGCCAGAGCCGAGGAGCTTACAATTAACCAATTCGCAACACTTGTAAACCTTATAAAAAATAAGAATGTTTAGTTTAACCAAAACATTTAAACCCGAACCAGCCCAAAAGGGTGATTTTAAGGCATATTTTGGCTTTTTGTCGCCCATAAGCGACAGCTTTATGTGCTCCGCATCACCGAAATTCACTCATAAAACCGCGCCTTTTAGGTCGCAGAATTTTGTGATAAAAGGATTTTGTGGTGGGGCACGACACAAAACGCAGCAAATCCTGTCGGATTTGCGAGTATTTTAACAATGCCACAGCGTGAAATCCTTATCCCAAAATCTGATTCGGGTTTAAATGCTTTGGTTTAGGAGAAACTATGAGTACCACAAAGAATCCACATGATAAACACCGCGAACGAGTGCGTAAACTTTTCTTAAAAAACGGTTATGATGAGAATACGCCTGACCATCTGGTTCTTGAGCATATGCTTTTCTATGTTATTCCGAGGAAAGACACAAATGAAATCGCCCACGCCCTCAAGGATAGATTTGGTACCCTTGCAGATGTTCTCGATGCGCCAATAGAAGAACTTGTAAAGGTAGAAGGTATAGGCGAAAGTGCCGCTATTATGTTCAAACTATATAGGGATGTTTTTCGTATTTATAATTCTGAAAGACAAGAATCTGTAGCCCATTTTGATAGTGTAGATTCTATCGGCGATTATATTTACTCCCACTATTTAGGCATAAACACTGAAACCTTATCTGTTCTCGGTATGAATAGCAACGGCAAATTACTATTCTTCAAATTCTTAAATGAAGGTGATGTTGGCTCGGTTGGTATTCCCATAAAAGATGTTATAAAATTAGCTCTCGACTACGAGGCAACCAATCTCGTTATTGCCCACAATCACCCAGGCGGTCTGGCGCTTCCCAGTGCTAATGACCGTATCGCAACCGAAAGATTATACACAGCATTAAAACAGATTGGTCTTAATTTATTCGACCACATAATAATTACCAAAAGCGATTATGTTTCTATGCGAATAAGCGACGAGTACCGTTACATATTTGATGAGGATTATAGGGTGTGAAATATAAAACAACCATCCCAAAAGGGTTGGTGCTCTCTACAAATTCTCCGATTATCTACTGACGACTCGCTCGACGGCAACGCCGTCGACACGCACCCGCCCTTTTGAACAGTTCACCGAACTGTCCAAATTGCTTTGCAAACGGGCTTTTCGAGTCTCTCCATCTTTATCTGAAAAATAAAACAACCAACCCAAAAGGGTTGGTGCTCTCTACAAATTCTCCGATTATCTACTGACGACTCGCTCGACGGCAACGCCGCCGACACGCACCCGCCCTTTTGAACAGTTCACCGAACTGTTCAAATTGCTTTGCAATCGGGCTTTTCGAGTCTCTCCATCTTTATCTGAAAAATAAAACAACCAACCCAAAAGGGTTGGTGCTCTCTACAAATTCTCCGATTATCT
>JAZRNX010000037.1:0-7474 GCA_045648365.1 Acutalibacteraceae bacterium
TGTTTCTATTCTGATATGGGATCTCTCCTCTCCAATACTCCCCCTCACGTGCAATCTAACTTTAGGTTTGCATGTGAAACTAATTAACAAACTGAACTCGGGCCCTGTGGATAAATTTGAACCTCCAACTACAAACTTCTAAGGGTGCGAAGCACCGTTACTATAATACAACTTTCGACACAATTTGTCAATCACACATAAACACGAGAAGTTCCGTATAAGAGCATTAATCGTGATATAAGTATTTGCATCTTACCTTAACTATACATATCTTATTTTAAAATATTTTTTATAATTATGTGCTTATTAGTTGAAATAACTCATCAAATGATGTATAATGTAAAAAAATGGATAATGGTGGTCAAATGAATCGTTTTTTTGTAGTACATCTTTCAGATTTACATATAAGAGATTCAATTACTGAAACTCTTGATAATCTTATCGAAAGCATTGCTAGCAATAAAGAATTGCAAAACAACAGTATTGTTATGGTAATTACTGGGGATATTATTGATCGTGGTAATTATGATGCTTACAAAAATACTGCTATCGAATTTTTCAAAGAACTTAATAGCAAAGTGCAAAATTCGAATATTACTATTGCTGATATACACATTGTACCTGGTAATCACGATAAGAAAACAGAACCCTCAAACAAATTGTTTTCGATAGCGCAACAAACTGGCGTTAAATTTCCAAACGATGGAAAAAAATCTCATATCCCATCGGAAGAAGAAGTTTTTGAACTTCAAACCACTGGGTTTGCTGACTACATAAATTTATGCAATGATATTTTTAAAATATTTAATATCAGATCAGGTAAAACATTAAAAAAGTATACAGAATCATTTGGAGTCGAAAAAACAAAAATCAACTCTACCGAGATTGTGTTTATTCGCATTAACACTGCTTTTAGTTGTTATGGAAGTCCGGGGGACTTAGAAAAATATCATTTAACAGTTGGGCATTATCAATTAGATAAAATCGTCAGCAAATATAAAAGACTCAAGGGAAAAAATAAAAATATCATTACCTTATGCCTTGCCCATCATCCCATATCTTATATGACACCAGAAGAAGCCAATGATATTAATAAATATTTAATTTCAAAAGATCGTCTATGCGTAGACTATTTTCTCTCTGGACATATACATGATTCGGCGATTACTAATTTATCGGATCACACGAGAAGTATGATCAGCCTTGAAACAGGAATTGGTTGGCCGGATGATTTGAGTAGCAAAGGTATTGATCATAGATATGCCTTATACTGTTTCGATGAATCTAAGAATATTTTTTACACACAAATGTTCAAAACAAATCGTTTCAATGAATTTGTAATTGATAGTGAACATTTATTTACCGAACATGAAAAAGAAACGCAAAAAATATATAGCCCTTTAAAAACAAGAAATCATGCATATGTAGCTATTAATGATTTTGACAAAGACCATACACAATATCTTTTTGTAGATAATAATGGAATATTAATGTTAAAATCTTTGTTTTCAACAATAAGGAATTTTTCTTCGTTATGCACACAGCTTTTACCGAACTATATTAATCAAATAGTTGGGCTTTCCTTGACAGAAAACCCTAATTCCTTACAGATTTTAGAGCAGGCTCAAAATGAATTTAACAAAAAAATTGATTCAGTTAAAAACAATCCCCTAATAAGTCCCATCACTAATGGAGATGACATTTTTTCTTCATACTTAAATGACATTAAGGAAATAATTAAAAATCTAAGTTGCGAAACTCAATGTAACCTATTTCGGTCTTATTTAACTCATATATGCTCTTCGTTTGAGAATCAATTTAAGGATTATTTTAACGATTCTTTTGAGTGTAGAGCTGTATTTAGAGCATATTGTGGTAATGGTGAATATAGACCCATATGTGCTTACCCACCTACAACGACTCCCAAAAAATCAGCAATTACAAATACTACAGGAACACCTAGAGCATATAGTTTTGAAAACTCATTAATCAAAAGCTCTTTTAAAAACAAGAAGTCGTTGGTTTACTCAATTAATCGAAAAGACCATAATTTTATTCCGGAAAACTGGGATGATTTTATAGTTATCGTTCCAACTATAGATATTATTAAAGAACGTGATAAAAAAACGGGAAGATATGCATCGTTTCCTCCACTGTCATTCGTTTTTTCGGTACGTATTAAAGACCTATCTATAGAACAAAATGATAGCCAGAAAAACGAGTTGCTAAAAGAACTATCATACAAACTTTTGCTACTTCAATTTTCTGAAGTTGAAGATATCATTTCTACTGTTATTGAAAAACTTTTAGAAGAACTTCCGCTTAAATTAGAAGATTTCGTAAACTATTGTAAAACACTTGAAGGATGTACATAATATGGATGATAAAATAATCATAAGCCGAATAAAATTTAACGAACGTGTTGCTGTAATCACAGTAACAGATAGTTCGTCTGACAAAAAACGTGTAGCAACAAAAATAATGCGTAAAATTGCTGCTCAAGAAAAAAAGCATAACAAACCTGTTATGCTTGTCGAAATGGACAAAAACGATGCCCAAACCTTGTTTCCTACAAAGTCTTTAGAAATTGTATCGGTATAAAACCCAATTTCAACAAATTTTTTAACACTCCTTTGCTATAATGGCAATAGGAGTGTTTTATTATGAATTATTATATCGACAGGATTATTCTAAATTATAGTGTATCTATTAGCATTAATAAACATATACCCGAAGAATTGTGTGATATATTAAAAAGAACTATAAATTTGGAAAAGAGAACAAACAAACCTATTATGAAAGTTCTTATAACAGAAACAGAACAAAAAGTATTTGAAGATTTTATGCAAACTATACCTTCATTTTTTAATATTTAAAAATCAAAATATACTCATTGCTTTGTTAAATATGTTGTATGTGCTTTTATGAAACCACCTACAACTTTCAGTAGTTGCCTTTAATATGATGAAAGCGCCGTGCGAACTGCACGGCGCTTGATCTTTTAGTCTATCATAGTAACTTTTCTTTGCAAATTTCTTTGTGAAAATTGGCGTAGTAGTTGGCGTAGTGGCGTGGTTTTTCAAGGTGCTAAACCACCGAAAACCCGCATAACTACTGGTTTTTTCCGAAATTTATCAGTCCAAAGGCTTCATTGTCGGAAAGAGGATTACTTCTCTAATGCTATCGGAATTGGTGAGTAGCATAACTGCTCTATCAATACCAATTCCCATACCGCCTGTGGGGGGCATACCATATTCCATTGCGGTGAGGAAATCCTCATCAAGCATCTCGGCCTCGTCGTCACCGCGTTCACGAAGCTCTAATTGCTTCATAAAGCGTTCGCGTTGAACTATTGGGTCGTTAAGCTCGGAATATGCATTTGCAAGTTCACTGTGGCATACAAACAACTCAAAGCGTTCGGTAAGTCGTGGGTCTTCGGGAGAAGCTTTTGTAAGAGGAGAAACCTCTACAGGATACATTGTGATAAAAGTAGGTTGAATAAGCTTTTCTTCAACCTTCTGGTCGAAGCAAGCATAAAGAGCGTTACCCCAGGTCTTATCTGCGGTATCGGCAAGTTCTACGCCAATGCTTTTTGCAGCGGCTACTGCCTCGGCATCATCGGAGATGGAGCCGAAATCAATGCCTGCATATTCCTTAACGGCATCAACCATAGTAAGTCTGCGCCAACCGGGAGTAAGGTCGATTTTTTCGCCAAGCCATTCTACTTCGTAGGTGCCATGAATTTCCTTGGCAGCGCCAGAAATAATACCCTCGGCAATATCCATCATATCATGGAAATCCGCATATGACTGATAAAGCTCAACAGTGGTGAATTCAGGGTTATGCTTAGGGTCCATACCTTCATTGCGGAAAATCCTGCCGATTTCGTAAACACGCTCAAGACCACCTACAATAAGACGCTTCAAAGGAAGCTCAGTTGCGATACGCATATACATAGGTATATCAAGAGTATTGTGATGAGTTATAAAAGGTCTTGCAGCGGCGCCGCCAACAATTGTATTAAGTACGGGGGTTTCAACCTCAATATAATTCATATCATCAAGGTATTTACGCATAAACTTGATGAATTGCGAACGGATAATAAAATTGCGCTTAACATTGGGATTCATAATGAGGTCCACATATCTTTGACGGAAACGAAGGTCGTTATTAGTAAGACCGTGGAACTTTTCGGGAAGGGGAAGAAGGGATTTTGCTAAAATTTCAATATGCTCTGCATGAACGGAAATTTCCTCAGTTTGTGTTTTGAATACAAAACCTCTAACGCCAATGATGTCGCCGATATCCCACTTTTTAAAAGCGGCATAATCTTCTTCACCAACATCATCACGGCGAACATATAGCTGAATATCGCCTTCACCGTCACGAAGGGTAACAAAGCTCGCTTTGCCCATAATTCGCCTTGCTATAATACGACCCGCAATACTAACGGTTTTACCTTCAAAACCTTCATAGTCGCCTTTAATCTGCATTGAGTGAGCATCAACATCATATTTGGTTTTAACAAATGGGTCGTTGCCGCATTCTCTCATTGAGGCAAGTTTATCGCGGCGAACCTGCAAAATTTCATTAAGTTCCTGTTCGGGCGCCATATTATTTTGACTCATTTTTAACATCCTTTCATATAAGAGAAAATGGGACAGTAACCGAACTGTCCCTAATGATTATTTTGAAATACCAATTATTTTGAGATTAATCGTTTCGGAATGAACTTCAATAGAAACCTCATCCCCAACCTTTTTGCCTAATAGGGCTTTACCAACAGGAGATTCATCAGAAATCTTATAATTTCTGGGGTCTGCTTCGGTTGAGCCAACAATCTGGTACTCAATTTCTTCATCATATTCGGCATCGTAAACCTTTACTTTAACGCCAACAACAACTTTTTTAGGTGAACCTTTTATATCGCTAATAAGTTCAACATTTTTGAGCATAGCTTCGAGCTCGATGATACGGGCTTCGATTTTTGCCTGCTCATTTTTGGCTTCATCATATTCGCTGTTTTCGGAATGGTCACCGTAACCGCGGGCAACCTTGATTTTTTCTGCGATGTCTGCACGGCCTTGTGTTTTTAAAGTTTCAAGCTCTTCTTTAAGCTTTTCAAGACCGGCTTCAGTAATCTTTATTGCCTTAGTCAATGGAAAAACCACCTTTATATATATAATATTTGGGAACGCAGTATTTGTTATTATATTACTATTGCCCCAACTTGTCAAGAACAATTATTTTCTTGACAATAATAGTAAAATGACTATATACTATAATTTAGTATAGCGAGAGGTAATTTATTATGGATTTTTTCGTTAAAGTTCGAAAAACTGTAATGTTTTGCGTTAAATTAATGATTGTGGTTATTGCTACAATGGGCTTTACGCAGACCTGGAATTCAAACTATGTGGAATCCCTTTTTTCCAACAAGGGAAACTATGTGGTTATCTTTTCGTATGTCTTGATATTCTCGGTATTTTCATCTTTGTATGGCGCTTTTAAAATCGGCGTTTACCGTATCCACGAAATTATATACAGTTTCTCGTTAGCTGTAGTATTTACAAATATTATAATGTATCTGGAATTGAGCCTCATTGCGCGTGATATGGTTGCCGTAAGGCCAATGATATTTGGTGTTATCTATCAAATCGCCGCCGTTGCAATTTCCGCAATGTGCGCTAATGTTATTTATTTTAAGCTTTATGCGGCCCGTAAGGTTGTTGCAATATTCGGCGACCAGGAATCCGCTTTTGAGATTATTAATAAAATGAGCCACATTTCCGACCGTTTTAATATAACCTGCGGACTCAATGTTAATACCACTCCGCTTGATAAAATTTATAAAAACATTGATAAAAATGAAGCCGTTCTGCTTTGTGTGGATAATAAGAACCTGCAAAAGGAAATTCTCACATATTGCTACAGAACGGAAAAACGCGCATATATCTTGCCCGATTTCACCGATATCATTATAAATAACAGTTACGAAATTCAGATAAGTGATACACCCGTTCTGATGAACCGTAACCGAGGACTTACCTTTGAACAGGCGATAGTTAAAAGAATAATAGATATAGTTGTATCAGGAATAGGTCTTATTGCTGCATCACCTATTATGCTTATATGCGCAATTGCAATAAAACTTGACGATGGTGGCCCCATATTATTCAAACAAAACCGTATAACCAAAGACGGTAAAATTTTTAATATTTACAAGTTTAGGTCAATGATTGTTGACGCGGACAAGGACGGTGCTAGAAAAGCCGAAAATGATGACGATAGAATAACCAGAGTAGGCAAAATCATCAGAATGTTTCGCGTTGACGAATTACCCCAACTTATTAATGTGTTAAAGGGCGATATGTCCATCGTGGGTCCCCGACCTGAAAGAATTGAAAATGTTTATGAATATACAAATAAATACCCTCAATTTGAGCTTAGACATAAGGTCAAAGCGGGCATTACAGGTTTTGCGCAACTTTATGGAAAATATAATACAACCCCAGAAGATAAACTTAATATGGATTTGATTTATATCGAAACATATTCACTTCTTCAGGATATAAAACTTATGGTATTGACTATTAAGGTTCTCTTTATGAGAGAGAGCACCGAAGGTTTTGACCATAAGGCCAACGAAAACGCAACCGCATCAAAATCAAAGCAAGTGAAAGAGGATGATTAAATGTCATTTGAAGCAACATTAGTAGTTATGGCTGCAGGTATGGGCAGTAGATTCGGCGGACTTAAACAGGTAGAGCCTATAGGTCCTAAGGGCGAAGCCCTTCTCGATTTTTCTGTTTACGATGCTAAAAAGGCTGGTTTTACAAAGGTTGTTTTCATAATCAAGCATCAGATTGAAAAGGAATTTAAAGAGCTTGTAGGCAAAAGAATTGAAAAGATTATTGATGTAGAATATGCTTTTCAAGAGATAGATAAATTACCCGAAGGCTTTGTAGCCCCTGAAGACCGCTCGAAACCTTGGGGAACTGGTCACGCTATCTACTGTTGCCGTGATATTGTTAAAACTCCCTTTGCGGTAATTAATGCTGATGATTATTACGGAAAATCCGCATTTCAAAAAATATATAATCATCTAAAAGAGCAAAAAGGCGATTACTGTATGGTAGGTTTCCGCCTCGCTAATACTCTCACAGAAAATGGTTCAGTTTCCCGTGGAGTTTGCGAAATTGAAAACGGTAAGCTGAAGGGCGTAACCGAAAGAACAAAAATTGTTGATTGCAAATATACGGAAGATGATGAGAATTGGATTCCGCTCTCACCCGATACGGTAGTATCAATGAATATGTGGGGCTTTACACCTGATTTCTTCCATTATGTAGAGCGTGATTTAGTTACCTTTTTAAAGGAAAAAATCAATGTTCCTAAAGCTGAGTTTTATCTTCCCAGTATAGCATCCGGCGTTATTAATAATAATGAAAAGGATGTAACTGTACTTGTTGCA
>JAZRNX010000038.1:0-2080 GCA_045648365.1 Acutalibacteraceae bacterium
GGTGTGGTGATTTAAATATATTTATACGTTATATGCTATGATATTAGGAATAAATAATTAATGAGTTGCAGTTTTTTATGGACTGCAACTCATTAATTATTTAGGCTCTTTGTCAATAGTTGGGGTAAAGAGTTAAAATGAAAATGTTTTATGCAAGCAGTCGCTTTCAAGCAGCTGCTTGTTCGTTATGTGGTTGTTGATGAGAAAATATATGTAAAATACGGTTTCTGAATCGCTTAAAATTTTGGTAACCGTATGCGTTTCGCTTTAAAACCTTAATCTTGTTGTTACAGCCTTCGGTAAAACCATTTGTAATGGTAGTTGGAAATGAATTAATAATACCTGTATACCAATTACGCATGGTATAGGCACATTTTTCAAACTGCGGTATACCGCAGTTTTCTGCACTTTGAATCCATTCGGACACAGCTTTCCTTGCAGACTCGGCATCTTTGTTGCTTAATATCTTTAAAAATTCTTCTTTGTAAAAGTAGGCTCTGCTTATGTTAACAGAATAATATAGCATAACATTAACTTGCTGTTTTTGTTCTTCTTCAAGACTGTCGTATCTCTTAATAAGCAAAGATTTAGATCTTTTAAAATACTTTTTGAGTTCAGGGCTTAATTTCTTTTGTTCTTCTTTTCTCACATTTTCAAACGCCCATATAGCCTGCCTTATCCAATGGTATTTATCTATTACCTGAGTTGCATTTTTAAACCACACATCACAGATATCTGCATAAGTACGCCACATGTCACTAACAAAATAAGTTACACCATTGCGTACCTCTTTTGGATATTGCTTAAAATAGCTTGTTAAATAAGGCTTGTACCTTTCGGGTAGTATATCCAAAACCCTTTTATTAACAGGGTCGGTTAAAATGCATTGGTACTTTTCACCCCAGGTATTACCTTTAAATTCATCAATAGAAAGCGCTTCGGATAATTCTGCTTTAGGATAGGAAATGGTGTCAAATATTCTGATTACAGTAGTTACAGAGAGGTTAACCTCTTTGGCGACACTTGTAAAGGATCGTTCATCACGAAGCTTATCTATTACGAATGCAGATAGTCTGTTAGTCATTCTATGGTATTTAGGCAAAAATGAATTACACTCAAAAAATCTCTTGCCACAGCACTTGCAACGGTATCTACGTTTTCGTAACACTATGCTGACAAGCTTTCCGAAAGCAGGAATATCTTTGATTTTTTGCTCTCGATAGTCGTGGACTGTATTTGTTGCGGTACCGCAACAAATACACGTATGTTCTTTTCTTTCCATTTCTGCATATATTATGATACTTTTTTCATTTTCTTCGATGTTTGTTATATTTAATCCTTGCAATCCGAGAAGTTTTTCTGTAAAATGTTTGTAGAGCATATTTGGTTCTCCGTTTATGGTTACTAGACATTTCCATTTTAACGGATTTCTTCCAAATATGCTCTACTTTTTTAGTTTTATTTCAATTTTTCTTCGTAGGCTCTACTTGGTTACCCCAACATTTATTATAGAGCCTTTTTAATTTACTATTTTACCTAAATGCTCTTGAAAAAAGGCTTATATTGTAGTAAAATGTTTAGTATTGAAAATATAAAAAAGGTGGAAAATTTATGTATCCTTTATTATTGAAACCTAACGTTACCGATTATCTTTGGGGCGGCACAAAATTAAAAGAAGAATTTGGATATAAAACCGATAAAGAAATTGCTGCAGAAGCGTGGGTGCTTTCCTGCCATAAGGACGGTCCAAGTACAGTTGTAAACGGTGAGTTTGCAGGGAAAACTTTACCTGAGGCACTTGAAGTATGGGGAAATGAAGCTTTAGGAAATAATGCAGAAAAGTTTCCTTATTTTCCGTTGCTTATCAAACTTATTGATGCTAAGCAAAAGCTTTCAGTACAGGTTCATCCTGATGACAAATATGCTCTTGAAAAAGAGGGTGAATTTGGCAAAACTGAAATGTGGTATGTTGTTGACTGCGAAGACGGTGCCGAGCTTATTTACGGTTTTAAAAACGAAATTTCAAAGGAAGAATTCAAAAAACATATCAACGATAATACCTTGACCGAGGTTTCAAACT
>JAZRNX010000039.1:0-45376 GCA_045648365.1 Acutalibacteraceae bacterium
GAAATTAAGGGTTTTGCGAAGACCTGATTCCTTTTCATCTTCTTCAACTACCCTTTTCTTAATATACAAAGAACGCTCGATAACTGTATCCAAATCCTCGGCAGTTATGCCATCTTCAAAGAGAGAGAATAATTCCTCGTCGAAGGTAAGGGCCATTTTAATACTTTCGGCAAGGCCGTTTACAATCTGTCTTTGGGGCAGAGTTTTCAAGGTTTCGGTATCGATTATAACGCATTTAGGGGGATAAAAAGCCCCCACAATATTTTTAACCGAACAAAAATCAATAGCGGTTTTTCCGCCTATGGAAGAATCCACCTGTGAAAGCACAGTAGTAGGAATATTATAAAAATCAATACCTCTCATAAAGCAAGAGGCGGCAAAACCTGCCATATCTCCTGCCACGCCACCACCTACGGCTACTATACAATCGGTACGGGTAAAGTCATTTTTAACGAGTGTTTCGAGGATTTCTTTAAAAGTATCGAAATTTTTAGAAGTCTCGCCCGCATTAAAGATAAAAACATATCCTTCTTCAGATGCGTTTACTACCGCCTTCCAATACTCCTCAGGCACACCACTGTCGGTAACTACCAAAACCTTTCTTTCAAGGTTAAGATATTCGCCTACCCGCCACAATGCGCCTTTTTCAAGTATTATGTTGTAACCCGACCCTGAGGTCTTAACAGGTATTATCATAGCTATCTCCTAAATTCTGATTTCTTTTTCGAAATTTCCTACAACTTTTATATTATTGCAGCACTCGGAAAGCTCTTTAAGCATTGCTTTACCTTCTTCGCCGTTTATATTACCCTCGCCCTCGGCGTAGAAATAATAATCCCAGATAAGCTCTTTTGTGGGGCGGCTTTTAAGGGCTTTAAGGTTAAATCCGTGATTACCTATAACCGAAACTGCCCGACCGAGAGAGCCCGCCGCATTTTTAACAGTGAAGAACATTACAAAATGATTATCCTTTTTGCTCGCCGATTTCTGCGCCTTGGAGAAAACGGCAAAACGGGTTGTATTTACATTGCTCTGGTTTATATTCGCCTCTAATATTTTAAGACCGAATTCCTCTGCCGCCTCGGCGCTTCCTATGGCGGCAACGCTCATATCGCCCTTTTCTGCCACCTCTTTGGCGGCTACGGCGGTATTTACGGCTTCTATAGCCTCAAATCCGTGCTTTTCAATGTATGCGGCGCATTGGCCCAGAGCTTGAGGATGGCTTAAAACCTTTTTAATGCCGTCAATAGTAGCACCCTTAACGGCTAAAAGATTTTGATTTATTTCAATATCGTAAATTCCGTTTATGTAAAGATTGCCAAAGAAGGCCAAATCCATAACCTTGCCGACGTCGCCGTTAAAGCTATTTTCGATGGGTAAAAGAGCGCAATCACATTCACCCTTTTCAACCGCCTCAAATGCCGCTTTGAAATCGGGGAAAGAAACAGCATTAGCGTCAGGGAATATTTTCTTTGCGGAAATCTCGGCAAAGGCGCCCTTAACACCGCTATAAGCCACCCTCATACCGTCAAGAAGTCGATGCTGAAGGGCTTTAGAAAGGTCAATATTGTTTCTCAAAAAGGAAGTATAGTAGGATTTATATTCTTCCTTCTGGAGCTTTTCGGTGTTTTTCTTTATAATTTCTTCTTCACGGGATAGGTCGTCAACGGGAAGACCGTGTTCCTTTTTATAGTTGGCAACCATTTTCGCCGCATCCATACGCTCCTCAAAAAGTTTTGCCATTTCGGTATCCACTTTATTTATTATTTCCCTCGCTTTTAAAAGGTCGTTCATTATTTTTCTCCTTTATATTCGAGATACAGCGCCTCGAAGGCGGGTAAAGATTTTTCTATCTGTTCGTAAGACACGCAATATGCTATCCGAACATATCCTTTCACTCCAAAACTATCCGAAGGCACCAAAAGAAGTTCGTATTTTTTTGCTCTTTCGCAGAAGGCGTTAGCATCTTCTTCTAAGGATTTTACGAAAAGATAGAACGCGCCATCGGGTGAAGCGGTTTCATAACCGATTTCTTTAAGAGAATTATATAAAAGTTCGCGGTTTCTTTTATATTCATTAAGATTCGGTTCAATACGGTCACACTCGGCAACAGTATATTGGAGTAAACTTGGTGCGCAAACATATCCAAGGGCTCTGCCCGATCCGCAAACCGCATAAAACAAATCCTTGCTATCATCGGCTTTGGGGCTTACAAAAATATAACCTATTCTCTCCCCCGCCAAGGATAAGGATTTACTATACGAATAACAAACCACCGTATTATCGTAAATATTCGGGATAAAGGACGGCTTTTCACCGCTGTAAATAAGTTCTCTGTAAGGCTCATCGCTTATGATATAAATCGAATTATTAAATTCAATCTGCTTTTTATTTAAAACTTTTGCTAAATTCTTTAATTCATTCTCTTTAAATACAACGCCTGATGGGTTATTGGGAGAATTGATAATAATTGCCTTGGTGTTTTCAGTTATTGTCTTTTCAATAGAGATAATATCGAGAGCGAAGGTATCTTCATTGCATTTAACCTCAATGATTTTTGCCCCCGCATTTTCTATGAACACTTTGTATTCGGGGAAGTAGGGCGCCAAAATTACGATTTCATCATCGCTGTTGTTTACCAAGGCTTTAAGGGTGATAGCAAGGGAAGCGGCGGCGCCGCAGGTCATATAGATATTTTCGTGAGTGCACTCGGCATTAAATCTCTTTTTTATATTTTCGGCGATTTTCCGTCTCACATTTATATCACCCTGAGCCGAGGTATAACCGTGAAGAACGGTAGGATACGAATTTTTAATTAGGCTTTCTATTACCTCGGTGACTTTTTTGGGGGTAGGTATACTGGGATTGCCTAAACTAAAATCAAAGACATTTTCTTCCCCGATTTCCCCTTTTCTTTTACGGGAATATTCAAAAATCTCTCTGATTTTTGAAGGCTCCTTGCCTAAAGCTTCCATATTTTTCGAAATCATACGCTCACCCCTTTTTTCTAAATAAAAAATCCGCAACACAGTGCTATAAAAATGCACAACCGTTGCGGACTACCTATACCTCTTTGCCGCTTTTTAAGCAGCAGATTTTGAAAAGTCAAGGCAGTCCAAATTAAAATAATAGAAGTAATAGTACTTAGTCATTACTTTATCTCCTTATCTTCTCAAAATTTATTATATATATTACTATTCTTTATATGCTTTGTCAAGTTTTTTGCAAAAATAAACCCCGAGAAAACTCGGGGTTTTAAACACGATTAAGAATTGGCCTTGATATATTCAACTACATCTCCGACGGTTTTAACATTTTCGATTTCCTCATCGGGAACTTCAACTTCAAACTCATCTTCGATGGACATTAAAAGTTCAACAACATCCAAACTATCTGCGCCAAGGTCTTCGGCAATTCGGGTTTCAGGGGTAATGCTTTCAATATCAGCGTCAAGTTGTTCTGCAAGAATCTGAGCAATTTTTTCGAATACCATAAATTTTCCTCCGAAAATAAAAATGTTTATATCAAAATAATATGTTGATTTTGCCGATTTGTCAATATATTTTTTTGAATTTTCCTACTTGATAATTAAACTGTTGCAAAATTCGTTTTGTTAAATTATAATAGTTAAGATAACTATTTTATGTCAGGTGATTTATATGGCTAAAAATGAAAAGATGGTAAAAGCAATAACCTCTATGGAAGAGGATTTTGCCAAGTGGTACACCGATGTCTGTATCAAGGCAGAACTTATTGACTACGCTTCCGTAAAGGGTTGTATGATTATAAGACCCTACGGCTACGCCATCTGGGAAAATATTCAGAAGATTATGGACGGTTTCTTCAAAGAAACAGGTCACGAAAATGTTTATATGCCCCTCTTTATTCCCGAGAGTTTACTCCAGAAGGAAAAAGACCATGTTGAAGGTTTCGCCCCCGAGGTTGCTTGGGTAACCCACGGCGGTGAAGAAAAGCTTGAGGAAAGACTTTGCGTTCGCCCCACCTCCGAAACCCTTTTCTGCGACCACTTTAAAAACATAGTTCACTCCTACCGTGACCTGCCTAAACTTTATAACCAGTGGTGCAGTGTTGTTCGTTGGGAGAAAACCACCCGTCCTTTCCTTCGTTCAAGAGAATTTTTATGGCAAGAGGGTCACACCCTTCACGCTACTGCCGAAGAGGCAAAACAGGAGACCGAGCAGATGCTTAATATCTATGCAAAGTTTGCTGAAGAAGCTCTTGCTATGCCCGTTGTTAAGGGTAAAAAGACCGATAAAGAGCGTTTTGCAGGCGCAGAGGCCACCTATACAATTGAAGCATTGATGCACGACGGTAAGGCATTGCAGAGCGGTACCTCCCACTATTTTGGCGACGGTTTCTCAAGGGCCTTCGAGGTTGAATTTACCGATAAAGAAAATAAACCCCAATTCCCCCATCAGACTTCTTGGGGTACTACAACCCGTCTTATCGGCGCGGTTATTATGACCCACGGTGACGATAACGGACTTGTTCTTCCCCCCGCTATTGCACCTATCCAGACCGTTATTATTCCTATCGCTTCCCATAAGGAAGGAGTTACCGAAAAGGCAACGGAACTTTACGAGCGTCTTAAAAAGGTATGTCGTGTTAAACTCGATACTTCTGACCAGACACCCGGTTGGAAATTTGCCGAATATGAAATGAAGGGCGTACCCCTCCGTCTTGAAATCGGTCCTCGCGATATCGAAAATAACTGCTGCGTTATTGCAAGACGCGATACTTACGAGAAGATTACCGTTTCCCTGGATGAGTTAGAGGAAAAAATTCCCGAACTTTTAAAAGCAGTTCACGACGGTATGTATAATAAAGCCCTCCAGCGCCGCGAAAATATGACCTATGACGCTAAGACTCTTGAAGAAATGAAGGAAATCGCAGATAATAAGCCCGGATTCATAAGGGCAATGTGGTGCGGCGACCGCGAGTGTGAGGATAAACTCAAAGAGGTTGCAGGCGTTACCTCAAGATGTATCCCCTTCGAGCAGGAAGTAATTAGTGACACCTGCGTTTGCTGTGGCAAAAAAGCCGATAAAATGCTCTACTGGGGCAAGGCTTATTAAGACAAAAAATCAACACCGCAGAAGTTTCTGCGGTGTCTTTTTTACATATATTCTCGCTTTACCGCTTCTATAATTATCTCAAAATTTGCGGTGGGGAAATTTTTATAAATTTTACTTCTTTCCTTTACGAAAAGCGCCATAATTTCTGCCGTTTCGGTTACCCCTTCTTTGCACCTCATTTTTGCAAAATCAACCATATCAAGTAGGCACTCTTTCGCGCACTTTATATATCTTTTTGAAGCCCTTCTGCCTATAGCTTCACTACCCAAGGGCACAAGATTATGAGCTGCAAAAATATTGTTTATTTTTTCTTTTTTGAGTCTTAAAAGCGACTCAAAATATAGCTTTGGATGGCGGACTAAAAGGCCGTAAACATCAAGGCCGTAAAGTTCTATAGAATCTCCCGAAAACAAGGTTTTTGAGGGTAAATAAAGGTAACCGCCGTTTAATTTATCGTGACCCTCAAGAAGTAAAACCTTTATGTTTTCTTCTATGATTTCACCATCACAAACGGAATAAAATCTATCTTCGGGAAACTCTATATTGGGCCTTGCAAATCCATAGATTTTCGCGTTTTTACATTCCTTTAAAATCAAGGGCAAACCGCCTATATGGTCCCCGTGACCGTGGGTTAAAAAAATACCCTTTACCCACTCATTTTCCACCCCAATTTCTTTAAGAGTAGGAAGGATATAATTTTGCGCGTCTAAAGTACTGTCAGCGCAGTCAATTATAAAAGCGTTTTTACCGTTTTTTACAATGTACACTGCTGTATAGATGTTGAAAAAGGGCACCTCTAATTTGTATATATTTTCACCGAATTTATATAGGGATGCACCGTTTATATCAATTGGATTTTTTAGGGTTTTATTGCGTTTGTTCGCTATCTTCATATACTCCGCCTTCACCTTATGATTTAACTGTTTTAGCACACCTAAAGTTTTGGTGTCATTTGGGAATAAAATTCGCAAAAGCGCTATGGCAATGGCTACTGTTGCAATCTTTTCGGGGGACATGGGAAACCATAAAAATGCCACATAACCGCCACCTACCGCAATCATCCATTTTATATCCAAGAATGTGCCTAAAGCCAATATAATATACGACCAACCGTTAGTGATAATCCAACCAATCCCCAGACACAAAAGAAGCCGCGGGTTAAGCACAAAAAGAAGAACTTTTTTAAAAAAACTCCAGATTTTTCTCATGTTTCCTCCTTTTTTGAGCATTTTCTTTTATATTATCACACTTTCGACAAATTTTACATACTTTTTTTAAAAAGAAATCCCGAGCGTGTCGGGATTTCTTTTATTTTAACATTTTGGGACCTCAAACCAGAAGCAAACGCCGTCGTCTGTGTTGTAAACTCCATAATCTTCGCCGTGCATTTTCATAATTGCCGCCACTATAGAAAGACCTAGACCGAATCGGCCTTCTTCTCTTTTATGAGAGGTATCACCTCTATAGAAACTTTGCCATATATATGGCATTATTTCTTCATCTATGTGACTGCCTGTGTTGTGCACACAAACCCTTATTTTATCGGACTTTTCTTCGGCTTTGACGGTAACTTTTCCGCCTTCCTTTGTATGAGAAAGAGCATTTTCAAGATAGGCAACCATCACCTGCCGAATTTGTTCTTTATCGGCGAAAATTCGGGTGTTTTCGGGTATAAGATTTTCGGTTTCTATATCCTTTTCTTTAAAAATCTTTTGAAGCATTTCCGATGAAAGTGCCGAAATATCAAAATTTTCTTTGTTTAACCCAATTTGTCCCGATTCGTAACGGGAAAGTTCCAAAATGCTTAAAACAAGAGAATTCATACGCTCGGTTTCATCAATAATTGTATCACAATACTCGTTTTTCGAGGCGGAATTTACATTAAGTTTAAGCCCCTCGGCATAGCCCTTTATAATTGCAATAGGCGTTTTTAATTCGTGAGAAACATTGGCCACAAAGGCCTTGCGCATTGTATCAAGTTGGCGTTCAAGTTCTATTTCATTTTGAAGTTTAAGGTTAGCCGCTTTCAATTCCTCAAGAGCGTTATAAAGGGAGTCGGACATAACATTTATAGAAATGGCAAGTTGTGCTATTTCATCATCGCCCTTTACAGAAATTTTTCTCTCAAACTGAAGTCCCGCCATTTGTTTGGTGGTTTCATTCATTTGCGCCAAGGGTTTTGAAAATCTTCTTGCATAGAGGAAAATCCAAAGAAGAGAAACCGCAAAGCATATCACCGCTGCAAAACTTATAAATTCCCCTGCCGTTCTGGCAGAAGATTTAATAAGTTCTATCCTTATTCTGATTTCCGCGAAAATTCCATTTGAAATTTCCTTTCGGCAAAGCATAAAGCTTTCTTTATCAAAAAGGCGATGGGCCTGTTCGAACACTGTTCCATCGGCGAAAATCTGCCGTTTTGTCGCCACTAATTCTTCGTGAGACATAGAAAAATTATCGTGACCGATGATAAGAAAATCCAACATCTGACTGCCGTGGGTAGTATATAAAATTTTACCGTTTTTAGTATAGATTTCGGTATCAAATCCGTATTTATCGCTAAACTCAGAAAGCATATCGCTTACCGACGAGGTATCATTCAAATCTATTCTTGACAATCTTCTAATTTGGCTTATCAAAAGATTTTTCTGATTATATCGGTAAAAAGTGGGGAGAAGAGTGGCGTTAGCGAGAGTAAGCACCGTTACAAAAACCGCGAAAATAGCGGTAATGCGCAAAAACAAATTAAACCATAGTTTATTTTTTAGCGCCGCAAATTTACCTTTTATCTCCTCAAATTTCAAGTTTATACCCCATTCCGTATATGGTTTTAAGGTGGGCCGTACCGAAGTCGCCGAGTTTGGCGCGAAGCCGTGCTATATGGGAATCCACCGTTCTGTTATCTCCGTCAAAATCGAAACTCCACACCGCGTCAATAAGCTGTTCTCTAGAAAGTACAAGACCTTTATTACGGTAAAGGGTACAGAGCAGTTTAAATTCTTTTAGGGTAAGTTCTAAAGGTGTGCCGTCAAGGAAAGCTATGAAAGACTCCTCATCAATTTTAAGACCACAATCCTTGGATTTTTCATCGCCTTTTTCAACGCGTTTTAAAAGGGCTTCAACCCTCTTTACAAGAACTGCAGGGGAAAAGGGTTTGGTTACATATTCATCCGCGCCGCTCGAAAAACCCTCAAGCATATCAAATTCTTCACTTCTTGCCGAAAGAATAATTATGGGAATATCAGAAAATTTTCTTATTTCGCGCGAAACCTCCCAGCCGTTAAGTTTGGGCATCATAATATCAAGAATCGCCAAGTCAATCCCCCCGTTTTTAACGATATCGAGGGCTTTTTCACCGTCAAAAGCAGTAACTACTGAAAAGGAAGCCGATACAAGAAAATCTTTAATAAGCTTTACTATTCTTTCCTCATCATCAGCGACAAGTATCTTTTTATCCGCCATAATTTTCACCTCTCCTTATACCATAGTACATGCCACATTTCAACTATATTTTAACAGTTTGTAAACATCTTCGCAACACTTAAAAAATACACTTTCCTTAAAGTTGCCGCTTGTAATATGCCGTAAACTATGATATTATATATAAATAATAGATTATAAGGAGAAATGTACCTTGTCGTATCCTCTTGAAAATATAAGAAATTTCTGTATCGTAGCCCATATTGACCACGGCAAATCCACCCTTGCAGACCGCCTTTTAGAGCTTACTCAGTCGGTTGCTGAAAGAGATATGGAAGAACAGATACTTGACAGTATGGATTTAGAAAGGGAGCGAGGCATTACCATTAAAGCCCACGCCGTAACCCTTTACTATACCGCAAAAGACGGTAAAGAATACGAGTTGAATCTTATCGACACCCCAGGTCACGTGGACTTTAACTATGAGGTTTCCCGTTCCCTTGCCGCTTGTGAAGGCGCAATACTCGTAGTTGACGCTTCCCAAGGAATCGAGGCTCAGACCCTTGCTAACACCTATTTGGCTGTTGACCACGGGCTTGAAATTTTGCCCGTTGTTAATAAAATTGACCTTCCCTCTGCCGACCCCGAAAGAATTAAAGGCGAAATAGAAGATGTAATAGGCATTCCCGCAGATGAGGCCCCATTGGTTTCGGCCAAAACGGGACTTAATGTGGAAGAAGTTTTAGAACTTATCGTAAACGGTGTTCCCGCACCCGTGGGTGACCGAAACGAGCCTCTTAAAGCCCTCATTTTCGACTCTTACTATGATGCTTACAAGGGTGTTATCGTATATTTCCGTGTTGTAAGCGGAAAAATCAAAACGGGCGATACCGTTAAAATGATGGCTACAGGCGCCAATTTCGATATCGTTGAACTTGGCAGAAAGAGGGCAACGAATCTTGAACCTTGCGAATGTCTTGAAGCGGGTGAGGTTGGATACCTTGCCGCCTCTATTAAGACCGTTTCCGAGGCAAGAGTTGGCGACACTATTACTTTAGCCGATGCTCCCGCCGACGAGGCGCTACCGGGTTATAAAAATGTTAAGCCTGTTGTTTTCTGCGGTATTTACCCCGCCGATGGCGCTAAATACCCCGACCTTCGCGAAGCTTTGGAAAAACTGCAGCTTAATGACGCATCCCTTCTTTTTGAAGCAGAAACCTCTACGGCTCTGGGCTTCGGTTTTCGTTGCGGATTTTTAGGTCTTTTGCATATGGAAATTATCGAGGAACGACTGGAAAGAGAATATAACCTTGATATTATAACCACCGCCCCAAGTGTTGAATATGAATTCCGCCTTACCGACGGTAGTTCGGTTATGGTAGATAACCCCACAAATTACCCCGACCCTGCAACCATTAGCGAGGCGCTGGAGCCCGTTGCTAATGTGCATATCTATTCCCCCAATGACTACGTTGGAACGATTATGCAGCTTTGCGAGGAAAGACGGGGCACCTATATCGATATGAAATATATGGGCAACCGTGTTGATATTCATTATGTTCTTCCTATGGGCGAAATTGTTTATGACTTTTTTGATGCTTTAAAATCCCGCACCAAAGGATACGCAAGTTACGACTATGAAACCTGTGGTTACGAGAAATCAAAACTTGTAAAACTCGATGTTATGCTTGCGGGTGACACGGTAGACGCCCTTTCCTTTATCGTTCACTCTGACAATGCTTACGGAAGAGCCAGACGAATCGCTGAGAAATTAAAGGATTATATCCCCCGTCAGCTTTTCGAGGTGCCAATTCAGGTTGCGGTAGGCGGTAAGATTATCGCCCGTGAAACCGTTAAGGCCATGCGCAAGGATGTTCTTGCTAAATGCTACGGCGGTGATATTACCCGTAAAAAGAAACTTCTTGAAAAACAGAAGGAAGGTAAAAAGAAAATGCGACGCCTAGGCTCCGTAGAAGTACCTAAGGACGCATTTATGGCAGTACTCAAACTCGATGAATAAATTGGAGAAAACAATATGACTTCCAAAAGAAGAAAAGCAATCATAAAAAGAAGGATTTTTATCTGCGCCTGTCTTGCAGGTATCATTCTTTTAGGCGGCGTTATCGGAATTATTATTTCATCTATTAGTAATGCTCTTAAAAACGGAGATAATGATACTGTTAGCCAACCCGTTGCACAAGTTGATAAAACCGAAAGCGAAATTCCTAAAGATAATACTCCTTTTTTAAATTCTTACGGGCTTGATACAAAATACGAGCGACTTATTCTCGTTAACCCCGAAAATCCTCTGCCCGAAGATTTTGACTATGAAGGAAATCTCACTTCTATTCCAAAAGAATATATAAACGGCTCTCTTTCGCAACTGGATAAAGATATGTGGCCATATCTTAAAACTATGATGGATGAAGCCAAAAAGGAAGGCATTAACCTTTATGTCCGCTCTCCATACCGCTCTTACGCCACACAGAAAATACTTTACGATAATCAAGTGAAAAAGCAGTTAAATAGCGGCGTGGGCGCCGAGGAAGCCCCCGATAAAGCGGCCTCTATTGTAGCGCGACCGGGGACTAGCGAACACCACACGGGTCTCGCCGTTGACTTTAACATTGCAGACATTAGTTTCAATAACACCAAAGAGGCCAACTGGCTGAAAGAAAATGCCCATAACTTTGGATTTATTCTCCGCTACCCCGAGGGTAGTTCTGAAATCACTAAGGTTATTTATGAACCTTGGCATTATAGATTTGTAGGTATAGAACACGCGCAAAAAATCAAAAATCTTGGCATTACTTTTGAAGAGTATCTATTGGAGGAATAAAAATTGGATTGTAAGCAATTTTTTGAAACCTTAAACGGAAAGAAAATCGCAATGTGCGGTATCGGTATCAGTAACACTCCCCTTATTTTAAGTTTTTTAGAGAAGGGCGCCCGTGTTATTGCCTGTGACCGCAGAAACCGTGAACAGATAGGCGAAAATGCCGATATGTTAGAAAAGGCGGGAGCCGAACTTAAACTTGGGGAAAATTACCTTGAGGATTTAGAGGTAGATGTTATATTCCGCACCCCAGGTATGAGCTTTAATCTGCCCGAACTTGAAGATGCCCGTAAAAAAGGTATTGCCGTAACAAGCGAGATGGAGGTATTTTTCGACCTCTGCCCCGCCACCATTTTTGCGGTTACGGGTTCAGACGGTAAAACCACCACCACCACACTTATTGCAAAAATGCTTGAGGCTGACGGTAAACGGGTACATGTAGGCGGAAATATAGGCAAACCTCTTCTTCCCGAAATTGAGGATATTAAACCCGAAGACTTCGTTGTGGTTGAACTTTCGTCCTTCCAACTTATTTCTATGAGAAAAAGTCCCGATGTTGCAGTAGTTACCAATGTAGCGCCCAACCACTTAGATGTTCATAAGGATATGGATGAATATGTTGAGGCCAAGAAAAATGTGCTCCTTCATCAAAATGCCTTTTCAAGAACGGTTTTAAACCGTGATAACGATATAACCGAAGATTTTAGAAAATATGTGAGAGGTCAATCCTTAGGCTTTAGTATGGAACGCCGTCTTAAAAACGGCGCCTGGCTTGATAATAAAGGATTTCTCAATATGTCATATAGAGGAATTGATGTTCCCGTTGTTAATCGTAACGATATTGCCATTATAGGCGACCATAATGTTGCCAACTACCTTGCCGCCATATCTGCGGTTTGGGGTTTTGTTGGGGTTGACAGTATCGTAAAGGTTGCAAGGGAATTTGGCGGAGTTGAACACAGAAACGAACTTGTCCGCGAAATAAACGGGGTTAAATACTATAACGATTCTATCGCTTCCAGCCCCACCCGTACCATTGCGGGACTTAAATCCTTCAATAAGAAGGTTATCCTGATTGCCGGAGGATACGATAAGCATATTCCCTTTGAGCCTTTAATGCCTCATCTTGTGGAAAGGGTTAAACTTCTCTATCTTTGCGGCGCTACAGCAGATAAAATTGAAGATTGTCTTAAAAACTATAGCGGCTATGACGGCGCCCCCGAAATTGTAAGGGTTAAGGATATAGAAGAAGCAGTAAAAAGAGCGCACAAAGTAGCCGAAAAGGGTGACATTGTAACCCTAAGCCCTGCCTGCGCAAGTTTCGATGCTTATCCTAACTTCGCCGCCCGCGGAAATCATTTTAAGGAAGTAGTGAACAAACTTTAATGGATATAAAAAACACTTTATTTGAACTTTCCCGTAGTTGCAGTTTAGGAAATATAACCGAAGCCAGAGATATTGCATTTGATATACTAAAAAATTTAACCGATGAGTGCGAAAAAACCGATAATCTTACGGTGCTTGGCAAAATAAAGGGAGAAAGCGAGTATACCCTTATGCTTGCTGCCCATATTGATGAAATCGGTTTTACCGTAACGAATATTGATGATAATGGCTTTATTACTGTAGGAAAGTGCGGAGGAATAGACCTTCGCACATTACCCGCAAAGTGTGTCACTATCCACGGCAAAGAAAAGGTAACGGGTGTATTTTGCAGTACCCCTCCCCATCTTGCCGAGGGTGAACAGACCTTTGAAGATATAACAAAAATAAAAATTGACACCCTTTTAGGCAAGAAGGCAAAAGATATTATTTCCCTTGGTGACTTTGTAACCTTCAAAAATGAGCCGTATTCCCTTACGGGTGATATAGTAGGCGGAAAATCTTTTGATGATAGAGCGGGTGTCCTTGCCCTTCTCCTTTTGGCCGAAAAATTAAAGGGCGAGAAGCTACCCATAAGCGTATGCTTTGCCCTTACCGATATGGAAGAATTGGGAACACGCGGCGCTAAAACCGCCTGCTTTAAGGTTAATCCCGATGAAGCTATTGCCATTGATGTAAGCTTCGGTAATGCTCCCGATGTTAGCCCCACCGAGTGCGGTGAGCTTGGCAAGGGCGCTATGATTGGTATTGCCCCAGTGCTTTCTAAAAATATGTCTAAAAAGCTTATAAATATCGCCGAAGAAAATAATATTACTTATCAAAGTGAAGTAATGGGCGGCAGAACAGGCACCGATGCCGATGCTCTCTCTATAACCCGTGAAGGCGTACCCTCGGGCGTTATTTCAATCCCCCTTCGCAATATGCATACAGATAATGAAATCATCGACATCCGCGATATTGAAAGCGTTAGCGAACTGCTTAAAGAGTACATTTTAAAAGGGGGTCTTTTAAATGTTTAGTTTACTTAAAAAACTTTGCCTTTTAGATGGAACCAGCGGTGACGAAGGTACTATCCGCGATTTTATAATAGGCGAAATCAAAGATTTCTGCGAATATAGAATTGATAACCTTGGCAATATTATCTGCTTTAAAAAGGGCAAAAACACCCCTGACCGCAAGATTATGCTTGACGCTCACATGGATGAAGTTGGTCTTATCATAACCTCTGTAACGGGTGACGGATTTTTGAAGTTTACTACAGTGGGCGGTATCGACCCTGCGGTTATGATTTCCCGCAAGGTTAGAATAAACGGAAATATAAACGGCGTTATCGGTATTAAACCCGTTCACCTTTGTCACGGTGACGAAGGCAAGAAATTACCTAAAACCGATGCTCTTTATATTGATATAGGCGCTAAAGATAAAGAAGACGCTTTATCAAAAGTTTCCCTTGGCGATACTGCGGTTATGTGTAGTGATTATGTGGTGGCTGGTGATAAAATTCTCTCTAAAGCCCTTGATGACCGTATCGGTTGCGCTATTCTTATTTCCCTTTTAAAAGAGGAAGCAGAATATGATTTCTATGCAACCTTCTCCACTCAAGAGGAAGTCGGTCTTCGTGGCGCCACCGTTGCCACCTACGGCGTAAACCCCGATTTTGCCATAATTCTTGAAGGTACCACGGCCGCCGATATTGCGGACGTGCCTGACGAAAAGCAGGTTTGTGAATTAGGTAAGGGCGCCGCCGTTTCCTTTATGGATAGGTCAACCCTTTATGATAGAGGACTTTATAACGCCGCCGTAAATAGCGGTATTCCTTGCCAGAGCAAGAGATTTGTTTCGGGCGGTAATAATGCAGGGGCGATTTCTTTAAGCCGCGAGGGTGTCCGCACCGTTTCGGTTTCGGTACCCTGCCGTTATATACATTCGGCTTCTTCGGTTGCCGATAGCCGAGATATAGATTCTGCATATAAATTGGCTAAATATCTCCTCTTGGGAATCGCCAAAAAAGAGATATGATAAAACTTGTATCCGCTCTGCCCTTTTTGGATTTCCCTCGGGCAGAGTGCATAAGAATAAACTGCATAAACGAACTTTATAATGACGAGGCTCTTTTCTGGATTCAGGATGAGGACAAGTTGTTTATCTCTATGCTGGACGGCGATATGACAGTTTTCAACAGTGGCGGGAACATAGAAGAACTAAAAGAATTTATAAAGGTTATATCCCCTTCTTCTGTTTTCTCTGATAGTGATACATTAAAATCCTTTTTCGGATATGACTACGAAGAAACCTATGTTTATTCGAAAGAAGCCAATGAGCATTCGAATATTAAATCCCACGAATTCAGCAGTAATGCAGTTTATGAAATTTTCAAAAAAGCAGGACTTTATCTTCCACCATACGATGCCTTTGCGGTAGATTTCTGTCATCGTATAAACAGAGATAAAGCCACCTGTTTTTACATAGAAAATACCGCCGCGGCATTCTCTGTAAAAAGCGGAAACTACGCCCTTATAAACGGAATTGCCAGTTTGCAAGAGGGCCTAGGCACTCCATGCCTTAATGGGATTTTATCATTAAATAATGGTAAAACCGTTTTAGCGGTATGTGAAGAAAAAATAAAACCTTTTTACGAAAAAAACGGTTTTAAATTTGAATACAATTCAGGATATTGGGTGAAATAATGAGTTTTTTTAACTTTGATGAAGGGCTTCGTTCCCTTGACAGACAAGCTATGCAGGATATTGCCCCTATTTTCGAATACATTGAGGGAATTACCGAATATAATCAGCAAAAGGTGCTTCGCGCTTTTATAAATAACCGAGTAAGCGAGGCCGACCTTGGAATTTCTACGGGCTATGGCTATGGGGACTCAGGTCGCGATAAACTCGAAAGCATTATGGCCGAGTGTATGGGCGCAGAGGACGCTCTTATCCGCCATAGTTTTGCCTCAGGTACCCACACTCTGACGGTTGCTCTTTTCGGTATTTTGCGCCCCGGTGACAAGGTACTTTGCCTTACTGGCAGACCCTATGACACTATAGTGGGTGTTTTCGGTATCGACGGAGAAAGCGACGGTTCTCTTAGAGATTTCCAAATTGAATATAAAGAAGTTCCCCTTTTGCCCGACGGTACACCCGATATTAACTCAATAAAATCCGAACTTTCCTGGGATAAATATAAAATGGCATATATCCAGCGCTCTCGCGGTTACAGTTTGCGTCCCAGCCTCACAGTCGGCAAAATCAAAGAACTTTGCGATGCGGTTAAAAGTGTTTCACCCGATACGGTGATTATGGTTGATAACTGCTACGGCGAGTTTGTTGAAAAAGAAGAACCCTGTCAGGTGGGCGCAGATATAGTTGCGGGCTCCCTTATTAAAAACCCAGGTGGCGGCATTGCCCCCACAGGCGGATATATTGCAGGAAAGAAAAAATATATTGATATGTGCGCTAACCGTATGACCTGCTCAGGCGTGGGCAGAGAGGTAGGCGCCTCCCTTGGTCACAACCGAGAGCTTTATATGGGACTTTTCGCAGCTCCCCATGTGGTAGGCGAAGCCCTTAAAACTGCAATTTACTCGGCTCGTATATTTGAACTTCTCGGTTTCGAAGTAACCCCCCGATTTGATGAAAAGCGAGCCGATATTATAGAAAGTATTATTCTGGGAAACAGTGAACGGCTTATTGCCTTCTGCCAAGGAATGCAGTCAGGCGCACCCGTTGATTCCTTCGTTGTGCCTGAACCCTGGGATATGCCCGGCTACACCGACAAAGTAATTATGGCAGCAGGTGCATTTACACTTGGCTCTTCTATTGAGCTTTCCGCCGATGCGCCCTTACGCGCACCCTACGCCGCTTGGCTTCAGGGCGGGCTTAATTTCCACAGCGGCAAAACCGGTGTTTTATGCGCTATCCAGAGTATGATTAACAAAGGCGTTTTAAAAATATAAATGAGAGTGATTTTTAGTGAAAACAATCTTTAAAGGCGAAATATTTGATGTTGTGCCAATGGCAAACGGTTTCGTTTTCGCCTATGCGAAAGCTAAAACCGAAGAAAATGTAGTAGTTTGCTATAAAATGGTGAGTTTCGAAAATGGCATTGTTACAGATGTTGCAAGAAACATCTACCTTCTTTCAAAATACGGCAGCAACTATACCGCTGCTGCCACCTTTACCCCCAACCATATTACCGCATCTTCTCTGGCCCTGCCTAACGGCAAGGTATTTATCTGCGCCGATTCGGGACAAGCATATCTTTTAGACGGAGAAGGCGGACTTTTATGGTCAGGCGAACTTAAATATAAAGGCAAAGCCCCATCGGGACTTGCTATTCATCGCAATTCTCTCTGGGCCTGTTTCAAGGATTTTAACGTGCTTTTGCGCTTTAATATTGCTTCTATGAGGGAGGAGTTGCGAATAGGCGGCAACGTTTCCCCTCTAAGCGCCCCTACGGATATTTTCGTTGATGGTGACTGCGCGGTCGTTTCATCCTCAGGAGACAAAAAGCTTATAAAAATCGACCTTAATTCCTATACCGTAAAGGATTATAAGGAATTTGAGGAACCGGTTTACAGTTATAAAAAGGTAAAAGGTTTCGAGCTTGTTCTTTTAGAATCGGGACTTTACTTACTTTAAAAGGAGAATCATTATGCTACGTTGTGAAAGAATACATTTAAAAGCTTTTTACCCCCATCTTGCCGAGAAAGGCCGCGACCCATTCGTTGATATCTATCTTCCCTATAATATGCGGGAGATGAAGCGTCAGGATGACAAAAGGCCCTCAATGGTAATCTGTCCCGGCGGCGGATACGGTGGCTGCAGTGAAAGAGAATGGGAGCCCCTTGCCCTTAAGGTTATGGCTATGGGCTTTAATGCCTTTGTTATCAGATATTCAACCTCTCCTCACAGATACCCCACAGGGCTTATTGAGGTTGCCGCTCTTTACGACCTTATAAACAAAAACGCAGAGGAATGGAACTGCGACCCCGAAAAAATATCCATTATGGGCTTTTCCGCAGGCGGTCACCTTGCAGCTCACTATTCAAACGCCTATAATCTCCCCGAAATAGAGAACCTTTACGGAGCTACATATCGCCCCTTCTCCAGTGTGCTTTGCTATCCCGTAATTTCGGCAGACCCTACCATCTCCAACCGCGGCACATTTGTCAACCTTTTAGGTTACTTCCCCGAAGGCGAAGAAGCAGATAAATATTCCTGCGAAAAGCTGGTTACCGAGGATACTCCCCCCGCGTTTATCTGGCACACGGTTGAAGACAACTGTGTTCCCGTAGCTAACTCTTTACGCTATGCAGAAGCGCTTTCTAAAAATAAAGTTGTGTTTAATTTACATATCTATCCTTACGGTGCTCACGGACTTGCAACCGCAGATAAACTCACCCTTGACCCGTCCGCTTTTGATACGGTGGAAAAACATAAAAAACTTGCCGATGTTCACGATTGGCTCAAAGAACTTAAAAAATGGTTTGACCTTATTTTATAATTTAAGGGGAATTAAAAAATGCTTGAAAAAGAACTAATGCTTCAGAATTTTGAAGATGTTAAAAAATTTGTTGAAATAACAAACTCTAAGGATTACCCTATTGAACTTTTATCGGGGAAGTATATTATTAACGCTAAATCTATAATGGGTATTTTCAGTTTAGATTTAACTAAACCCGTTACCATGGTAGCCCATTGCGATAATATTGCAGAACTTTCCCGTCAGGTTGCCCCATTTACCAAAGGACTCGAATAATTTATGGACTTTTTATCCCTTAGAAAAAAACTAATAGAAAAAGATTTTAGCGGTATGAACGCCCGTCAGTTCGAGGCGGTTACCACCACCGAAGGCCCCTTGCTTGTTTTAGCGGGCGCAGGAAGCGGTAAAACCACCGTGCTTATTAACCGCATAGCAAATCTTATTAAATACGGAAACGCTTATAATAGCGACTTTGTTCCCCACTATACCGAGGAAGATATTAAAGCAGCCGAAGATTATCTAAACGGCGTTTCGGATTATCTTCCCTCTATCTTCGGGGTTAATCCGCCTAGACCTTGGGAAATCCTCGCCATTACCTTTACAAATAAGGCGGCGGGTGAGCTTAAAGACCGAATTGTAGCAAAGCTCGGTGAGTCGGGCAACGATATCTGGGCGGGTACCTTCCACTCGGTGTGCGGAAAATTCCTTAGAAGAAACGCCGAGCGAATAGGTTTTCACTCTGATTTTACAATCTATGATTCCGATGACCAAAAGCGTCTTATGAAGCAGATACTTAAGGACAATAAGATTGATGATAAGATTATGCCCCCAAAATCTGCTCTTGCCGCCATATCCTCGGCTAAAGATTCTCTTATTGACCCCGATGAGTTTGAAAACACCGCTGGAAATGATATAAGAAGAAAAACGATTGCCACCCTTTATAAAGAGTATCAAAGGCGCCTAAAAGCCGCAGGGGCTATGGACTTTGACGATATGATTTTTTATACCGTAAAACTCCTTGAGGAAAACCCCGATGTACTCGAATACTTGGGCAGTCGCTTTAAATATATAATGGTGGACGAATATCAGGATACCAACCACGCCCAATACCGTCTTATCAGTCTGCTTTCAAGTATTCACGGTAATTTATGCGTTGTGGGTGATGACGACCAGAGCATCTACCGTTTCAGAGGCGCTACTATAGAAAACATCCTTAACTTTGAGGATGAAAACGAAAATTCAAAAATAATCCGTCTTGAGCAGAATTATCGCTCGACGGGCAATATACTGTCAGCCGCCAACGAGGTTATTAAAAACAACCGAGGAAGAAAGGGCAAAAACCTTTGGACCGATAAGGGTGAGGGCGCAAAAATTCGTGTTCACACCTGCTCTGATGAGCGAAGCGAGGCGAAATTCGTTGCCGAAAAGGTCCTCGAGAATGTAAGGGCGGGACAGAATTTCGCCGATAATGCGGTACTTTATCGCATAAACGCCCAATCCGCCTCTATAGAAAATGTTTTCGCCCGTAGCGGTATCGCATATAAGGTAATCGGCGGTATGCGATTTTATGAGCGCAAGGAAATTAAGGATGTTCTTGCATACTTAAATGTCATCTGCAATCCAAATGATGACCTTCGTCTTCGCAGAATTGTTAACGAGCCTAAAAGAGGTATCGGCGATACAACGGTAAAGGGCGCTGCAGAAATTTCGGCTGGAACAGGACTTCCCCTTTTAGAAATCTTCGAAAGGGCCGATGAATTTGCCGCCATAAGCCGCGCCGCCCCACGACTCAAAGAGTTTGCCGCTATGATGAGAGAGCTCTCAAATAAGGCGGAAGAACTGTCTGTTAGCGACCTTGTAGAAGAGGCCGTTAATAGAACAGGCTACCAAAATGCCCTTAAGCTTGAAGGTACACCCGAAGCCGAAGACCGCCTTGCCAATGTGGACGAATTTCTTAATACTGTTCGTCAATACGAAAGAGAAACGGATGAGCCGTCACTTGCGGCATTTTTAGAGGAAATCGCCCTTGTTAGTGATATTGATGCTTTAGAAAGCGATGAAAACCGCGTGGTTTTGATGACAATTCACTCCGCAAAGGGACTTGAATTTAACAATGTTTTCCTCATAGGTATGGAGGAAAATATTTTCCCAGGCACCCAGTCTATCTATGGCGGTGAAATTGAAATTGAGGAAGAAAGGCGACTTGCGTATGTTGCCATAACCAGAGCCAAAAAGAACCTCACAATCACCCACACAACCACCCGTATGCTCTATGGCTCAACACAGAGAAATATGCCCTCAAGATTTTTAAAGGAAATCCCGGAAGAGTATTGCCAGTGTACCGCCGATATTACACCTTCATTTTCATTTGGCGGAGATGTAAATGCGCGAAATGAATACCGTGGCTACTACGATGATGATTATTCTTATTCGTCTAGACGAACTAACGCTTACGGATACACCCCACCAAAACCCGCCTCATCCTATGGCTCAACCTATACTAAAAAGCCCACCGCAAAAGAACCCACCGCCAATTACTCTGCGGGTCAAACCGTAGAACACAAAACCTTCGGAAAGGGTATGATTTTAAAGGTAACACCTATGGGCAACGATACCCTTTTGGAGATTGCTTTTGATACGGTAGGCACCAAAAAGATTATGGCAGGATTTGCCAAACTCACAATCATTTAAACCAAGGAGAGTTTTTATGACTTCACCCACCTTTGCGGTAAAGACAACTGCAAAAACCATACTAAAAGGCAATTATTATAGGTGCATTTTAGCCACCTTAATACCCGTATTTATATCCCTCACCGTTACCTTTACCGCTTCTGTTTTGACAATCGCGGTAGGTAGCGCGGTAGCATACGGGTTAATGGCTATTATGAATATTTTTGTGGTTTTACCTGTATTTTTAGGACTTTTTAGATTTTTCCGCCGTCTTATGTGGGACGAAAGGGATAATATTATATCGGTTTTCCACTATTTTAAGGGAGCAGAAATTTATAAAACTACTATTAAATACTGCTTTACATTTATCCTTCGTCTTTTATCAATAGGTGTTTTAGTATATCTTCCAAGCATTCTCCTTGCTCTCCTCTCAAACGGACAGATTTATGAATTTTTAGGTATTGATATGCCTTCTTTTGTAAGAAGTTTTGCCGAAGCGCAAAACGCTCTCACCACCCTTAGCACCGCCGTATTTATCTTCTTCGCCTTAAGATATTATTTAACGCCGTTTTTACTCGTGGCCGATGAGGATATGGAAATTGGCGAGGCTCTCCATATGTCTAAGGTGATTTCAAGAAAATCCACCCTTGATTTTGTAGGACTCTTCTTCGGTATGTCCTTTTGGATTCTAATTTCAGTGTTTTTAATCCCCCTACCATTCACCCTTCCCTATATCCTTTTATCCTATATGGTGCATTGCCGTTTTGCAGTTGCTCATTATAATAAGATGGCTGACCGTGAAAACAATCCACCCCCATCTTACTTCCCTAATATTTAAGAAGGTGAACTGATGAAAAAGAATATATTTTTTGTTATTGTCTACGCATTAGCGCTTATTATTTCCTTTGTTAATGTGGGTATCACAATAAAGGATAACCTTTTTTCCGACATTAACGAACTACCCGAGGGACATTATGCCTATAGCGTAACCTCTCCTGATGGCAGTAAGGTACTTAATATTTATACGGTTAAAAACGCCCTAGGCTCTGCCGCAAGAGGCGAAATCGTAACAGACGGTACTGCGAAAAATATCTTTTGGCAAACGGATGCCGAGCAGGTTGTTGCCTTCTGGGAAAATAATGAGGTAGTTAATATTCATGAGGTAAGCATCAACCTTACCCACGGCGCTGTTTACGATTGCCGCCGCGGTATTTCTCTCTTCCAAGAGGGAAATTTAAGCGGTAAGGATGCACCACAGATTATAGAGTATATAGAAGAAAACAAATGAACAAAAACGATATTATTAAACTACAAATAACCGCCGTTTCTTCCGAGGGCTCAGGCATCGGAAGATATGAAGACAAAGCGGTTTTTGTGCCCTTAACCGCCATTGGCGACCAAATTAATGCTAGAATTTTAAAAGATAAGAAAAATCTTGCCTTCGGTAAAATTGAGGATATTTTATCACCCTCAAGGGATAGAATAGAGCCCGACTGCCCCTCCTTTAAAAGCTGCGGCGGTTGTGTTTGGCGCCATATAAATTATGAGGCGGAAAGCAAAATAAAAGAAAACAAGGTCTATGAGGCCATGCGCCGCATAGGCGGAATAGATATGCCACCAAAACCTATTATAAAAGCGGAAAATACCGAGCGTTACCGCAATAAAGCCCAATTCCCCCTAACCGCCGACGGCTCGGTAGGTTTTTATGCAAATCATTCGCATAGAGTAATTCCCGCAGAAGATTGCAAACTTCAACCCGCAATTTTTTCCGCCCTTGCCACCGCATTTAAGGAATGGGTACAAACCTTTGGTGTTTCGGTTTACAGCGAGGATAATAAATCGGGACTTCTAAGGCATTTTTATCTTAGAATTGCCGAAGCCACAGAGGAAATCATGGCGGTTTTAGTTATAAACGGCAACGCTATCCCCGAAAGCGACAAGCTTATTGAACTTTTAAATGGCGCCGCAGACGGTAACCTTAAAAGCGTTATGCTAAATATTAATACCAAGGACACCAATGTAATTTTAGGCAAAAAAAATATACTTCTTTACGGCAAGGAGTATATTGAGGATATTTTGTGCGGCGTGAAGGTGAGGATTTCTCCCCTTTCCTTCTATCAGGTAAACCGCGCTATGACCGAAAAGCTTTATGGCAAAGCCACAGAGTATGCCGAGCCGCAAGATAAATATATTCTTGACCTTTATTGCGGCGCGGGTACCATAGGTCTTTCTATGACAAAGAAGGCAAAGCATATTATAGGTGTTGAGATTATTCCCGATGCTGTTCGGGATGCTAAAATTAACGCCCTGGAAAACGGCATTGAAAACGCCGAATTTATCTGCGGTGATGCGGCGGCCGCCGCCCTCGACCTTAAAAAGCGAAACATTAAGCCCGATGTGGTTGTTTTAGACCCCCCAAGAAAAGGTTGCGATGGGGCCCTTCTTAATACAGTAGCCAAGGACTTTAAGCCCGAAAGAATTGTCTATGTTTCTTGTGACCCCGCAACCCTCGCCCGAGATGCAAAGATTTTGGAAGACTTAGGATATAAACTAATAGAATATACTCCCGTTGATTTATTCCCTCGCACCGCTCATGTAGAAACAGCCGCGCTGTTTCTACGCGATATAAATCCCTAACAGAATTTGCGATATATCGCAATTCTAAATTAAAGACGCTAAAAATAGAAAAAGCCCGAAAAGACATTTCTTTTCGGGTTTTTTCTTTATTTATCTTCTTCGATTTCTTTCTTTGTCATTGCAAGTTCTTGAATAAGTACCTTAATATCATTATGTTGTTTTGAAACAATGGATGTGAGAGATACCAAAATCAACAGCATAATAAAAAGGAAGATAAGGAACACTGCATTTACAACGCTTTCAATTCCCAAAATATTTGAAACCCATATTGCAACAACGGGGAACAAATCAAGAATCAAAAGCACAAGGGCTGAGAAAAACCACAAGAGTGAATATTTAAGGGTAAAGGTCTTTTTTCTAAGAAGAGAAAAAATAAATATTACATATATAAAAATACCTATTAGCAAAGAAATTCTTAAAGCTATACTCATTTATTTTTTTCCTCCTTTAAAGGTGATTCTGAAAAACAGAATGGAAAGCGAAACCTTAATCATATAATAAACCGACTTAATCGGATTTATTGATGAAACTCCGCCCATGCGCTCATTCATAATAACGGGAACCTCTGCTAGTGTACCACCGTACATTCTGGCGGCAACAATAGCCTCAGGCTCGGGATAATCATCTGCATAATCCTTTGAATAAATCTCAATAAATTTGCGGTTTACTGCTCTGTATCCACTGGTTACATCCTTTATATCAGCCCCACTGCAGACCTTTATGAGAAGACTTAAAAATTTAATTCCGAATCTTCGCATACCGCTTGATTGAAAACCTTCTTTAGTAATAAATCTTGAGCCGATTGCTATATCGGCTTCACCTTTTTCTAAAATAGCGGTAAGCTCATCAAGGTAAGCGGGGTCGTGCTGACCGTCTCCATCCATCTGAACAGCGATATCATAACCTTTTCTAAGAGCGTATTTATATCCCGTCTGAACTCCCCCTCCAATACCCAAATTTGCAGGTAGGGATATATAATTAAATCCGTTTTCCTTGCAAATTGCTTCGGTATTATCAGTAGAGCAATCATTTATAATTACATAATCATATTTAGGATAATTTTCAACAAGATTATCAATTACCCGTTTGATATTCTCACTTTCATTGTAAGCAGGAATAATTATCAATGTTTTCATAAAGACTCCCCTTTATTCTGCTGTTTTTTGGAGTTTCTCGGCGGTTTTTTCCCAAGTAAAACCACTGAGTAATTTTTTATACGCTTTTTCGGTTGCGCATTTACGATAATCATCATCAAGAGCCTTTTCTATGGCAATCAATGTTTCTTCTGCGGTGTTTCCCTTTGTTATAATGCCATATTCGTCACTTGATATTAATTCCCTTGCGCCGCCGTTATAGGTAGTTATCACGAAGGTTTTTGCGGCTATGGCTTCCAAAACAGAGGTTGACATACCTTCTGATACAGAAGGAAGACAGTATATATCGGCAACATCCAAAAGAGAAACAATATGTTCAAAATCTATTTGTCCTAAGAATATAACGTTTTCCGAAGCCTTTAATTTCAACCCATCCATTTCAGGACCATCACCCGCGAAAATTAAATGCACATCCTTGCGATTTAACTTTCGAAAGGCCTCAAGCAACTCATAAACTCCCTTAATTTTAAGAAGCCTACCAGTAAAGACAATAATCTTGTCCTTTTCAGGAATGTTATACTGTTTTTTATAATTGCAAACCTTTTTTGCTAACGCTTTTTCAAAACTTTCCATATCCACAGCGTTATAAAGTGTACCCTCGGATTTAATGCCGAAATGCGATGACCATCTTCCCGCCGCATCGGATACTCCATAGTAGTTTTTACACTTGCGTTTCAGCAGTAAAGTAACAAAATGCTCAACCTGAGCTACCACCAAATCCAAATATTTATTATCTACAGATAGATGGGTTGAACCATGCTCTATAGTAATACATTTTATATTATTTTTCTTAGCAAAATTGGCAGCATATAAGCTATGAATATAAAATCTTGCATTTATAACAACTAAATCAAAATGCTTTTGAGACAACTGTTTATTGAGTTTTTTAAACTCACGGTCTTTCTTTAAAATCGGGTATCTGCCCTTCATAAAATTATGACAGGGCATACGGAATATTTCTATTCCGTTCTCATCAATTTCATATCCCGATAAATCAAAAACATTTGATGTAACCACCGTTACACTATGGCCTTTTTTTATCAATTGTTTAGCAAGATTGTAAACATATCTTTCTACTCCGCCCAGATTAGGCAGGTAATTAGCGCAAAAAATACAGAAATTTTTTTTCATTTAAAACATCCTTGAATATTTGGTAATTTATGTTTTCCTATACTACAACTGCCACACAATAAACAAATATTCCACTGTTAAGAAGCGATATCAAAAATATTAATTTTTTGTGGAAATTCTTACAAAGAACAACTGAATTATTACGGGCAAAAAGAAACAAAGCCGGTAATGCAGGTATAAAATATCTACCTTGAACGCCCAATACAATTTCACTTCCCATATGAGTCCAATCTATCAATAATAGTAATTCTATCAATAAGAACGAAATACCAAACATTATAAGGGAATACAATTTTTCAGGCCATTTCAACGCAATTGGTTCGCCATCTACACGCATAAAAGATAATGCAAGTACAACCACATACGGAACAACCATAAACCATGTCGGTTCCAATTCAAACCAACCAAAAAATGCAATTAAAGATTTAAGATAAAAATCGCCTTGAAAAATAATCGTTTTAAAAAGCATCTTTATAATTTGAAGCGGGTTGGATAAAATATAAGCAATACAATATCCCTCTGCTCCGGAATAGGTTACTGTTCCCGAAACCAATTTATCTGTACTGCTAAATTGAAATACGAATATGGAAATTAATGCTAATATTGCCAAGCAACACTTTAGCGCAAAATGCCTCTTAGGCCTCTCGAATTTTTCTCTTGGTATTATCAGAACTAAGGCCGCTATACCAATATAAACAATTTTTTGAGGTATAACAAATATTATCATTATACCTAATAGCAAAAATTGTTTCCACCCTGTTTTTTTATCAGAATACATTAAATGTAAAATGTAGGCGAAAATAAGCATTGTTCCGCCCAATGAAAATGCATCGTATGAACAGGAACCCATAATATGTAAAGACATTGGTAATAATGCTATTGCTGATAACGCAAGTTTACCGTAAGGAATTATTTTTAATGAAAAATAAATAAAAATAATACACATTACCGCGTTAAACAGCCGCGCAAGTTGACATGCCCAATATGGTCCTAGTCTTATTATTCGAGCAACTGCTAAACCTAATCCTGGAGCGAAATGAGGAATGAACGATTTAGTCATATATTCAAGCGGTGTTTTGATTACTTGCGTATCCTTTGTAAATACCTTATCAAAGTTTTCCTCGTTGATGAATTTTTGATCGTGTAACGAATTTCTGCCGTGATTATAGAACTCGTAGTCACAATTGCGCATTTGCAAACTTCCTTGTGCATCTTCAAAATCCAACATAATGATGTTGGACATATGATATACGCTTCTATAATGTGTGCCTTCGTCGGGAACTGTAAATGGAGGAAAAACAAATATGCAAATTATACAAAAAAACATTAAAACAAAAGCCACCAATGCTTCTGTTTTTAAAAGATTAATTTTTATAATTAATACAAGAGACAAGAGGAACAAAATTGAAACGATTGCTAACACTACATACGTACTATCGCCCGAATCGCCCTTAAATGTTCTTAAATCTATTGCTACATTTTTCTCACAACTTTTACCATCAACCATACAACTGCTATCGATTATCTCAATCGACTTGTTTGCCATAAATTCAAATGTGCCCTCTTCCACAAAAAATGTAACGATTAGCCACTCTGCAGAAAGTTTAATTCTATCATCAAGTTCAACATAAGTATAACCTTCAATCAAATCTGCTTTTTTTAAAGTTATCACCTGTGTTGATTTTTGATTAGAAATTTCAACTTTAACCTTTGCCGAATCGGTAACTGCTCTAACATTGAAACCCAACTGATGATAATTCAAATCATTCTCTTTGTAAGTTTGAACGAGTTTTTCGCCTTGTGATACAATAATCTTATCATCAAATTCTGTTATATTGCCAATGGTTTTACTTTTTATAACTGTATTATTATCGCCGATAACCATAACATTATACAAAGCAAAAAATACTAACGCCGCAATCAACACTGCCACCAAGGCAGGGATTGCACCTTTAATGTTTTTTAAAAAGCTCATTATTATTTCCACCTTAAAAACAAAATACCTTCAACATGTTATAAATTACTGGAAGCGCATTTAAAATCGCCGTCATACAAATTTAATAATTACACTTCAAACGGCTTTATACCACATTATAATCATTGTACCACACAGCATCCCCTATTTCAAGTAATAAAACCATATGTTAAATATTGTTTGAAAAATAAAACATAGTATGATATAATTATAAAAAACTTTGTAAGCACAGTGATAATTAAAGGAATTATATGAAAACATTAAAACCAGCCACCGATAAACAGATATATATTTGGAATATTGTAGGCAGCTTTCTAAACGCCATACTTTCTGTATTGCTTTTAATGATTACTTCCCTTTTATTAAGCGACCGGGAGACTGATATCTTTAGTCTTGGTTGGTCATTCGCCATGCAAGCTATGACCGTAGGCACCTTTCAAATGAGACTTTATCAGTCCACCGATACAGAAGAAAAATTCAGTTTTAACCAATATTTTGTCTTCCGTATTATTTCGGTTGTAGCAATGTTTATCTTTTCAGCAGGATATGTTATATTGTCAGGATATAATCTTTATAAATCTTCTGTTGTTTTCTTGATTTGCGTCGCCAGATCAATAGATGCCCTTTCAGACCTTTTTCAAGGATGGTTCCAGCAAAACGAGCGTCTGGATATTACCGGTAAAACTTTATCAGCTCACTCGTTAGCAATATTATTTGTATTTACCCCAGCTCTATTATTAACACATAATTTATTGCTCAGTTGCGCGCTTATGTGCATTGGTAATTTAATCACGTTTTTTTTATTTGACTTCAGATATTATCATTTAGCAAAACATCAATTCAATGTAAATAACTCAAACGAAATAAAGAATTTTATTTTCAAACTGTTTGTGGCTTGTTTACCTTTATTTCTTAATGCATATATCATTATGGATATATTTAATCAGCCTCGTTTCGCTATTGATTCTGCTATAGATGCAGGCGTTCTTGCCGACGGCTCACAAAAAATATATAACATTCTGTTTTTGCCGGCATCTGTACTTAACCTTATATTCTTCCTGTTCCGACCCCTTATAACTAAAATGGCTATAAATTGGAACAAGGGTGACCGTACAGGTTTCTTCAAAATTATTAAAACCATTTCACTCGGACTTTTACTTATGTCTGTTATTACTCTTTTAGCTGGCTGGTTTTTGGGTTGTCCCGTACTGTCATTCGTTTATAATACCACTCTTAAAAACTATCGCTTAGTTCTTATGATTACAATTATCGGCGGACTTTTCAATGCTTTTATGTATCTTATGGACAATGCAATAACCGTGGTTCGCAATCAATTATATCTTATTATCGCTTATGTTGTTGCATGGGTATATACTATATTAACAGTAGAGTTTTTTGTAAGCAACTATGGAATTTTGGGTGCAGCATTATGCTTCGCCAGTTCGATGCTAATACTGTTTATATGCACTGTAATAATTTTCTTGATAAGTATAGCCCACGGTAAAGTTACTGCTAACAATTAAACTTTTATCACAATATTGATTTTTGAGGAGTTGTATAAAAATGAGCAGAATTCCTAAAACTGTGCATTTTATTTGGCTTGGCAAAGGGGAAAAGCCGCCGCTTGTTAAAATGTGCCTTGAGTCTTGGGAAAAGGCTAAGCCCCAATATGAAATTATAGAATGGAACGAAGATAATTTAGGTGATGCCCTACAAGCCAATGAATATATTAAAGAGGCATACGCTGCAAAAAAATGGGCTTTCGTTTCTGATTATATTCGTCTTTACATTCTTTATCACAACGGTGGAATTTACTGTGATACAGATGTTGAACTTCTGAAGCCTTTGGATGATAGTTTTTTAGAAAACGAGGCGTTTTCCGGTTTCGAATCCCGTGACAGTGTTCCTACAGGCATTATGGCCGCCGAGAAGGGAAGTAAAATCATCGAGCATCTGCTTTCTTATTATGAAGACAAGCATTTCATAAATTCCGATGGTTCATACAATATGATAACCAATGTCGTAACTATAACTAATATGTTAACAGCTAAAGGTTTGACTCTTAACGGTAAGGAGCAGATAATAGACGGTTTTGCAATGTATCCGCAAATTTATTTCTGCCCAAACAATTTTTCAAGAATATTTAATAAACCCTCAAAAAAATCCTACACTATACATCATTTTGCAGGCTCATGGACTGAAGATTGCGAATCAGCAAGAAATATTATTTTCAGAATCCGCCGTTGGTTAGTGGGAGTTTTACGCACCATCATTGGCTCAGATAGACTTACTAAGCTCAAGGGTTGAAAGGAAGTTTAAAATGAAAAAAATCATGCTTATTTTCGGCACACGCCCCGAAGCAATAAAAATGTGTCCTCTTGTAAACGAGCTAAAGACAAGAAAAAATATAGAAACTTATGTTTGCGTTACAGGTCAACACCGCCACATGCTTGACCAGGTTTTAAAGACCTTTAATGTGACACCGGATTTTGACCTCTCCATAATGAAGGACAAGCAGACGCTTTTTGATATTACCGTAAATATCTTGGAAAAAATCCGTGGCGTTTTAGAAGAGGTTAAGCCCGATGTTGTTTTAGTTCATGGCGACACATCAACAACCTTTGTTGCCTCTCTTGCGTGTTTCTATCTTCAAATACCTGTTGGTCATGTGGAAGCAGGTTTACGCACATATAACATTTATTCCCCCTATCCCGAAGAATTTAATCGTCAGGCAGTAGGTATTGTAGCGAAATACCATTTTGCGCCCACCGAACTTTCGAAGGATAATCTTTTAAGAGAGGGTAAAAATCCTGATAATATTTATGTAACCGGTAACACTGCCATCGATGCTCTTAAAACCACCGTTCGCGAAAATTATACAAATGAGCATCTTGAGTGGGCGAAAGATAGCCATCTTATTATGATAACTGCTCACCGCAGAGAAAACCTCGGTGAAAATATGCACAATATGTTCCGTGCTATTAGAAGAATTATAGATGAATTTCCAGATGTTAAGGCCATTTATCCCATTCATATGAATCCCGCTGTAAGAGCTATTGCAGACGAAGAACTGGGTGGATGCTCAAAAATAAGAATCATTGAACCTTTAGATGTGCTGGATTTCCATAATTATTTAGCACAGAGTTATATGATTCTTACCGATAGCGGAGGCATTCAGGAGGAGGCTCCTTCTCTCGGCAAACCGGTTCTTGTTATGCGCGATACCACCGAACGCCCCGAGGGTATAGCTGCAGGAACCCTTAAGCTGACAGGAACAGATGAAGAAACCATTTATACTCAATTTAAACTTCTGCTTTCCAACAAAAGCGAATATGAAGCTATGAGCAAAGCTTCCAACCCTTACGGTGACGGTTTTGCTTCTAAGCGAATAGCTGATATCTTAGAAAAAGAATAAATCCAAAACCCTTGAACTTTTATTCAAGGGTTCTTCTTTTTTGTATTTTAGCTGTAATATTTTTATAAAATCACCCTTTTTCATTGACAAATATAGGTTTTCAGGTATAATAAAATTGGCATTTTAAGGTATATTTCATTTTTGAAAACGGAGGACTGATTATGAGCAATAAAAAATTTGTAAGTATGGTGTGTTTTGTAAGATCAACACCCCGCCCCGGTACCACAAGAGATTTCCTCGGCGACCTTAACAGTCAGAGAATGAAATGCCGCGAAGCAGGTATTAAGGGTACATATCTTTTCCAGTATGACTCCCTTTGCAAACCCGAATTTCAAGAGGTAATTCGTGATGAACTCGCATTCGGCTCCGAAATCGGCGCTTGGTTTGAGTTCCCAAAATGCCTTATTGTTGATGCAGGAGTAGAGTGGCACGGCCGAGAGGGTTGGGATTGGGATTTCCATGTTCGCCCCGCATTCTCCCCTGCTTACACCATGGAAGAAAAAAAGAAAATTATCGACACTTATATGAAGAAATTCTATGAAGTTGTAGGCGAATATCCTAAGTGCGTTTGCTCATGGCTTCTTGATTCTGACAGTATGAAATATATCGCCGATACATATAAGCCCGATTTGTTCTCCCTCTGTCGTGACCAGTGGGGTATGGACGGCTACACCCTTTGGGGCGGCCCATACTACGGCGGTTATTACCCATGCCTTAATAACGCTCTTTGCCCCGCGAAGACAAAAGAAAATCAGATAGATGTTCCCGTTTTCAAGATTTATATAAACGACCCCATTTACGCTTACATGGACTTTGAGCACGGCGCTCACGATGGCGCACCTTACGGCGTATTTACCCAAGAACCCGTTTACGGTCCCGTAGGCGGAAACCCTGTTTGGACACAGTGGGAATGGGATGTTCTCTTTAAAAACTATGGTGAGGGCTATTCCTATGTTGAGCTTGGTCAGGAAGCCGGTTTTGTTTGGGAAAATATGAAGCGTGGCTTTAATTTCCAGGTTGATTACACCATGGAAAAGAAGGATGAACTGGGCTACGAGATAGTTACCTTCGGTGAGATGGGCAGACAGTTCAAAAAGGATTACACTACCACCCCCACCACCGTTCGTACCGCATTTAATGACTGGTACGGTCTTGGCCACCAGTCGGTTTGGTTTAACAACAATAATTACCGTGTAAACCTTCTTCGTCACGAAGGTAAATTCTATATCACCGATATTCACCTCTTTGACGAAAAATATCGTGACAAGTATCTTGATAACCCCTGCGAGGGCGCTGCTGCCACCTACGACTGCTTACCCGTTGTTGACGGCGCAAGATTTACGGGTGAGGACGGCAGAGGCCGTATTCACTTAGGTATGGGCGAACTTAAAGAGGTTAAGAAGGAAAACGGCAATACCGTAGTTTACTGCTACAAGAAGGGCTCGCTTGCTAAGATGACCTTAGCTGACGACCGCATTGTATTCGAAGGCTTTGATGAGTTTGAGTTTGAGTACGGCAAAACAGGTCCTAACTCTGATTCTGTTAAGGAAATAACAGAAAATAAGTGGAGCTACTGCCATAACGGTTTCGAATATTCTGTGGATATTGAAAAAGAAGAAGGCAAGGTTACCATTTTAGGTCTTGACAGATAAGCATATAAAATAAAACGGCTCGTTTGAGCCGTTTTATTTTATCTTTTTATAAATTATAAAAAAACAACGCTTGAGTTTCCTCAAGCGTTTTTAAGTGTTGGCGTCTACTTATTTTCCCAGGCAGCTGCCCGCCAAGTATCTTCAGCGCAAGTGAGCTTAACTTCCGTGTTCGGAATGGGAACGGGTGGACCCTCACCGCAATAAACACCAACTATTTCTCGCTGCCCTTAACGGACAACGATGAGATTATATCACAATGTAATCTGGTTGTCAACACTTTTTTTGAAATTTTTTAAAATTATTTTGCGTACTTACTATATAAGTCGATAAGCGCCGTTACCGAAGGCCATTTGCCTGTACCGCCAAAGGTTACTATAACATACTCTGTACCCTTATCTGCCTTACCGTAACTTGCAAAACAATAGCCCGACTCATTAACAAATCCCGTTTTACCCGCTAAAACAGTTGCGCCCTCGGGCTCACTGCCGTACATATACTGGAATATGGTATTTTGCATCTCTATTCCGTCGGGGTGTTGGGTAGTCTTTGACGAGGTGTATCTATTGGTGCAAAGAATTTTCTTGCAAAGGTCGTTTTCTAAGGCCGCTCTCAAAATAACAGCCATATCCTCTGCGGTGCTATAATGATTTTTATCAAAAAGCCCAGTACAGTTGGTGAAGTTAGTATTGAGAAGTCCCAACTTCTTGGCCTTTTTATTCATAAGCTTAACGAATTCCTCTTCGCTGCCCGAAATATGAATAGCAAGAGCCAGTGCCGCATCGCCACCTGAAGGAAGAATGCAGCCGTAAAGCAAATCCTCCATAGTGATAACTTCGCTTGAAAGAAAACCCGCTACGGTGGCCTGTGCCTTAAACATAGGGTCGGTTATCTCATAGGACATAGTAAATGTTTCTTTAAGATTATCTAAATTTTCGGCAGCCACAAGAGCGGTCATAATTTTAGTGGTGGATGCGGGGTACGCCTTGGCCTGCGGATTTTTCGCCGCAACTACCTTATTGGTTTTCATATTAACCACATATATATTTTTATAGTTAAAGCTATCATCGGGTTTAGCGGTTTTAGCCGTATATTCAGCGAAAAGAGGATACTTCTCGCTATTATCCACAACTTCATACTGAAAATTGTTTACAGAATCGGGTTTAGAATGGTTAACTATGGATTTTATAACGAAGGTTATGCCAAGCACTAATGCAAGAACTACAGAAACAAAAGCGATTTTAAACTGCCTTACTTCCGCTCTCTTGCTCTTTTTAGGCGCGGTTTTTGACATAGGTTTACAGGATTTTTCAGGTTTTGCGGTATGCTGACGCGAAACCTTCCGGGGTTCTTCCCTTAAAGGTTCTCGTTCGGGCTCTCTTTTAGCCGTTTTTTCAGTTGTTATTCTGTCTTCCAAAGCGGCAAAGTAATCGCCGTAATCTTTAGAACCGAAAAAATCAGACATAACAAAACTCCGTGTAAATCAATAAATTTGCAAATTCCCGCCCTGCCGTAACGGCTTTAAAATAACCTGAACTTAATTCAGGTGGATGTCGGCCGAATGGCTTCGCGCTCCCTTCTTCCGAACTCGGCACAGCCGCGGGAGGTCTGCAAGCCCACCATCCGAGCTTTGACTCCTTTTAAAAGGTTGTAGGGTTATAAAAGCTTCGATTCGCGAACAGGGCAGGAAATGCTCTTTGAATTTTCTATTTAATTACTGAACAGGACCTTTTTCGTCGATTTCAAAAAAGTCCTCAAGGCGCTCAACGAATGTATCGGCAATCATTTCATACTCATCGTCATCTTCGATTTCAAAGTAGAATTCTTCGCCATCTTCCTCGCCGACCTTAACGATAACAAGTTCTCCAGAATCCTCAAGCATTTTTTGAGGGTCGTCATATACTGGGAGAAGGGCTAGATATCTAGCGGTGTCAGTTTCAATAGCATCAAGCACCTCGAAATTATACTCTTTTCCATCATCATCAGCAAGGGTGATTAAATCGGGATTATATTCTTCATTTTTAATTTCTTCGCTCATTTCTTTACTCCTTAAATTTCTATATTCATTTTCATATTATGCCTCCCTTGCCTAAAGGGAGACTCCCTACGGTGTAGGGAGATGTCACGAAGTGACAGAGGGTACGGGCTCCTGTTAGGAGACTCCCTACGGGGTAGGGAGATGTCACGAAGTGACAGAGGGTACGGGCTCCTGTCAGGAGGTGGCACGGCTATGCCGTGACGGAGGGATTTTAACAATCCTCATCTTTACCTATATTTTAATATAAATTCCCCTTTTAGTCAACGGATAAATTATCCAAAATCCTTCTGAATTGGGTTTCATAAAGAAGTTTATATGTTTCACTTGTTTCGAGCAATTCTTCGTGGGTACCTTTTTGGGAAATTTTCCCGTTTTCGAGAACCATGATGCAGTCGGCAGAGAGAACTGTGGTAAGGCGGTGGGCAATAACCAAGCTGGTTCTTCCTTCCATAATTCTTTCAAGGGCCGACTGAATAAGGTTTTCCGAAATAGAATCAAGAGACGAAGTAGCTTCATCGAGAATTATAATTTTAGGGTCCTTTAAAACCACGCGGGCTATGGAAACCCTTTGTTTTTCACCGCCCGAAAGCTTAAGACCGCGATTGCCTACCACAGTATTATACCCATTCGGCAGCGACATTATAAAATCGTGAATATTGGCGATTTTACAAGCGTTTTCGATTTCTTCACGGGTAGCGTCTTCTTTAGCATAAAGAAGATTATCCAAAATTGTTCCATTAAATAAATATGTATCCTGAGTAACCGTACCTATATTTTGGCGAAGATATTCGAGAGAAAAATCCTTAACATCAGTACCCGCCACCGAAACATTTCCCACTGACACATCATATAAGCGAGGTATCATATTTATTATAGTGGACTTGCCTGCGCCGGATGCTCCCACTATAGCGTACATTTTGCCCTTTGGCACTGTAAAACTTACACCCTTTAATACGGGGTTTCCGCCTTTATATGCAAACTCTACATCTTTAAATTCTATGTAGCAGTTATCCATATCGGGTGTTTTTGGGTTTTCAGGGTCAACGATATCCTGTTTTTTATCAAAATAATCAAAAATTCTTGAAAAAAGTGCTAAAGAGCGAACAAAATCCACGCCAATATTAAGAAGCATTCTGACAGGCTGATAAAGTCGGTTAACTAGGGCAACTATAACCGAAATTCCGCCCACTGTAAGAGTTGTGTCTCCCCCGTAAATCATTAGGAAAGCGCCTGCAAAGTAAATAAGCAACGGGGCAATCTGGATAAACATTCCAAGGAACACATGAAACCAACTTCCCGCTCTTCTTTCTTTTACGGTTATGTTTGTTACCTTATCGTTAATAAGGGTGAATTTTTTATATTCATATTTTTCCTTGGTAAAGAGTTTCACTAGCATTGAGCCGCTTACAGACAGAGTTTCATCAATATGCTGATTCATTTCATCCTGTTTTTCGGCGGCTTTAGCCATAAGTTCCCATCTTTTTCGGCCTACCACACGGGTTGGAATGATGAGAAGCGGGATAATGATAAGTCCCACAATAGCAAGACGCCAATCTGTATAGAACATATAAAATACAGAAGTTGCGATAACTAAAACATTGCTAACTATACTTGTAAGCGTTCCCGAAATGACCGTACTTACTGAATTTATATCACTATTCATTCGGGTGATAATATCGCCCTGTTTTTCATCAGTAAAAAAGGAGTGGGACATATGCTGCAGATGGTCATACATCTGATTTCGCATATCCCTGATTATCATCTGAGAAATCCAAGAGTTTATGTATTGCTCTAAAACGCTTATTATCTGACCGAGGGCGAGAAGCAGAAATGCCGCCACTAATAAAATTACAAGCCGTCTGATACTATCGGGCGCAGAGATAATTTCATCAACGATTTTTCCTGTAACCGCCGCAGGCATAAGACCTAAAACTGCCGAAACAGCAAGGGCTAATATAACCAGTAAAAACTGCCACTTATAAGGTTTTAAATATCCGAGAATTCGGGCAATTAATTCTTTGGTAATCTTGGGCTTATTCAGTTTTTCTTCTTCGGTAAGAAAACCGCGGGGACCCAAGGGTCTTCCCATACCGCGCATACCGGGAGGCGGGGGCATCGACATCGCCATATTAATCTCCCTTTCGTTTTAATTTTCCATAAAATATTATATCATACATACAACATATTGTGTATAATTGAGTTTTTTCTATTTTATATAAAAATTATCAACTTTTTACTTGACATTTAGTGCATAATGCGTTATAATAAAGACGAAGAAAAGAGAAAGAGGTGAGTCCAAAGGTTTAAGAAGTCAGAAACTCATAATTTTTAAATAAGGATTGATTCCAAAAAACAGTTAACTTTTTACTCGACTAAAATTTTAAGTAAAGGTGAGTCCAATGGGCCATAAATCTTTTTAAGAAAAGCGCGTTCCTTTAGAATATCCGAAAGGATTTAATATAGATGTTGGTGATAAACTATGATTTCATTGATATTTAAATTTCAAATCAAATTTTAAATTCGGGTGGTACCAATGTACAATTAAAAAGAAACCAAACTTTTCTTAGGGCGAAGACCCAAGATGTGAGTAAAACTTAATATGATAGAATTTTAATTCCCCTTCACGCATATCAAAACGTGAAGGGGTTTGTTTGTTTAAAATACCTCTTTATTTTTAAAGGCGACTATGGTATAATTGTTACGGAAAATTTTTCCTTTTATAAATATTTATGAGGTGAATTATAATGGCAGAAAACAAATTCAAGGGTTCTAAAACCGAAAAAAATCTTCTCGAGGCATTTGCAGGTGAATCACAGGCAAGAAACAAATATACATACTTTGCTTCGGTAGCAAAGAAGCAGGGCTTTGAGCAGATTGCAGAAATTTTCTTAAAAACCGCCGAAAACGAAAAGGAACACGCAAAACTCTGGTTTAAGGCACTTGGTGAACTTGGTAATACGGCCGAAAACCTTGTTGCCGCCGCTGACGGTGAAAATTACGAGTGGACCGATATGTATAGCCGTATGGCCGATGAGGCTGATGAGGAGGGTTTCCACGACCTTGCTAAGCAATTCAGAGGCGTTGCCGCTATCGAAAAGACCCATGAGGAGCGTTACCGCAAGCTTCTTCACAATGTTGAAACCGCCAAAGTATTTGAAAAATGCGATGTACAGGTTTGGGAATGCCGCAACTGCGGTCATATTGTGGTAGGCGAAAAAGCCCCCGAGGTTTGCCCCGTTTGCAACCACCCAAGAGCATACTTCGAACTCCGCAAGGAAAATTATTAATCGAAACAAAATTAAATATTTTTAATAGAAATTAGATTAACATATAAAAACGGCTCACTTTTTTATAAGTGAGCCGTTTGTTTTTCGCGCAACTAATTTTAAATATCTTTTCCGCAACAACGCTTATACTTTTTACCGCTCCCGCAGGGGCAAAGAGCGTTTTTGCTTACAGCACCTTTGCCTTTTACGGTTAAGGGTGCGCCGGTTTCGGTTTCCTTGGCAACCTTTTCACGCTTAACCTCTTCATTTTTCCTAACCTGAACGGTTAAAACAAGCTTGGAGGTTTGTTCTCTTATAGCGTCGGTCATAGCCGAGAACATATCGTAACTTTCGTTTCTATATTCAACTACAGGGTCGTGCTGACCGTATGCTCGAAGTCCGATACCCTGACGAAGTCTATCCATATTATCAATATGGTCCATCCAGTTAGTATCTACACTTCGCAGTAGCATTACTCGCTCGATTTCGCGCATCACCTGACTGCCAAACTCTGCCTCTCTCTGCTCATATTTACTATGGGCTTTTTCTTTAAGAAGTTCTGCAACTTCACCGCGGGAAATTTCACCGAGTTCTTCTACGGTGAAACGAAGGTCACTCGCTTCCGTAATCCAACCGAGGAAATACTCGCGAAGACCGTTTATATCCCACTCATCGTGAACTACATCGTCGCTCAAATAAATTTGAGTATAGGACTCGATGGTTTCATCAATCATCTTAAGGATGCTATCCTTGAGTTCTTCCCCATCAAGCACCTTGTTTCTCTGGGTGTAGATAAGCTCACGCTGTTTATTCATTACATCGTCATACTGAAGAACGCTCTTACGGGCGGCAAAGTTCATACCTTCCTTCTTGCGCTGAGCGCTCTCAATGGTTTTTGAGAGCATTCCGCTTTCAAGGGGTACATTTTCTTCTACATTAAGAGTATCCATCAGTGCGGAAATTCTCTCTCCGCCGTAAAGGCGCATCAAATCATCCTCGAGGGATATATAGAACTTGGTGTCACCTGGGTCACCCTGACGGCCCGCGCGACCTCTGAGCTGATTATCAATTCTTCTCGAATCGTGGCGCTCGGTACCGATAATACAAAGTCCGCCGGCCTTCCGTACTGCTTCTGCCTCGGGGGCGATTTCGGCCTTAAATTTATCGTAATATTCCTTATATTTTTCACGGGCGGCAATAATATCCGCATCTTCGGTTTCAGCAAAACCCGTTGCTTCAACTATCATTTCTTCGCTGAGTTCGTCGTGTCTTAAAGCGGATTTAGCAAGATATTCTGCGTTACCACCAAGCATAATATCTGTACCTCTACCCGCCATATTGGTGGCGATGGTAACGGCGCCGAGTTTACCTGCCTGAGCGATAATTTCTGCCTCTTTTTCGTGGTGTTTAGCATTTAAAACATTATGCCTTATGCCGTTTCTTTTAAGGAGGGAGGACAAAAGCTCGGATTTTTCAATGGTAACGGTGCCCACAAGCACGGGTTGACCCTTCTTATTGCACTCGATTATCTTTTCGATAACCGCTTTATACTTTGCAAGTTCGGTTTTATAAACCGCATCGTTTTCATCAATTCTTGCAAGGGGTTTATTGGTGGGAATTTCTATAACATCAAGGCGGTAAATCTGCTGGAATTCCGCCTCTTCGGTCATAGCGGTACCCGTCATACCCGAAAGCTTATTATAAAGGCGGAAGAAGTTCTGGAAGGTGATAGTAGCGAGAGTTTTTGATTCACTCGCAACCTTTACGCCCTCTTTGGCCTCTATTGCCTGATGAAGTCCCTCATTATAGCGGCGGCCAAACATAAGGCGGCCCGTAAACTCATCGACAATGATAACCTCTCCATCCTTAACGACATAATCAACATCACGCTTCATAATACCGTGAGCGCGTATAGCCTGATTTACATGGTGAGCGATTTCAATATTACCGCTATCATTAAGATTTTCTATCTTAAAGAACTGCTCGGCTTTGGCAACGCCCGAAGGGGTTAAAGTAGCGCTGCGAGCCTTTTCATCTACTACATAGTCTCCGTCAAAATTCTGTTCTTCATCGGAAACCTTATCGTTTACTTCCTTAACCTTAACCATCTTTAAGGTTCTGGCGAAGGAATTTGCCTGCGCATAAAGGTCGGTAGATTTTTCGCCCTGACCTGAAATAATAAGGGGAGTACGGGCTTCATCAATAAGGATAGAGTCAACCTCGTCCACGATGGCAAAGTTATGACCCCTTTGCACCTTCTGCTCTTTATAAATCACCATATTATCACGAAGATAATCGAAGCCAAGCTCGTTATTGGTGCAGTAGGTTATATCGGCCTCGTATGCCGCCTTCTTTTCCTCGTGATTCATACCGTGGATAATAAGACCAACGGTTAAACCTAAATATCTATAGAGTTTGCCCATCCATTCCGAGTCACGCTTGGCAAGGTAATCGTTTACCGTAACGATATGAACACCCTTGCCCGAAAGGGCGTTGAGATATGCAGGAAGGGTTGCCACCAAGGTTTTACCTTCACCCGTTTTCATTTCACTGATTCTTCCCTGATGAAGAACGATACCGCCCAGTATCTGAACGGGGAAATGGCGCATACCGAGGACTCGGTCAGAGGCCTCGCGACAAACGGCAAATGCCTCAGGCAAAATGCTATCTAAAGACTCGCCGTCCGCTATTCTTTCTTTAAACTCGGCGGTTTTGCCCTTCAGTTCTTCTTCGGTTAAATTTCTATATTCCTCGTCGTAGGAAAGAACCTTTTCCTGCATCGGTTTTATTCTTTTTAATTCCTTTTCGCTGTAACTACCGAACAAGGATTTTAATATACCCATTAAATTGACCTCACTAAAATGTTTGTTATCTATTCAATTATACCAAAGGGGCTTTCATAAGTAAAGCAATAAATTGTAAACATACTACTTTATTTTTCTGTAAAAATATGTTATACTATTCTAGTATGATTAAAACTCGAAGGAGTATTTATAATTTATGTGCGGATTTGTTGGTTTTACAAACAGTATAAATGATGATGGCTCTATCCTTGAAATTATGATGAACCGCATTGTCCATAGAGGTCCCGATTCTGCGGGAAAGTTTGTGGACGAGCATGTGGCTCTCGGTTTTCGCCGCCTTAGTATCATAGATTTAGCCGAAGGCGACCAACCTATGTTTAACGAGGATGGCACTTTGGTCCTTACCTTCAACGGCGAGATTTATAATTTCAAAGATTTAAGAAAAGAGCTTATCGATGCGGGACACATATTCAAAAACAATTCCGATAGCGAGGTCCTTTTACACGGGTTTGAGGAATGGGGCGAAGAACTCGTTAAAAAGCTTCGCGGAATGTTTGCCTTCGTGATTTTTAACCGCAAGGATAACAGTATTTTCGGCGCTAGAGATATGTTTGGAATTAAGCCCTTTTATTATACATTTATGGGTGAAAGCTTCATTTTCGGCTCGGAAATTAAGTCATTTTTAGACCACCCCGATTTCAAAAAAGAACTTAACGAAGATGCCCTTGGTCATTATCTCTCCTTCCAATATTCACCCACTGAGGAAACCTTCTTTAAGGATGTTTTTAAACTCCCCCCCGCACATTACTTCACATATAAAGACGGTAAATTTAATACCACCCGTTACTTCCGCCCCGAATTCAAGGAAAGCGACGGAGTGCTTGAATACTTTGCCGACCTTACGGATGCGGCAGTGCGAGAATCGGTTAAAGCACATAAAATTGCCGATGTTGAGGTTGGCTCTTTCCTTTCAAGCGGTATAGATTCAAGCTATATCGCCGAGGCGGCAGATGTTGATAAAACCTTTACGGTGGGATTTGAAAGCCCCGATGGCGACCGTTATAACGAAATCAGTTACGCCAAGGATTTTGCCGAAACCATCGGCGTTGTAAATATCGCAAAGGTTATAACACCGCAAGAATATTGGGGCAGTTTCTCTACTATACAGTATCATATGGACGAGCCCCTTGCCGACCCCGCCGCTATCGCTTTATACTTTGTCAGCAAACTTGCAAGCGAACATGTTAAGGTTGTTATGTCGGGCGAAGGCGCCGATGAATTTTTCGGCGGATATAGAATTTATCAAGAGCCCTTAACCCTTACGGCTTATGACCGCTTACCCTTTGCTTTACGCAGAGTTATAGGCAAGATTTGTTCTTATCTTCCCAAAAAGCACGGTATTAACTATCTAATCCGCCGCGGCCAAACCATAGAGGAGAGATTTATTGGTAACGCTAATATTTTCTCCTTTAAAGAGCGAAATAAAATTTTAAAAAGTGAGACCGCTAAAAACGCCGCAGAGCCCAAAGTCCTTTGCAGTAAGTTCTATAAAGAGGTTGCGGATAAAGACGATATTACCAAAATGCAGTATCTCGATATCCATATGTGGCTTATGGGCGATATACTTCTTAAAGCCGATAAAACAAGTATGGCAAACTCTCTTGAGCTTCGAGTTCCCTTCCTTGATAAGAAGGTTTTAGAACTTGCTCAGACTATTCCTCTCAAGTGCCGAGTTAATACGGCAACCACAAAACTCGCCCTTCGAAAAGCGGCAGAAAAGACACTGCCCAAAAGAACTGCCGATAAGGATAAACTCGGATTCCCCGTACCCATCAGAGTATGGCTTAAAGAGGATAAGTACTATAACACCGTAAAAGAAGCGTTTACAAGCGAAGTCGCCAACAAGTATTTCGATACCTCACTGCTTGTAAAAATGCTTGACCGACACAGAGCCGGTAAAGAAGATTTAAGCCGCAAAATTTGGACTGTCTACACCTTCCTCGTTTGGTACAAAGAATTCTTCGGCGAAAAGGTAGAATAAAATAGCAAACCCCGAGGTTTAACCTCGGGGTTTAGTTTTATAAAATCTTTATTAGTATTCCGTAGGGGTTGGCGGTGCGGGTGTCCAGTGGACACCTCTGCGAAGCAGAAGCGCCGACCGAGGTGGCAACCGAGACCCCCGACAACCCGTTTTAAAACACAGAACCTTCCCCTGTGTTTTTTTAAATAATTAAAGAGAAGAAAAAATGATATATGTTTTATTTAGTTAACACACAGAACCGTCCCCTGTGTTCTTAGAGAACCGTCCCCTTGTCTCCCCCGGTTGGTTTTTACACCAACCGTTCCCATCTGTTACTTTTTAAATAAATTTTCAAACCATCGTAAAACGTTAAAATAATCTTCAGCAAATAACATTATTGGTGTGTTTCTAGATTTGACATCAAAACGAAGTTGATTTATCGAATATTGATTTTGAGAAAACCATTCTGAACATATATTATTTATAGAATCATTCGACTGAGCATCTAATATGATATCATTGGGCCTTAATTTATATTTTTTACATAACTTACTACATAAGTTTACCAAGGCTCCACCAACAACATTGTTAAAATAATCCATATTTTGAGAATCTTCTCTACAAATATATATTTTAATATATCCATCTAATACAGAACTATGAGTATTTTCATTTAAGAAACAACTATATCCGTATGGAATAGTATTAATAATCACGATTTCCTCATTTTTATTATAGCCTATAAATTCATGTGGCATATCAATATTATGTGGATAATTCCAATGCTTTTTTTCTTTATTAAAACCTAATTCCGTATGATAATCTATATATCTTCTTAAATGTGGTTCATTACAATTCGTACAAAAAATCACTATTCCACGAATGCTTAACAAAGGTTTGGCGGCTTTATAGCAACCATTTTCCGTTTGATATCTACTCAAATGCTTATATTCAACATCATCTATATATAGGTTCCATCCTACTACAAAAAGCAATCCTAGGATGCATAATAAACTTGACATTATTCTTACACATGTTATATTAAATGATTTGCTTAACAAAAAAAACAATAGCATTATAATAGAACCAAAAGCAAAAAACAAAGCTAAAAATAGAACGATTTTCAGTAATCTTTTAACCACAAATAACACCTCTAAAATTTGTCAAATGTTAGACTGCACAATATACATTTACACGATATCAGGAAAAAATATCATAAATCTTTGAAATGGCATCAGATACAAAATCTTTGATTTTTTTATTTGATAATAATTCTTTGACCTTTTCTGGAATTTTAAGTTTTGATAAGGAGGTGAATCCTTTAGTCACAACTTTAGGAATTATCAAACTTATAATAAGAGATATATAATCACCTATAGATTTAGGGTCGAATGTGACAACGGTAATTATGTTATCAATCGTTTTTGCAACTGCTGCAGCTCCTAAAATAATGGCTGCAACCATACCTGAAGCGCCTATACACAATACAAGAATTGCCGCAATAAACAAAATTAATGTTATTATAGATAATGTTTTTTCAATCCAAGGATTATTATTTAAAAACCTACGTATATCCATTATTATACTTGCGGCAAAAATACTTACAATTCCAACTATACCACCTAATACCTTTAAAAATGTTTCAATTATTCCATCCTCTTTCTTCTTATTGCCATAACTATAAGAAGGAGAAGAATACGAAGGAATATAAGTTTCCGGATAAGTCGGCACATAGCAGAAACCGAAGTGGTCAGCATTCTTGGTAGGACAGTTTCCACCATAAGCGAACAGGTTGCCACCTTGAATGGATACATATTCAGGCGAATCGACATTTATAAACCTGCCTGTATTAGCATCATAGTATCTTGAATTTAGATAATAAAGGTTTGTTTCATTATCAAAATAATATCCTCTGTAACGGAATGGGTTAATGTTTGCAATATAGCCTGTGCTATCATACTCTATTATGCATTTGCCCCAAGCATCATAGGAGTATCTTGCAACAGTATCACCGTCATAATTGGTGATGGCTATAATATCACCCTGTAAATTCTTAAGGAAGAAATAGCTGATACCGTTGTAAGTAATACCGCAAACAGAATCGCTGTTATCGTAAAGGGGAACTAATGTAGAGAGACAAGGGGACGGTTCTCTTGTCTCCATTAAATTTAGATATTATTCTCTACGATTTTCCGCGACAGTCCAGTCAACCGACTGATTTGTCTAATTGATAACCGATGTTTGTATAATTTTTCAATAAAATAATTTCTTTTAATTTTATCAAACTTTTGAAAATCAGAAACCGACTTACATTTACAAATTTTCCAAATGATTTTTAAAGCCTCATCATCTGTCAATCTAAAATCATTATCTCTAATATCTAAGCAAATATCATCATTAA
>JAZRNX010000040.1:0-2508 GCA_045648365.1 Acutalibacteraceae bacterium
ACGATGGCACTTATGTAGAATACACACCTCAAGATTTCTATACGATTACACATGCATATTGTATGAGTATACACAAATCACAAGGTAATGAATTTAAGATTGTGATTATGCCTGTTTTAAAAGATTATTATATTATGTTAAAGAAGAATCTTGTTTATACAGGTTTAACGCGTGCAAAACAATCTTTATTTTTAATTGGAAATCATCATGCATTTTTATATTCATTAGAAAATGAACATGATGAAAAAAGAAAAACAACTTTAAAAGATAGACTTACTTCAAAAAAAGAAAAATCTTTGTATGAATTTTAAATATTAGAACATAATAAAGATGTACTTTTAAAGGAGTGAGACATGATGAGCGCGGTTAGAGCCTTCGCCCCAATACTCTTTATAGTAGTTTCCGTTGATATTTATCTTGTTTGTTGGGCTTTCGTCGAATCTTGCAAAATATCTGCCGAGCATCATGAAATCTGCGCCCATAGCGAGAGCCAATGTTATATGATGGTCGTGAACGATACCGCCGTCAGAGCCAACAGGAATATAGATACCTGTTTCTTCGAAATATCTGTCTCTTTCCTCGCAAACCTCAATAAGAGCCGTAGCCTGTCCTCTACCAATACCTTTGGTTTCGCGAGTAATGCAGATAGAGCCGCCGCCGATACCTACCTTAATAAAGTCAGCGCCGCAATCAGCTAAGAAACGGAAACCTTCCGCATCAACAACATTACCTGCGCCCACCTTAACAGAATCACCGTAATGGTCGCGAATCCATTTTATAGTAATCTTCTGCCATTCGGAAAATCCTTCGGAAGAATCTATGCAAAGAACATCTGCACCTGCTGCGATAAGCGCGGGTACACGCTCAGCGTAATCTCTTGTATTGATACCTGCGCCTACAACATATCTCTTTTCACTATCAAGAAGTTCGTTGGGATTAGATTTATGTTCATCATAGTCCTTACGGAAAACGAAATACTTAAGATTACCGTTTTTATCCACGATAGGAAGGGAGTTAAGTTTATTGTCCCAAATAATATCGTTGGCCATTTTAAGAGTGGTATCCTCATCGCCCACGATAAGTTCCTCAAATGGAGTCATAAACTCTTTAACCTTAGTCTCGGTTGACATGCGGCTAACACGGTAATCGCGGCTTGTAACAATACCTAAAAGTTTACCGTTTTCGCTACCGTCGGAAGTAACAGCCATTGTAGCGTGACCTGTTTTTTCCTTAAGAGTAAGGATATCTGCAAGGGTACTTTCGGGAGTTAGGTTAGAATCACTTACAACAAAACCTGCTTTGTATGCTTTTGCACGGGCTACCATTGCAGCCTCATCTTCAACAGATTGAGAGCCGTATATAAAGGAAACGCCGCCTTCTTTTGCCAAAGCAACAGCAAGTTTTTCTCCTGAAACTGACTGCATTATAGCAGAGGTCATAGGAATATTCATTTCGATTGCAGGTTTTTCACCCTTTTTAAACTTGGTTAAAGGAGTTTTAAGGGTAACATTTGCGGGTATACATTCTGCAGATGAATAACCTGGTACCAGAAGGTACTCGTTAAAGGTGTGAGAAGTTTCTTTGAAAAAATAAGCCATAATTGCAGCCTCTCCTTTACTTATATTTATATTTCTAAAATTATAACATTTAAGTACAAAAAGGTCAATAAATTTATTTGTAAAAATGCTAAAAAAAATACTTGAAATATTTGCATATTTGTGATATAATTTTCAAGCTGCAATATTATGCAGTAATAAATCACACACATTCCGTTTGATGTCGGTAGGGTGTTGCCCCTGATACAAGGCAATTACCGCAGCGATAAACGGGATGGAGGTAAAACCTCAGGAGGAAAAAATTATGGCAGTAGTATCAATGAAACAGCTTCTTGAAGCCGGTGTTCATTTCGGACATCAGACAAGACGCTGGAACCCCAAAATGGCTCAGTATATCTTTACAGAGCGTAACGGCATTTACATTATCGACCTTCAAAAGACCGTTAAGAAACTTAACGAAGCTTATATGTTCGTTCGTGACATTGCAGCTGAAGGCGGCGACATTCTCTTCGTAGGCACCAAAAAGCAGGCTCAGGATTCCATCAAGGAAGAAGCAGAGCATTGCGGTATGCCTTATGTAAACGCTCGTTGGCTCGGCGGTATGCTTACCAACTTCACCACCATCCGCACCAGAATTGCTCGTCTTAACCAGCTTCGCGCTATGCGTGATGACGGTACTTTTGACCTTCTTCCCAAGAAGGAAGTGGTTAAACTCGAGCTTGAAATTGAAAAGCTCGAAAAATTCATGGGCGGTATTCAGGATATGACCAAAATCCCCAGCGCTCTCTTCGTTGTTGACCCCCGTAAAGAGAAAATCGCTGTTGCAGAAGCTCACAAGCTCGGCATTCCTGTAATCGCAGTTGTAGATACCAACTGTGACCCCGATGAAGTTGATGTTGTAATCCCCGCAAACGATGACGCTATCCGTGCAGTTAAGCTTCTTGCTGAAACT
>JAZRNX010000041.1:0-4504 GCA_045648365.1 Acutalibacteraceae bacterium
TTATTGAAAAGTATGTGCATTACTTCAATAACGAAAGATTGTCATACAAACTTAATTACAAAACCCCTGTTCAATATAGAATCGAACAAGGGTTTGAATAATTGGTGGTTTTCACTGTCTACTTTTACTTGACAAGTTCACTTAGCCGGAGGTCCTGACTTTTAAAAACAGTCACTAACCGCCTCGGGAACCTCAGAATAATCAGTTCTTCTTTGCTTCATTAACCAGTAAATTAATTCTTCATCTTCGTAGGCCTTGTTTATACCATCGTTATGCTCAAAGCCCTCAAGAGTGATAAGCTCAGCATTTCCGCCAAAACTTTTAATGCGATTTACCATTAATTCTGAATAGATAATTGGTACTACACCATCTTTATCACCGTGATATGCTAAAACGGGCGTGCTCCTTAAATTTCCGCATCTCCAAGACATGCCGCCGCCTGCAACAGGTGCAATACCTGCAAAGAAATTGGTAAATGTAAGACCCATCATCCAAGTACCGAAACCGCCCATACTTGAGCCGGTTATACAAATACGGTCTTTTTTAATATTTAGTTCATCTACAACCCTGTCAATGATTTCTTTAACATCGTTTACTACATTATCCCAAACTCTGTCACAGGGGCATTGTGGACAAACAAAAACTGCATCATATTCTCTTCCGGCATCTAAAAATTTAGGTATTCCGTGACGGGATAGGTGGTCAACCTTAAGGCCTCTTTCCCCTGCGCCGTGCAAATATACAATTAAGGGCATTTCGGATAAGTTGGCATTTTCTTTTGTATAAACAACATAGTTCATTTTGTTGTTTTCGTTAGCAAAATAAATCGTTTTTTTCATGGTATCACCTATATTTCTAAAATATTGATTAGTTGATTATTAAAATTTTTCCATATAAATTTATGGTCTTCATAAATTAGGTATCCGTTTTCCGTATTATCTTTCGGTATTGAAACAGAACCCGGATTTAAATATAAATTACAATCACCGAATTTGTCACAAATACTTATGTGAGTATGACCATGAACTAAAATATCATTTTTATTCATGGGCGGAGGATTGTCTGTGTTGAATTTATGTCCGTGAGTTATAAAAAGATTTAAATCATCTGCATTAATTTTTATATAATTTTTATTTAAGGTAAAATTCAACACCATTTGGTCTACTTCCGCATCACAATTCCCCTTAACACAAATAATATTATCGGATAAATCATTAAGCATGGAGATAACCGCTTTAGGATTATAGTCCCTTGGCAAATCATTTCGAGGACCATGATATAAAATATCACCAAGTAGAATTATTTTATCGGGCATTTCAACAGCAATTGCCTCAATTAACTTTCGACAAAAATAAGCAGAACCGTGAATATCTGAAGCAAAAAATAATTTTATAATATCACCTGATTTCCCTTAAATCGCAACTTAATGATAACACATCAATTACCGTTAGTCAACGAAAAAACGCCGTAAAAACAACGTTTTACGGCGTTTTTTGCTATTCTAATTCAAAAGCACCAGTATATAACTGATAATAGGTGCCCTTTTCAGCAATTAACTTGTCGTGGTTGCCTCTTTCGATTATTCTACCGTTCTCCAAAACCATAATGACATCGGAATTTTTGACAGTTGAGAGGCGGTGTGCTATAACAAATACTGTTCTGCCCTTCATAAGACTGTCCATACCCTTTTGTACAATGGCTTCAGTTCTTGTGTCTATGCTTGATGTGGCTTCGTCAAGAATCATAACGGGCGGGTCGGCAACAGCAGCGCGGGAAATAGCAATTAACTGCCTTTGACCTTGTGAAAGGTTAGCGCCATTATTTTCAAGTTGAGTGTTATATCCTAGAGGTAATCTTGTTATAAAGTCATCGGCACCGGAAAGTTTAGCAGCTTCAATACATTCTTCGTCGGTAGCATCAAGACGACCATAACGGATATTTTCCATAACCGTACCTGTAAATAGGTTGGTTTCCTGTAAAACAATACCCAGAGAGCGTCTCAAATCGCCTTTTTTGATTTTGTTTATATTGATACCATCATAACGGATTTTGCCGTCTGCAATATCATAAAATCTGTTAATAAGATTTGTAATGGTAGTTTTACCTGCTCCCGTAGCGCCTACAAATGCTACTTTTTGGCCCGGTTCAGCATATATATCAATATTATGCAGAACCAATTTTTCGGGCGTATAACCGAAATCAACATCATTGAGTCGAACATCGCCGCAAACTTTTGTATAGGTTATTGTTCCATCACCGTGCGGATGTTTCCATGCCCAGATACCTGTCTTCTTTTCTGATTCGGTTAAATTGCCATTTTCATCATAATTTGCATTAACCAATGTAACATATCCATCATCTACTTCTGGTTCTTCGTCCATTAGTGCAAATATTCTTTCAGCTCCTGCCATAGCCATAATAATTGAGTTCAGCTGTTGAGTTGTCTGGTTGGCTTGAGCAGTAAACTGTCTTGTCATATTAAGAAAAGGAATAATAATGCTTATCTGAAAAGCCATTCCCGAAATGCTGATATTACTAATGGATGAAGCTAAAAATAATCCACCTGCGGTGGCAACAAGTACATATAAAATGTTTCCAATATTCATATTTATAGGACCCAAACAGTTTGCATAGGCATGAGCTTTAGAACTAAACTCAAAAAGCTCTTCGTTAATATTTTCAAATTCCTTTGAACTTTTATTTTCATGGCAGAAAACCTTAACTACTTTCTGACCGTTCATTATTTCCTGTACATATCCTTCCGCCTTTGCAACGGCTTTTTGTTGGCGAATAAAGAATTTAGCAGAGCCACCACCGACTTTTCGCGATACTGTAATAAGGCATATTACACCAAATAACACTACCAATGTCATCCACACGCTATACCATAACATTATCGAAAATACAGTAATAACTATAATTCCCGATTGCAATAATGCGGGTAATGACTGAGAGATAAGCTGTCTTAATGTATCAATATCATTGGTATAATGACTCATGATATCACCATGTTGATGTGTATCAAAGAATTTTATCGGTAAACTTTGCATCTTATTAAAGAGGCGTTTTCTAAGCTTACCGAGAAATCCTTGTGTTATAATAGCCATTAATTGTGTATGGATAAAGAAAGAAATAAGCGAAAGTATATAAATGGTCACAAGTAGTAAAATATTGCTAAAAATTTCTTTACTTGCGGCATTCCAATTTCTACTGATATAAAATTTTTCGATTATTGCAATAATTCTTTGTGAAAAAATTGATTGAACCGAAGAGCAAATCGCAGAAAATACAATGCAAAACATAGTTATTGGTAATAAAACGGGATATTCTTTAAAAAGCATCTTTAAAACTCGTTTTAATACGCTAACATTTAGTTTTTTGCCTGGAGGCGCTTGCATACCAGGACCTCTTCTTCCCGGGCCTTGGGGCATATTATTTGGCTTATTGCTCATCAAAATCGCCCCCTATCTTCTGCTGTTCATATACTTCTGAATAAATTTCGCTATTTTTCAGTAATTCTTCGTGTTTACCGACTGCAGAAATTTTTCCATTATCCATAACAATTATCAAATCTGCATCTTCGATTGAAGAAATACGCTGCGCAATAATAATTTTTGTGGTTTCAGGAATATATTCTCTAAAACCTTTGCGGATTAATGCATCGGTTTTTGTATCAACTGCGCTTGTTGAATCGTCGAGAATAAGAATTTTTGGCCTTTTCAGTAATGCTCTGGCGATGCAAAGACGCTGCTTTTGGCCGCCGGATACGTTCTTACCACCCTGCTCGATGAAGGTATCGTAACCGTCAGGGAAGGTCTGGATAAATTCGTGGGCGCAGGCAAGCTTACATGCGTGAATCATTTCTTCGTCGGTAGCACCATTTTTGTAGATATGGATGTTAGGGATCTAATCCAAAAAAAATCAATAAAAAGGGAGTAGTAATGAAGTTTTTATGATCAAAATGGTAAAGGGTGCAAAATCTGGAAATTTATTGTTCTGGAAACAGCCCCTGGACGAATTTCTAGCTACTGTTCCAGGGACTAAAATGTTCATTTTTGCTTCTTTGAGTTGATAGCATGATAGATAATCTTGTTATGTAAATTTTGCAAAAAGAATTACTGAAAAACAACAAAGCAAAAGCCATTCGGTTTTCTACCCTGGATGCCATTTGCAAAGCGCTGGAATGTGAAGTGAGCGACATTTTAGAATATGCCCCCGGACCGCAGCCGGAGGACTGAAAGGAGTCTATTATGTATACCAATCCTTATCACAATGCCAATCCCTATTCGCCGGTGCAAGATCCCTCCGTCCCCAAACCTGTGTACTCTGCTGGGGATTCGGCATTTGCCTGGCTAAGCATTCTCTTTGGTTATCTGTTTTGCCGGGTTGTACCGGTCACTGCCCGTCCTCTGGGGACATCGCTGCTGATTCTGGGACTGTTTATTACTGCGTATGCAATACTGGGACTGAGCAAAGTAAAGATCCCGTTTTTGTACATTCTCAG
>JAZRNX010000042.1:0-6716 GCA_045648365.1 Acutalibacteraceae bacterium
TAGATGCCCTGTTCGGACATCCGAGGGGTGGTTATATGCCTTTTTTTTTCGGCTGGCAAGCTTTTTTCTCGCAAAATTAAAGGTCTGCCCGGATGCGACGCGATGAGAATATCGCCCTCGCCTTGACACATCGTGGCCGCCATGGGTGCTTTCACCGCCCTGTATCCGACGTCTGACATGACCACCGGCCAGTTCTGGATCGTGCTGTGGGGCATCGCCCTGTGGTTTATCGCCCAGCGTCTTTTCATGGTGCTTGAAACTCCACCGCTTTTATGCTATACTACACTTAGGCGGTGATTATATGAGTTGGTGGGCAAAACAAAAAATCTTAAAAGTAATTATGTATATCTTATTAGCATTTGTTTTTGTTAATTGTTTTTTATTTGAAATCTGTCCGACTCTATATCCTGAGTGGTTGAGAGATGGCATTGGATTTACCAGTTTATTTATAATTGTATTTTGGTTTATTTGGTGCATTGTATATTTAATTAAAAAACACAAAAAGAAAAAATAGTTTTGGTTTTCAGGCACATTTAATTCGTGTCATTAAGTTCAAACTACCCCAAAAATCCTCGTTCTGAAGAACGAGGATTTTTTTATCCAAGCCGACAGGCTTGGTATATCATCGTCGTAGGCGTATATCATCACACCGTAGGTGTGGATCAAAAAAACTGTCGGCTTGATGATATACAATGCTTCGCATTGATTTATCACCGCTTTTATGCTATAATTACGCAAAGGAGTTGATTATATGGATAATATGGAATATATCAAATCTTTAGAAGAGAGAATTGAAAAGTTAGAAGAATTTATAAGTAAAATTCAAGCCGATAAATTAAATAATATTAAAATTAACGACTGCCAAATTGAAAGCTTGGTATTAGCTTCAAAAAAGAATATAAACCTCAATAATATTAATGTGCAGAATTTCGCCAATGCCTCACTCATTACTAAAATTGAAAACGGTAATATAGAAAAGTTAGAAATCAAAGAAGGCAAACAAAAATTTCGCGAATGTAAACTTTATAAATAAACAATTCCTTTTTTTACATTTAAAATACCTTTTTATCATTGATTTAATTTTAAAAATATGGTATATAAAACTTAAGAAAATTTTAGGAGTGGTATTATGGTAAAGGTTACTCTTTTGGGAGATTCTATCCGTATTAGTTATGCAGAAAAGGTTGCAGAGCGTTTGGGCGCAGATTTCGAGGTTTTCAGCCCCGTTGAAAACGGCAGATTTTCAAAGAACACCCTTCGCGGAATTCACGAGTGGTATGCATCTATGAAGGATACTCGTATAGTTCATTGGAATAATGGCCTTTGGGATGTTCATGAGTGCCTAGGAGATGGTGTTTTTACTGATGAGGCAGAGTATGTTGCTAATATGACCAGAATTGCCGATATACTTCTTAAGCGATATGATAAGGTTATTTTTGCAACTACTACGCCTGTTCACCCCACCAACCCCTTCTTTAATAATGATATTATTAAAAGATATAATGAGGTTTTGGTACCCCTTCTTCGCGAAAAAGGCGTTATTATTAACGACCTTCACGCGCCCATTTGGGAGGAACCCGACCGTCTTGTTTGCGAGGATAAACTTCACCTTTCAGAAGAAGGTGTTGAAATCTGCGTTGGTCTTGTAACCGATATTATTAAAAAGACAGCAGAAACCCTTGATAAGTAATCAAAAGCCCCGTTTTTACGGGGTTTTTATTTTTATGTTGCGGATATAAAGGTATTATGCTAAAATAAACTTGGTGATGAAAATGCAAACTATTAAAAATGAATTTTTAGAGGTTAAAATTGATGAACTCGGCGCGCAGCTTTGGTCCATAAGAGGCGTTGACGGCACCGAGTATTTATGGCAAGGGGACCCTAAATATTGGAAAGATAGAGCGCCCAATATTTTTCCTTATGTTGCCCGTTTGACAGAGGGTAAATATAAGCTTTTTGGGAATATATATGAAATGAAAATTCACGGCTTTGCCAAGGATACGCTGTTTTCCGTAAACCAAGTTTCCGAAAGTGAAGTTATTTTTACTATTACCGAGAGCGAAGAAACGCTTAAAATGTATCCGTATAGTTTTAAGTTTTCGGTACGCTATAAGTTGGAAGGCAACAAGCTTATTAACGAATATATTGTAAAAAACAATGATAATAAGATGATGTATTTCGGCCTTGGCGGTCATCCAGGATTTAATGTTCCCTTTGCAGATAATACCAAGTTTGAGGATTATTATCTTCAGTTTGAAGGTGAAGGCACACCTACCCGAATCGGTTTTAGCGAAACCTGCTTTATAACAGGAGATGATACACCCTTTAAGTTTGAGGAAGGTAATAAAATCTCATTAAAACACGATATGTTTGATGACGATGCCATAGTGCTTAAAGACACTGCAAAATGCGTTACCTTAAAATCTGATAAAACAGAAAAAGCTATCCGTGTGACCTTCCCCAATATGAAATATATCGGTTTTTGGCATAGACCTAAAACCGATGCGCCCTATATCTGCATTGAGCCTTGGTCAAGCTTACCTTCAAGGCAGGATATAATTGAGGATTTAGCCACCCAACCCGACCTTATTTCGCTCTCCGCAGGCGCAGAATTCAGGGATGGGTTTACGGTTGAGATAATTTAATTTTGAGTTGATGAAATGAACATTATTATTGAAAGAGCTTTACCCCTTGATGCAAAAGAGATTTTGACATATTTAAAACAGGTCGGCGGGGAAACAGATAACCTTACCTTTGGAGCGGAAGGTCTTGTTTTTTCCGTAGATGCAGAAGCCGAATATATTGCGAGTATGGAAAATTCCCAAGATGATATTATGCTTGTTGCCAAAGAAAACGGAAAGATAGTGGGTATAGCAAATTTAAACCGATTGCCGAGAAGAATGAGCCATAGAGGAGATTTTGGTATTTCAGTAGCAAAGCAGTATTGGAATAGGGGAATCGGCAGCAATTTGATGACCGAAATAATTAAATTTGCTAAACTCAACAAATTTGAAGTTATTGATTTGCAGGTTAGAAGCGATAATGAATGCGCAATTTACTTATATAAAAAATTCGGTTTCAAAAAAATCGGTACGCACCCGGCTTTTCATAAGGTAAATGGACTTAACATTCCTTATGACTTTATGAGTTTAGAATTATGATATAAAACAGCCGACGGATTAAATCCGTCGGCTGTTAATTTTATCCCTTGCTTCTATCAAAAATTTCTGCGTCTGCCAAAGGTCCCGTTGATATCTTTCTCGGCTCCTCACACCAAACCTTATCATTCATCATATATTCCTCAGCTTCACGAATCAGATTAAGTGAGCCATCGTGGAATAAACCGTCATATTCGGTATTAAGGAAGGTTTCAAGAATATCTATTGCTTCCCATTCACCAATAGTTCTGCCGCCAAGACAAAGAATATTAGCATCATTATGCCTTCTTGTCATTCGTGCAAGGTAGGTGCTGTTTACAAGTGCGGCGCGCACACCCTTAAACTTATTGGCGGCCATACTTATACCTATTCCTGTTCCGCAAATAAGAAGTCCGCATCTGGCTTCTCCGCTTGCAACGGCTTTCGCTACTTTTGCAGCGAAAAACGGATAGCGAGTTGCTTCAATATCAGGGTCATCTTCGCTTCCGCAGTCAACGTAGGGGATACCTTTACCTTCAAGATATTCAATACATTTCTGTTTGAGGTAATATCCCGCCGTATCATTACCTATGAAAATTTTCTTTTCCATAATAAAACTCCTTTAAAATTCTAAATCTGAAAAGGTGATATTGTCACCTTTAAGTCCTTGGTATATTCCTTTTTGTGCATCGGGGGAATCGGGATGGCACATTATCCATTTGTTGTTGCCAAAGCACATTTTATCTTCAATATTAACCGCATTAAATTCCGGTTTTTCTCCATTGGTACCTTTTGGAAGCACACACAAAACGCGATAATTATCATTAACGTTCATAGGCGCGTAATGAAGGGTAGTGCCGTATAATTCAACGCCAACACCTTTAGGTACAAAAAACGCCTTGCAATTATCGGTGGAAAAATATCCCTTCTCTATTTGGCTTTCTAATCCTAAAACTAAAACAATATCATCTAAGGCGATATTAAATTCACTGCTTTTGTGATACTCAAGACAGTTGAGCGTTCTGTTAGCGCCCCCCACGTAACCTATCTGAATTTTAAGTCCGCCGAAGCCTCGGCTTTGAAGTTCTTTTTTTACTTGGCATTTTTCCAGCGAAGGTAATGAAGCTTCATAAACGATTTGATTATCCGTAATCGGTAATTTTTTTGCTTCTTCAAAAATTTCATTGAAATCGTAATTTTCTAAAATTCGTCCGTAGGATTTGAATTCATTATCCGTTACATTATATACCTTCATAAAATACTCCTTGAAATTTTATATATTTTAGTATATAATAAAAAAGCGCAAAATGAATAGATAAAACCACTTTATATTAGTAAAAAGATGTACAAAAGCGCAAGGTGGCAATATGGGTAATATTTTCAGGATGAATTGTAACAGAAAAATATATATAGCAAATCAGAATTGTTTTCCGATTCCGATTAAGCACCCTTCAAGAACACTTAACGAGCATATTATTTCCTATGTGTTAAGCGGTAGTTGGGAGTTGGAAATCGGCGGCGAAACTGTAAAAGCAGGGAAGGATAGCGTTTTTATACAACCCGCTAAAATAGCCCATATAGGTACTAAATTATGCCCACCCAATACAAACACTATGTTTGTGCACTTTTCCTTTGAAGAAGGGGATAGGTATATATCTAATGGACTTGATGAAATATCGGATGATTGCTTGTATATAGGTAACTATATCGATGCATCATCCAATCCTGAAATTAAGAAACTTTTAATAAAAACTATTGAGGAAACTGTTAAAGAAAACCCAATTAAGGCCTCAATTTATTTAAATCATTTGTTGTGCGAACTTTCAGAAGGGTTTAACAATTCAAAAAACGGATACGCATATAAAATTAAGAATATTATTAGTATGAAAACTAATGAAAATATTACCAATAAGGAAATCGCCAAGGAGCTTAATATAAGCGTAAGAACTGCCGAAACAAGCTTTAAATCCTGCTTTGGAATAACTATACATAGATATATGATTGAGCAAAAAATTAACCACGCTAAATTTTGTCTTGAATATTATCCCGATATGAAGATTATACAAATCGCAATGGATTTGGGATTTTATGATGAATATCATTTCAGCCGACAGTTTAAGAAAGAAACCGGATATTCACCAAAATATTACCGCGAGTATATCAAGAGCATAAAGAATAGACCGTAAAGTTAATTTTCGTATGGTTGTCTTTCAAAGAAACAAAAAAGAACCCACCAATAAGGTGAGTTCTTTTTATTTGAAGACTAACCCTAATTTTAATACAAATGCACCCCCTTTTGAGGTTAGGGGGTGCAAAATCATTTTAGGGGGGTGCATTTTTAAGAAAAGGGGGCGCAAGAGTGCAGAAATCTATTTCAAATCACTTGTTTTCTAATTTCTGAATCCACTCTGCGGGCAAAACATATTCCTTACCATCAATAGAAATCGAATATGCCAAATCGTTATATGAGGTAATATCCATTCGTACTGCTAAATTAGGTTCTTCCCCAAAGAATCCGTAGACTACACCATAAACATAACAGTTTTCCAGCATTCCATCCGGTTTCTTAATTAGATCATATAAGCCTGCTTCACGAGGATCCTTTTGTGAACGGACATCGGACAAGAACTCTGCAATTTCCGATGCTTCAACTATTCCATCACCGCAAGTTGTGTGAGTTACATCGCTTTCCGTATTTCCTATACCGGAAACAAATTCAAATCGAATGCAATTATCTACAACAAAGTCGAATGACGGTAACGAGGTCTTGCGGTAAATACTAAACCATTCATTATCGGGAGCATATCTGATCAGGATGTTGTCATTGTCAGCATCTTTTATAGCAAACATCCCTGTTTGGTACGAAAGACCCAAGTGTTGAGATGTTTTTTCTTCTCCATGTATGCTGCCGATAAAATCCAAGTCACCCAAATAGTAAAGGATTCCTTCGTTTGCCAAGTGGGTGTACTCAACTCCCGAATTACTGACTATGTTCCCATTCTTATTTTTTGTAAATGTATCTTCTTTTGTAGGAGAACAACCGCACAAAAGTATAAGTGTTACGACGATTAAACATAATACTTTTTTCATATACTTACCTCCGTTCACTTGTCTTTTAAATAATTATAGCATGGGAAAAGTTTATTTTCAATAAATTAACGATTTTCGGCTATAATTCAACGATTACCCCACTAAATCAACGATTATGGTTATAATTTAACAATTGCTTGTGATTTAACGATTTGAAATGAGTGAAATATTTGCCTTACGGCAAATGTGAAATAATTTACTTTGTAAATTGTGAAATTTGATGCTGTCGCATCAAGTGAAATGAAATAAATCCCTTATGCGCCGCAGCGCATTTCACATTGCGAAGCAATATTTCACATGCGAAGCGTATTTCACAAATCCCGTAAGGGATTTATTTCGTTGAAAAAGACCGATGCTTTGATACAAAGCACAGGTCTTTTTCTGAATTATAACGCAATTTTTGATACGGGTTGCAAGCGGTTGCAAAGTTGCATTTCTGTGCGACCTTTTTGATGGATGCAACCATCTCTCATTATAATATGATACACC
>JAZRNX010000043.1:0-4034 GCA_045648365.1 Acutalibacteraceae bacterium
TATTTGAACGGTACGGAAGAATTTTTGCGCCGGCAGGCATAATGTGGTCGGTAGTGATATTGTCGCCAACCTTTAAGCCGACCGTAACTTCAATTTCATTTAAGTCGGAGGCCAAGCGGTCTTAGGAAGACAACCACTGGATTCAACTCCTTGGCTCACAGGACGACATGGCTACGATCCGACTTTATTTGAACGGTACGGAAGAATTTTTGCGCCGGCAGGCATAATGTGGTCGGTAGTGATATTGTCGCCAACCTTTAATGCAACAGTGGCGGAAAGTTCGTTTCCTTGCGGTTTAGAGGTGGGGAAAGGTTTAATATTTGGTCCACGGAGCACCTCTACTTGCTCTGCCCTATCACTTTCGGCGGGGTCTAAAACTGCAGTATCATTCACCTTAAAGGTTTTAGGCATTTTAACCTTTGGCATAGTGCCAAGGTCTCTCGGGTCAGTAATAACGCCCGTAAGCGCGGCGGCAACTGCGGTTTCGGGAGAAACCAAGTAAACGCCTGCATCTGCGGTACCGCTTCTGCCTTCAAAGTTACGGTTAAAGGTGCGAAGTGATACACCCGCAGAATTGGGAGAGAAGCCCATTCCGATACAAGGACCGCAAGCGCACTCTAAAATTCTCGCGCCAGAAGCAATAATATCACTAAGTCCTCCGCAGTCAGAAAGCATTGTAAGCACCTGCTTGGAGCCGGGAGAAATTGATAAACTAACAGATGGGTCAATGGTCTTGCCCTTTAAAAGAGCGGCAACCTTTAACATATCTAAAAGAGATGAATTGGTGCAAGAGCCGATACAAACCTGGTCGACCTTTGTTCCCGCAATGGATTTAACGGTAACAACATTATCAGGGCTATGGGGACAAGCAATAAGAGGCTCTAACTCATCAAGATTTATATCAATAATTTTATCGTAAACTGCATCGGGGTCACTGCAAATAGGTATGTAATCTTCTTCTCTGCCCTCGGCTTTTAAGAATTTACGGGTGATTTCATCAGAGGGGAAAATTGAGGTGGTAGCGCCAAGCTCAGTGCCCATATTTGTAATGGTAGCGCGTTCGGGTACAGAAAGGGTCTTAATGCCTTCGCCACCCCATTCGATTATGGCTCCAACGCCGCCCTTAACCGAAAGAATTCGAAGTATTTCCAAACTGATATCCTTTGCGCTTACAAAGGGTTTAAGTTTACCCGTTAGGTTAACTTTATACATTTTAGGCATTGTAATATAGTACGCGCCGCCGCCCATAGCAACCGCAACATCAAGTCCGCCCGCGCCCATAGCAAGCATACCGATACCGCCGCCTGTGGGGGTATGGCTATCAGAGCCGATAAGGGTTTTACCCGGCTTGCCGAAGCGTTCAAGGTGCACCTGATGGCAGATTCCGTTACCTGGACGGGAGAAATAAATTCCGTGTTTTTCGGTAACCGACTGAATATATCTATGGTCATCGGCATTTTCAAAACCTGACTGAAGTGTATTGTGGTCAATATAGGCAACGCTCTTTTCGGTTTTAACTCTATCGAGTCCCATAGTTTCAAATTCCAGATATGCCATAGTACCCGTTGCATCCTGAGTTAAGGTCTGGTCGATTTTAAGGGCGATTTCACTGCCTACTGTCATATCGCCGCTGATTAAATGTTCTTTAATGATTTTTTGTGCTATCGTGTAACCCATTTTTCTACCTCTTAATTAGAATTTTTAATATGAATATAGGCATTACCTATATGCTTTTCCATTAGTTCACTGGCCTTTTCGGCATCGCCGTTTTTAACCGCCTCGTAGATGGCCTTATGCTCATTAACCGAGGATTCGGCGCGGCTTTTACTCTCAACTGAGGCCTTACGGAATTTCTGCACCTTTTTATGTAAGGGAACCAAAACATCGAAAAATACCGAGCTGCCGCTACTCTTATAAATAAGATTATGGAACTGATTATCCATATATTTAATTCTATCAGCATCGTGCTTTAAATAATAAAATTCTTGAAGTTCAACGGCGTGTTTAAGTTCGGCGAGTTGTTCCTCGGTGCGATTTTGAGCCGCCAAAGAAGCCGCCAAGCACTCAACATTTTTTCTTATGAGGAATATATCCTCAACATCCTTTTCAGTGATACCGATAACAACCGAGCCCTTGCCCGATTCTTCTATTAAGTGCTCCTGCTCAAGTCGGCGCAGCGCCTCTCTTATAGGTGTTCGGCTAACGCCAAGTTCCGAGCTTAACTTGCTTTCGGTAAGCACATCGCCACGCTGATACTTGCCCGTTAAAATATCGGTTTCAAGTTGCTCGAAAACTTGGTCTGCAAGGGATACTGTTTTATGGTCTATCATAAATTTTCTCCTTTATGGAAATCAAAGACGAGCAAGTTTGCCATTCGTAAGTTCCTCTACCTTTTCCTCAATTTCGGAAACGGAAAGGGTGGTCTGGCGGCCGTCTTCGTATTCTTTGTCTATCCATTCCTTCATCTTAACCACAAGCTCACTACGCTTATCTACCATCTCGCTACCCGTAAGGGAATAATTCTGGTTTATCCAATACGCAATTCCTGCAAGTCCCGAAGTTTTACCGAGAAGCACCGAAACGGGACGGTTAAGAATTTTTTCGGTATTGAAAATATTATAGATTTCTTCATCCTTCAAAAGTCCGTCGGCGTGGATACCCGCGCGGGTTACATTAAAGTTTCTGCCAACGAAGGGGGTCATAGGCGGAATTTCATAACCGATTTCCTTTTTAAAGTATTCAGCAATTTCGGTTATAACCGTGGGGTCCATACCATCAAAGGAGCCGCGAAGTGAAGCATACTCCATAACCATTGCCTCAAGTGGCACATTACCCGTTCTCTCACCGATACCAAGAAGTGAGCAGTTAACAGCAGATGCGCCGTAAAGCCAAGCGGTAGAGGCATTAGCAACGGATTTATAAAAGTCATTGTGACCGTGCCATTCAAGCATTTCGCTTGGTACATCGGAATAATGCTGAAGTCCGTAAATAATACCGGGTACGCTTCGGGGCAATGCTACCTCGGCGAAGGGAACGCCGTAACCCATTGTATCACAAGCTCTGATTCTTACAGGGATTCCCGCATCCTTGGACATCTTCATAAGCTCATTAACAAAAGGTACAACAAAGCCGTAGAAATCGGCTCTTGTTATATCTTCAAGGTGGCATCTGGGCATAACCCCTGCCTCAAAGGCCTCGGCAACCGCGGCAAGATATGTATCCATAGCTTGTTTTCTTGACATTTTAAGCTTCTTAAAAATATGATAATCGGAGCAGGAAACCAAAATTCCCGTTTCTCTTATTCCTAAATCCTTAACAAGCTTAAAATCTTCCTTATTAGCTCTAATCCAGGTAGTGATTTCGGGGAACTGAAGACCAAGCTCCTGACAGCGAGCCAAGGCATCCCTATCCTTCTTGCTATAAACAAACATTTCGGTCTGGCGGATAATTCCGTAAGGACCTGCAAGGCGGGACATATATTTATAAAGCTCAACTATCTGCTCTACGGTATATGGCTCAACCGATTGCTGACCGTCGCGAAGGGAGGTATCGGTAATCCATATATCCTTGGGCATACCCATAGGTACGCGGCGATGGTTGAAGGCAACCCTCGGCACATCCTCATAGGAATATAAATCCCTATAGAGATTAGGGTCTTCTACATCCTGAAGAGAATATTTATAAGTTGCCTGTTCAAGAAGATTTGTTTTATTTGAAAGTTCTAACATCTTCTCTCTCCTTTTCTTTAGCCAAAGCATTCAAATCCATATCGGATTTTGGGATGAGGATTTCACGCCGTGGCTTTGTTAAAATTCTCGCAAATCCGACAGGAATGTACCAGGTGCATTGACGAAAGTTACAATAACCGAGAAATACGAAGATGTAGAATACTACGATACTTTGGGACGCAAAATAAAAAGCGTAAAAGAGCGATTCGATGGCCAAAATTTGTGCCAAGAGTGGCAATACGACATATTGGGAAGAGAGATAAGAGAGGGTTACCCTTATAAAACCGGCAACACCATACGATGGAA
>JAZRNX010000044.1:0-4379 GCA_045648365.1 Acutalibacteraceae bacterium
GCCTTTATCTTTCCATAGATTACTTGGCGGCGGTATTTTGGTGCAAAAACTATGTGATATTTGCAATTCCATTTCGTGTGTGCTAAACTATCTGTGTCAAGTTTCATGCTTGATTCCTCCTTCGTCTTTTTGTTGTGGTTGGCAAACCCACTTCTATTTTAGACGAAGGAGGATTCTTTTTCTACTCATAGCTAAAGCTTTTTGGAACTACCGGCATTGCCGGTAGTATTCGTTACACAAATAAAAAGGTGGAGCACAGCTCCACCTACTTCTATTTATAAATTTAAATAATTATTGTACTATATATGTTTCAAAACCTAATACAAGTATTTTTCAGAATATTACTGTTGTACCTAATAAACTCAAATAATCTATTTTTGCATCTATATTCTATAAAATAATTTTTTTATTAACTTCTTCAAAATATTCTGTGTTATTATGGTATTCAATTTATCTATATTTCTATTTTCAATTATTTTAATAAACATTCGGAACAATAAAATGGTATAAAACCCAAAATAAGGTTACAACAATAAGCTAACCATTAAAAGGTTAAAGTTTATCGTCATCAAACAATTACTTAAAACCTTCTTCTAAAAATATCACTAGGTTAGCTCACATAAAAATTGTTTATACATGATTTCAGGTTGGTTCATAAGCAATATTATAAGCACAAATTTAAAATAATATGCACCACAAAAGTTCGACCTATATGTGGTGCATAGATTTCAATTCAATTTTGCAGTTTAATATTACTCCTGTGTTTCTCCAAAAAGGATTTGCATAAAGTTTCTGCGGCCGTAGAGAATTCGTACAATTTTAACTTCTCTTTCCTCTAAACGGTAGAAAGCAACATGATTTCCACATACTAAAAACCTATAATTAGTATCAAAATCTACTATTGAAGAAAGCAAGGGTGCGCTTTCGGGAAATTCTGATAACATACGAATATCTTTTAATATTTTAAAAACGGTCTTAACTGCCGCTTGTTCGTTGCCCAATTCTTCAGTGATATACGCTTTTGTTTCTTCCAAATCCTTTATTGCTTCAGGTGAAAAAACAATATTATACATCACTTACTCCTAACATCTTCTCAACATCCGAAATATCTTTCCAACCATTTATCTTAGCTGAAGTTTCACCCTTATTAAGTTCACCCATCAGCTTTACAACAGCTTTTGTTCTTTCATATTCGGTTATATCCACAATCGCATAACGTCCCCTGCCATTTTTAGTTAGAAAAACTGGCTCACCAACGGCAATGTCACGCAAAACTTCGTTATAGTTTCTTAAATCAGAAACCGGTTTAATATTAGGCATAATATTTCTCCTTTCATATCTGCTGATAATATTATACGCTAATTCTTCGTAAAATTCAATAATAAATTTTAAGAATGTTTTGTGTCATTATAGTGGTTCGATTAGCCTATGTATTTATTTTTAGTAGCAAATTAATAACACTCGGGAACATCAAGGGAAGTTGGCGTAAATCTTAAGCAGGGCTATAACGGCGACCTCACTTCTAAACAGGCTGGTTCTATCGGTGGACAGATGGTTAATAACATCTGTCCTGTACGACATATGAATTTCACTCGTAAAAATCGCACTGTAAAAGGCTACGAAAGGCAGATTACATACGGATTTCGAGTGGTTGTATAGATATTATTAAAGGCACGAACTTTCCACAGTTCGTGCCTTTAAATCGTCATAAGCTTATCTGTATTACAATAAATATTGCCACTCTCTACGGTTATAGAGGATTCGGAAAATATGTATTGTTTTTTCATTTTCATCAACAATATAAAAAGCAGTATAATTTTCGACCGGTATTCTGCGAACCCCCATAGAACGATAAGGCTCCTCATTAACAACAGCATACCTAAACGGCATTTTATTTAAAGTTAATACTTCCTTCTTAATCGATCCGTAAATTTTCATCGCAATACCCGGTTCATGAAGTGTATCGCTGATATATGATAAAATACCGACTAAATCGTTCTCAGCCGTTTCTTCAATAACAATTTTATACTCCGTCAAATCCGAACTTCCTCTCTATATCAGAAAATACATCACTTGCCGGACGGCTATTACCGTTTTTAACTGCAAACAAGCCTTCGTCTAACAGTCTATGCAGTTCTGCCTTGCCGCAAAGTCTTTCGTATTCTGCATTTGAGAGAACAACTAAATCTCCTGTTCCGTTTTTAGTAATGAATACAGGCTCGTTAAACTGATTACAAAAATCAGATATTTCATTATATTTATTTCTCAAATCAGAGCTAGGTCTAATTGCTGCCATAAAATTACCTCCTGTAATTATTCTATGCATATTCTATCATAATATTGATATATTGTCAACTGATTTAAGATAATAAACTCTAAAAAATTTTATGTAAGGGCACATATTAAATGTGCCGAGCGGAAGAAAGACGATCTTCTATCGAAATTTCGCCGAGTTCATTGCGACGTCTTTTTCCGTATTTTGAGATTATAGCAAGATTCATCTTAACGTGCTCACGCTTTGTTATAACACCGTTCTTAAAAAGATAATCATTATAATAAAGTAGCCTAAGTTCTCTTGTCATAATCTCAACTTCGAGCTTATTATCTTTTTTCATATATTTTCCTTTCTACTCACTAGTAGTATGGACTTTTTATATTTGCTTTACTCAAAACATATAACATATAAATTCTCCTTACAAGCGGTGACAAGGTGCCACCGCCGTTACATTCTTCCTATTTTTTGTCCCTATATATCAATCCTGTGAATTTTCGTCAGCAGGATATTGTAGTCAATTTAAATTCGTCCTTCATCATTTTAATTAATAGATTACTTCTTCTTCGGCTTATCAGCCAAGTAAATTCTCGTTACTTCAGTTCGGTGGTGACCTAAGTTTTCGCTAACAATCTTTCGGGCTTTCTTCGGTCTTTCTTGTAACGCTTCGGCGTAAGTTCTTTGTGCATAGGTGTGTCTCAGCCCGTGCCAAGAAATTGTCTCGGTTCTTTTCTTTTTACCGTCTTCACTTAAATCCTCACGATTTTCTACTATGAAGCTTTTTCTGTTGTAACTCATCCAATTCTGCAACGAGCGCTTTTCACGTTTTACACCGTCTTTTTCACTTGCTGATATTAAATAATCCCTTGGGTATCTACCCGAACAACGAGCGTAATCCAAGTATTTAGTAATAATACCGCGTTGCTTTGCACTCAAATCAATAGCTCTTGTCTGACCGCCCTTGCCTTTTATAACAAGCTGACCTGTCTTTAATGCAGACATAAGGTATTCAACTCGTAAGGTGCAAATTTCTTCAAGCCGCAAACCAAATTCACAGGAAAAGTCTATCGCTATTACCGCATCCTGCCGGCCTTTTTCGATAGCCCACTGCCGCATATCCGAAATTTCTTTATCTAAAAGCGAATGGTCTTTAACGCCTGTTGCGCGTTTGGGCAGTGATAGCTTATCATTTTTAGAAAGTCTATTTTTACTACCGGATTTTCTATGGAAATACCGTATGCCTGAAAGATCGGATTGAATAGTTGCAGCGGCGTTGTTTTCTTTCAAGTGTTCAACATAGGCTTTAAAGTGCCGATCTTCCACGTTCTTAAAGTTTTGCAGACGAAAATTATCGGCTAAGAACTTACAGAACCTTTTTGTCGCTTCGTAATACCGAGCTCTTGTTTTAAAACTAAGCTCATTGCTGTGTCTATAGATAGACTCAACTTGAGCAAGTAGGTTTTTATACAGCCCCGGGTTTAACACTGTAATATCATTAGAATCTGACATAGCAAACCGTCTCCTTTCTCCAAAAATTTTATTTAAACGCAAGGATAGGGACCAAGCCTTGCGTAAAAAACTGTGTACGAAAAATTTGTTTTTTTATGTATTTCCTTCGCCTGAGTCAAGCAACAAAAATTATTGCTGAAAAAATTTTAAATTTTATTTTTAACCCTGACAAAAACTGTCAGGGTTTGTTTTTATAATGTGCTTGCAGTTGCAGGAAATCGGGACGCTGATTTCCGTAAAGCAAGGGGGACACAGGGGATATTTCTCTGGGTTGACAGATAGTTTTTGTTTGAAAATCCTCCTTTTAAAGAGAGCGGTTGGTGTAAAAAGCCAATCGTTTCTTAATATGTAAAATCGAATTTTAAAAAATTTTTTCTAACCCTGACAAAAACTGTCAGGGTTAATTTTTATAATGTGCTTGTAACGTTACAAAAGAGTTTGAACTCGAAACAAAAACATTTTATGAAAAGAGGTAAAAATTATGGCATGTAAAGGTGCTAAACACGCCAAGGCATTAGCCGAGGCTTCAAGGGCTGCTGTTGGTCCTAAAACAAAAACAGCCGAGGAGGCAGTTCCCGTAGAAAGATTGTTGTTCGGT
>JAZRNX010000045.1:0-10038 GCA_045648365.1 Acutalibacteraceae bacterium
CACAGACCGACATGGCTACGATCCGACTTGTAGTTTAACTACTCGGTTTTGCTTTTTAACCGCCAAGATAGGCTTTCTTAACATCTTCGCTACTCATGAGTTCTTTACCTGTACCCGAAAGAACAATTTGTCCATTTTCGAGAACATAAGCTCTATCTGAAATGGCAAGAGATTTACCTGCATTCTGCTCAACAAGAAGTACTGTAGTACCATCCTTATTGAAATCCTTAATAATTTCAAATACCTCATCAACCAGAAGCGGTGAAAGCCCCATAGAGGGCTCATCAAGCATTAAAAGTTTGGGATGACTCATCATAGCGCGTCCCATAGCAAGCATTTGCTGTTCGCCGCCCGAAAGAGTGCCGGCAATTTGATTTTTACGCTCAGCAAGACGTGGGAAACGAGTATAAATATTTTCGACATCATCTTTAAAATTAGCGTTATTTTTGATGGAATATCCACCCATAACTAGATTTTCATAAACGGTGAGTTCTTGGAAAACTCTGCGTCCCTCTGGTACTTGAGACATACCAAGATGAACTATTTTATGGCAAGGCATTTTGGTGATATCTGTACCGTCATAAATAACGGAGCCACCGTGGGATGGAATAAGACCTATAATGCTTTGCATTGTAGTTGTTTTACCGGCACCGTTTGCACCAATAAGGGTAACGATTTCGCCCTCATTAACTTCAAAGGAAATACCTTTTAAGGCGGTGATAACGCCGTAACGAACTTCTAAATTGTTAACTTCTAAAAGTGCCATAGCATTATCCTCCTATATATGCTTTAATAACTTCAGGGTCGTTTAGAGCAACTTCAGGTGCGCCCTGAGCTAAAACTGTACCAAAGTTTAAAACGGTGATTTCATCGCACAAACCTGACACAAACTTCATATCGTGCTCAATAAGAAGTATTGTAACATTGAACTTATCTCTTATGAGTCGGATAATATCCATAAGGTCTGCAGTTTCATTAGGATTCATACCTGCAGCAGGTTCGTCAAGGCATAAAAGTTTGGGATTCGTTGCAAGAGCGCGGGCAATTTCGAGCTTTCTTTGCTTACCGTAAGGTAGGTTACAAGAAAGGGTATTACGCTCTTCCTCAAGCCCTACAATGCGTAAAATTTCCTTCGCTCTTTCACGCATTGCTTTTTCTGTCCTGAAATGAATGGGGAGGCGGAACATACTTGCAAATATGCCGCATTTGAATTCGGGTTGATTATGAAGACCAACCATTACATTACGGATAACCGTCATATTATTGAAAAGACGGATGTTTTGGAATGTACGAGCAATGCCCTTGTGGTTAATAGTTTCTTGATTTTTACCGGTTAGGTTTTCACCGTCAAGGAAGTAAGCGCCAGTAGTGGGTTTATAAACGCCTGTAATCATATTAAATACAGTTGTTTTACCAGCACCGTTTGGACCAACCAGACCGTATAACTGGCCTTGTTTAATTTCTAAATTAAGATTCTGAACTGCTTTAAGGCCACCGAAGGATATGCCTAAATTTTCTGTTTTAAGAACAACTTTTGACATTATTAATCCTCCTTATTTGCCTTATCGGGACTGTATGGTGAATTAACCTGCAAATCAACAGAAAGCACTTCATCCATCTCTATCTTAGTGGGAACACGGTCCCATTTTGCTTCATCATCGTGTATGTGTTCGGGTTTATGCTCTTTAAATCTATTAATAAGGTTTTTAAAATTATAGGATTCACGAAATGCTTTAAGAGCTGGAGCATTATTGTAAATAACAATAACGATGAGAATAAGCGCATATAAAAGATTCTGAAGAACTGCAAGGTTACCTGTTAATATGGTCTGAAGTTTAACATCAAGGAAGGTAATTAATGCGGCAGCAATAATAGAACCATTAATACTACCCATACCACCTAAAACAACCATAACAAGAATCTCGATAGAGTAGTTATAACTAAAGTTTGTACTCTGTACCTTATAGTTAGAATAGCTGTAAAGCACACCTGCAACACCCGCAAAGAAGGAAGAAACAGTAAATACAATGAGTTTATATTTAGTTACATTAATACCTGTTGCTTTAGCAGCGATTTCATTATCGCGGATTGAGGTGATTGCTCTGCCATGCTTTGAACGGATAAGATTTTGTATAACCGCAAGACAAGCAATTACCAATACAAAAGCAATAATAAAGAGATAGTTTTTATCAAATCTGGGGGTATCAAGACCCAAAGAGCCACCAAAAGTTTCGTCACTGGTGTTCATAAATATAGTACGAACGATTTCGCCAAACGCCAAGGTTACTATGGCAAGATAGTCACCTCGAAGGCGGAGAGCAGGTAATCCAATGATTACTCCGAAAACTGCCGCGATAGCACCACCAATGAGTATAGAAATAAAGAGGGCGGGGAACTCGCCAACCAATGGCTCAAGAATATAAGCGGCTTTACCGCCAAGATATGCGCCAACGCACATAAATCCTGCATGACCAAGGGAAAGTTCGCCAAGGAATCCAACAACGACACTTAAAGAAACCGCAAGCATAATAGAAATTGCGATTTTTTCAAGTATATAAATGTCGGAACTCTTCATACCGCCTGTAAAGGTAAGAATAGCAAAAACGAGGGTGAAAGCAGCAATAGCAATATAGCTGATATAATGTTTTAATTTCAATGTAATAGACTTTGACATTATACTTTTTCCCTCCTTTTTTTACCTAAAATACCTGTGGGGCGAACTAAAAGAATGATGATAAGAATCATAAATTCAATAGCGTCGGTATAAGGAGCTACAGCGGGAATTGTCAAGGAAATTGCTTCAACAACGCCCATAAGCACACCGCCAAGCATAGCGCCCGGAATAGAGCCGATACCACCAATAACGGCAGCTGTAAACGCCTTAATACCTGGCATAGCGCCGAGGGTATTGGTAAGACTGGGTGATTTCATAAGCATAAAGAATCCGGCGAATGCTGCTAAAGCAGAGCCGATAGCAAATGTAATCATAATAATCTTATTAACATTAATACCCATAAGTTGAGCTGCGCCCTTATCCTCAGAAACAGCAATCATTGCTCGTCCAGTCTTTGTATATTTTACAAAAAGACTGAGGGCAAGCATAATTATTGTTGAGCATCCAAGCGTTACAAGGATGTAAATAGGTATTGTTAAACCAGCAAAAGAAACATTGCCAAGGTCTGCAACATTTACCATCTTGGGAGCAGAGCCAAACACAATTTGTGCTGTTGACTGTAAAAGATAACTTACACCGATAGCAGTAATCAAAACCGCAAGGGGAGAAGCACCTCTAAGTGGCTTATATGCAACTTTTTCTATAGTTACACCCAAGGCAACACAGAAAATTATAGCCGCAAGTAATCCAAGCAAAGGATTACCTAAGGTTGATAGTGTAACGAATATCATATATCCGCCGACCATAATAACATCACCATGGGCGAAGTTAAGCATTTTTGCAATACCGTAAACCATAGTGTAGCCTAAGGCTATCATAGCATAGGTACTGCCAATACTAAGGCCGTTAATTAATGTTTCAATATATTTCATAAAAATTCCTACTAAATATACGACAATTTGGCGGAGCAGAAAACTGCGCCGCCAAAGTATCATTAAAATTGTTTTTTAAAAATTATTTTGCAGAGTTAGCAGTTTTAAGGGTATATTTAACTGCTTCTTTCGCAACATAACCGTTATCTTCCCAAGAAATATCGTTGCCGGTTACACCACTATATGTAAATTCACCGGTGAACTGAGCCTTAAGGATTTCGCAAAGGTCAGAAGCAGAGATAGTAACATCAATTTCTTCGCCTGCGTCAATAGCTGCCTTCATAGCATTGTAGATAGCGTATACACAGTCATAAGCGGAAGCACCAAACTGGTTGAGGGTTTCAGTACCAAACTTATCGGTATATTTCTTAATAAAGTCAGCAGCAGCGCCTTCCTTAGCGTTAGAATCGAAGTGTGAAAGCATAGAAACTTCCTGAGGAATTACGCTGAAGTCTTCGAATTGACCTGCAAGGCCATCAAATCCATCGCAACCATAATAAACAGCGTCTTTAGCAACGATATCTTTTGCCTGAGTTAAAAATACAGAAGCAGGTCCGTAGTAAATAGGCATAAAGATGAAGGTGCAATCCTTAAGAGTGGTAATCTGTGAAGAGAAGTCAGTAGCATTAGCATCGGTAAATACTGCTTCAACAGTTTCAATAGACTTATCAAGATTCTCCTTGAACTGCTTGAAGATACCGTTGGAATATGCGTCGTCAGACTTATAGAAGATACCAATCTTCTTAAGGCCGGTAGAGTTTACATAGTCGGCGGCAACTTTACCCTGGTTACCATCAGCGAAGCACATCTGGAATCCGTTATCGAATTCAGGAATCTTATCGCCAGAAGCAGATGGTGTAAGGAAGAACACATTGTCCTCATTGGAAAGTTTTGTATACTCAAGGCCGGGTGCGGTGGTAACGGTACCTAAAGAAACCTGCATACCGCTTTCAAGCATATTTGCATAGTTTGCAGCAACCTTGGAAGCATCGTGCATATCATCGGTAGCCATTAATTTGAACTTAACACCGTTAAGTCCACCAGCAGCGTTGATTTCATCAACAGCCATCTGTGCAGAATTCTGAACTGCAACACCATAAACAGCAGCGCCGCCGGTAAGGGGGCCACTTACACCGATAACGAATTCGGTGTTGTCGGCAGTGTAGTTACTGCCACATCCGGTAAAGCAACAAGCAACGAGGCAAATTGCCATAACAACGGACAAAATTTTTGCGATTGTTTTCATTTTAAAAACCTCTTTCTTTAATATATAAGTTACCTTATATAATAATATATAATACTTTATCACAATGAACTGTCATTGTCAAGAAATTTAAGCTAAAAACTAACTTAAAAGGGCTTTATCACTTGTGAATTCATCACCACTGGCTTTGGAGAAAAGTTGAAGTAGATTTTCTACCGTTAATTTCTTTTTTTCTTCACCCGAAATATCAATAAGAATCTTACCGTTATTCATCATAATTAATCGGTTTCCGTAGGTGATAGCATCCTTCATATTGTGCGTAATCATTAATGTTGTTAGTTTTTCGCGATTAACGATTTCATCGGTAATACTTAAAACTTTAGCGGCGGTTTTAGGGTCGAGCGCTGCGGTATGTTCATCCAAAAGTAGTAGCTTTGGATTGTTCATCGAGGCCATCAGAAGAGTAATGGCTTGGCGTTGACCACCAGAAAGCAATCCAACCTTAGTAGAAAGGCGATTTTCGAGACCTAAATCAAGCTTTTCAAGCATTGTTTTGAATAATTCGCGGTCTTTATTCGTTAATGACCACTTAAGTCCGCGTTTTTTACCTCTTAAAAGGGCAAGTGCCATATTTTCTTCTATCCACATATCAGCGGCAGTACCAACCATTGGGTCTTGGAAAACACGGCCGATAAACTCAGCTCTCTTATATTCAGGAAGTTTTGTAATATCGGTTCCATCAATAATAATATTGCCTTCATCAACAGGATAAGTACCAGCTAAAGAATTGAGTAGGGTAGATTTACCGGCCCCGTTACCGCCTATTACAGTAACAAAATCGCCATCATTAAGTGTTAGAGAAACATTATCCAGCGCAACCTTTTCATTTACGGTGCCACCATTAAAAATTTTAGTTATATTTTTAATTTTAAGCATCCAGTTGCACCTTCTTTTCTTTTTTAATAAACTTCTTTAAATACTTGTTTTTCCAATAGGGAACTGCTAGGAAAAGTGCTACAAGTAATGCGGAGAGCATCTTCAAGTAGTTTGTATCAAGTCCCAAGAAGATGATGGTTTGATATACCATATAGTAAATTATACCGCCGGCAACAACAGATAGTAGTTTTAAAGCAAAATTGTGTTTGGTAATCTTTGAGAAAAGTGCTTCACCGATTATTACAGCTGCAAGGCCAATAACAATCGCACCTTTACCGGCATTTGCATCGGAAAATCCAAGGAAAAGTGATAAAATTGCGCCTGAAAGTGCAATGATTCCATTGGATATTACAAGACCTAAAACTTTAATAACATCGGTGTTAATACCTTGGGCACGACTCATTTTAATATTGCAACCAGTTGCACGAACTGCGGAACCAAGTTGTGTTCCAAAGAACCAATAAAAAATGCCTATTATTACAAAAACAATCAGTCCTAGGTAAATTAATGTAAGGCCGAGCTTATCAGTTGAAATGAAATATTCAACACCAAATGGATAGCCTACATTAGAGGTATTGTTCATTATTTTTAGGTTAATGGACCATAGCATTAATTGGGTTAAAATACCCGAAAGAATCGCTGGTATACCAAAAACTGTGTGAAACAGTCCCGTAACAAGTCCTGCAAGCATACCTGCTATCATAGCGCAGGTAATACCAATCCAAACTGGCATATTGTGTTGTGCTACCATAACGGCACACACCGCCATACCGGTACAAATTGAGCCATCAACCGTTAGGTCTGCAATGTCAAGTATTTTATATGTAATATAAACACCGATAGCCATAATTCCCCAAATCATACCCTGAGCTATAGCAGGGGGAAGGGAAGTGAAATAAATTAATAAAGACGACATTCAATGTTATCCTTTCGGTTTATCAGTAAAATTATTCAGCTTCTAATGCTGTGTAACCCGCAGTTTTGAGTGCTTCAATATCTATATTAAGTTCTTTGCAGATTGCTTCATTATAAATCTTTGCGAGTTTCTCTTCAGGGGTGTATTCAATGGCCATTTCAGAGATATCAGCCTCGCCCTTTAAAATCTTAACTGCCATTTCACCGGTTGCATAACCAAGGTCGTAGTAGTCAATAGAAAGAGTTGCAACGCCGCAACCTTTACAAATTCCACTTTCACCACAGACGATAGGCTTTTTGGGATTCATTGCTTTGTAGATAGCATCTGAGCAAGAAGCAGCGGTATTATCGGTGGGTATATAAAGCGCGTCATTTTCAGCAGCTGCCTGTTGAGCGATAATAGAAACATCGTTGGTATCGGTAAAAGTATATTCTTTGCATTTAATGTTTTTGCCTTCTAAATATTCCTTTACCACTTTAACCTGATATACAGAATTTGCTTCTGAAGCAGCATATAAAAGACCAACTTTTTTAGCATTTGGGAAAAGATCAATAACCATCTGCGCTTGTTTGTCAAGGGGTGCCAAGTCTGAAGTTCCCGAAACATTACCGCCAACAACGCCATTGAAATCATCGATGTTAAGAGCAACGCCGTATTCTGTAATACTGGTGCCTAAAATTGGGATATCTTTTGTTGATTTGACAGCCGCTTGTAATGCAGGTGTTGCATTGGCCATAATTAAATCGACTTGCTTATTTTTAAAGTTATCGGTAATGGTTTTGCACATTGTGGGGTCATTATTACCGTTTTGAAGGTCGAAGCTAACATTTTCTTCACCAAGACCTTTTTTAACAGCCTCCATAAAGCCTTCGGTAGCAGTATCAAGAGCAGGGTGCTGCACTAGTTGGCAAATACCAATGTTATACTTGCCGTCATCACCACAAGCTGTTAGCATAAAACAGCAGCCAATAATTGTACATAAGCATAAAATCAAAGCAATAATTTTTTTCATTTTTAGTTACCTCCTATTTGTGAATAATTTAACAAACCATTCATTTTACTTTGACATGAAGGCATTATATCACTTTAAAGCGTTAAAGTCAATAGCAAAATTTGAAAATATTTAATAGGTGATAATAAGTTGCTGAAAATCATTACTAACAAATAAATGTTGTTAATATATGAATAATTGTATTGAAACTGAGTAATTATACCAACCGACAAATAAAACGAAAATATGTAATCAAATAATTTTGTTTAAAACGATACATTGTATGTCAGAAAAAAATTGAAGCGATTACAGGAAGATGTTACTTTCAGAAAAATTAAAAAATTCACATAAAAATACAAAATACTACGCCTAAGTAACATAAAAAATATTATGGTGTACACTTAAAAAATAAGAAACAAGAAATATAAATTTGCAATAAAATATACTTCGTAATATAAAATGTTTGCAAGATAGTTACACATAACTTATAATATATATAGATGTTAAAGTGGTCAACATATATTATTTTGCTTTTCTAACCGTTTTAGCCCTACCCCCAATTATACAAAATATTCATTTTGTATAATTGGATATAAATTTTTAAGGGTACAATTATATGCCTCTCCCTCTACAAATTTATCATGTAATCAAATTAAATATTAATAAAAAATAACCGCTCACACTTGTGTATGGCGGTTATTTTTTTGCTAACGGATGGAATTTTGCGTAGGAATTAATATATTTACTCTTTAATAAATTAGCGTAAACTTGTGTTGATGAAATATCGGAATGACCGAGCATTTCTTTTATATCTTTTAGTTGTGCACCATTCTCCAATAAATGTGCCGCAAATGAATGTCTTAATGTATGAGGTGTTATATCCTTATCAATTCCCGCTTTGTCAGCGTAATATTTAATTATTTTCCAAAAGCCCTGTCTCGACATAGGTTGTCCATTCATATTGGTGAATAAAACATCAGTATCGTCCTGGACAATAGCCGAACGCACCAAAGTTATGTAATCATTAATATGTTTGATAGCAGACGGATATATAGGAATAATTCTTTCGTTTTTAGAATTCCTTGTGTGCAGTATTCCTACTTGAGTATTTATATCGGTAACATTTAATTCAATAAGTTCGGAAACTTTAATACCCGTAGCATAAAGGAGCTCGAGCATAGCCTTATCTCTGATTCCCTTGTACTCAGATGTATCAGGCTGTGACATTAAGAGTACTATCTCCCCCGCCTCTAATACTCCCGGCAACTTTTTTTCTGTTTTTTTGAATTTTATTGCGGTTGTAGGATTAGATTTAACCATCTCAATGCTTATTAGGTACTTAAAATAACATCTTAAGGAGGCTACGATTCTGGTTTTTGTAGCTTCTGATTTGCCGAGGAAGTCTAAATATTCTATGTATTTTCTTATAAAAATTTCATTAACTTTACTGATGTAATGGATGTTATTTTCAGTGCAATATGAAATAAATTGGTTGACATCGCGAAGATATGCTTCCGTGGTGTTTGCGGATGTTTTTTTTACATCATTAAGATATGTTTTGTATCCATTAATAAAATCCTTCATATTACACCTCCTATTGTTAAATGAAATCAAAATAAGAAATTAATGTTTTTGATAGTAGTCCGTCAACAACGGCTGAAATCAAACAAAGTGAAACATATACTAAGTAGTGAACACAATATTCTTTAAATTGTAAAAATAAATTTAATGCCCTTTGATTTGGCATTGTTAACTTGATGAATTCAAATGAAAAATTTATAGAATTCTTTCCGGCTACCAGGAGCACTATTATTAGCAATGCTATGGGTGGCAATAAAATTAGCGCATTAAATGCAATACCTTTTAAAAGATAAGTATCACATATATAAGATGATATTACAGCATATAAAAATCCAGAGGAAAAACTTAATATAGGAACAAAAATGACACCCATCAGTGATGCGCCGCACAAAAAATATGTAAGTAAGATTAAAAAATCAATTGTTAATGAGTGCGTAAAAATATTTAAAAAACTCTGCTCTTGCCTGTTTTTTGTTATGAAAGTGAAACACTTTTTAGCAAAATTTATGAGAATATCACTTTTACTAAAAGTCAGACAACCCACAAGTAATCCTAATAACACTGTTACAGTTAACATAAAAATGATTTTATTTTTGCTAAAATAAGCAACTAAATCATTTTTGTTAAGATTAATGATAGTTCCCTTTTTCATATCAAACACTCCTTACTGCTTAAATATATGCAGCTAAAGGACAAGATATGAAAAATACAATATTTAGATTAACCTGACTTAAAAACACAATATTTAGCTTAAAGCGAGAATTATGTCAACTATATAGCCGTAAAAAAACAACAACTTAATTGCAGAGTTAGCGGAATTAAGCGTTGTTAAATTAGAGAAAAACATATGAAACAAGCGTTTGT
>JAZRNX010000046.1:0-20341 GCA_045648365.1 Acutalibacteraceae bacterium
ACCGGAAATATCTGCTACTTCCTTAACCTGTACCCATCTGCCCTCCTCCGGAATGGGAGCGGGACCGTGATATGCGCCCTTAGCAAGAGGGCACATATTTTCTACTTCGTGTGAATAGTTCATATGTGTACTCCTTTCGAAATTTCATACAAAAGAATTATATCATTATTTGTCGCAAAACACAATAGGGAATTAGATAAAATTTTAACAATATTTACCGATTATTTTTCCTATAATTTAGATAATCTTCAAGAATGATGGTTGCGGCTACCGCATCAACCACCTCTTTACGCTTTTTTCCTCGGGTATCGGTCATATTGAGATAGGTGTGCGCCGATACGGTGGTGCACCTCTCATCCCACATATTTACTTCAATCCCCGATATTTCTTTTATTTTATGGGCGATTTTCTCGCATTCTTCAGCGCGCCAACCGCTTGAGCCATCCATATTTTTAGGAACGCCCACAACCATCATTTCCGCGCCATATTCTACGGCGCTTTGACAAATTTTTTCTATGAGCTTTTCCTCGTTATATTCGGTTATAACCTTTTTAGGAAAAGCAAAGCTTTCACCGCTGTCACTAACGGCAATTCCCGTTCTTGCCTTACCTAAATCCACCGACATTATTATCATGATTTATCTCCTATAAAGTTTGAAATTCGGTTGCGCTTGGGCATATATTTATCGGGTACGTGGCTATGGTCGTTCATAAATACGAGGGTGGGATTAAGTTCATCGTCAAAGTTAATCTGACTTACCGCCGTATTATCACTCCAAGGGGTATCCTTAAGTTTTTTAATATCGCCGTATTTAAGGCGGCACATAAGACATCTTGTAACGCCGCCGTGGGTAGAAATAGCAATAGTTTTGCCCTTGTTTTCCCTCACGATACGGCAAATGGTTTCCCAGATTCTATTATAGGCGCTTCGCATACTTTCCCCATTGGCAGGAAGAAAATCTTCGGGGTGGTTATCCCACTGCTCTGCAAGATGGGGATATTCAGCAAATGCTTCTTTAAAGGGTCTGCCTTCAACCACTCCGCCGTGAAGCTCAATAAGACCTCTATCCTTAATAACCTTAAGGCCTTTACCTTCGGTGGCGGCCTCGGCGGTTTTAACGGCACGGATTAAGGGACTTGAATAAATCTTATCAATATGAATATTCTTAAATCTTTCCTTCAAATATTCAAGCTGAATCACACCTGTTTCGCTTATATCAAAATCGCTTGTGCCCTGAAAAACACGGGAAACATTACCCATTGCTTCGCAGTGGCGTATCATATAAACCTTTGTCATTAATTATCACCAACCACCATTTTACCATACTTCCTTATCTATGGCAACTTTAATTTTTAGGGCAATAAACTCAAACGCCCTATGTCTAGAATAGGGCGTTTGAGTTTCTTACTTTATGTTTATTTTTAGATTATATCGAACAATACTTGATTGAGAATCTTTATACGCAAAACTAAAATTTATCTCGCTGGTTGAATCACTCGGAACAATTTCAAACAACGCAATTTCAGTTGACGCGCCATAAAAAATTTCATCTGTCGTCCTTTTGTCACATAAGGCCAGGGTTTCTTTCACGGAATAATTTTCAGACCTCTTTATAAACCATTTCGCGAATGGTTCACTATTGGCCATTGCTACATTTATTTTCTCTGCTCTTTCAATATCTATAACAAATGTATCGGCAAATCCGTTCTCATCTAAATTGTATTCACCATCATAATTATAATAAATTCCGTTCACCTCTATTATATCTAATTGGGGAATACCATCTTCATCTACGGGGAAATCGTAATAATTATCGACTCCGTCCATACTTAGTTTTTGATTTTCGCTTTTGTTAATGTGACTTGGATTTTCACAGCCACATATAGCTATTAACAAAAGAGTAATTAAAACAAACGCTAAAATCTTATGGTTTTTTTCCATTCGAAAATCTGGCCTCCCAAAGAATACTCAAAATTGCCATCGCTTTTTAATAACTGTGTTCTGCGCTGTCCAGTCGCTGGTTCTATTAAAATTAAGACATAGCCATTACCTGTATTACTACAATCTTCATATCCAATAAGCGTTATTGAATGACCGTTGGTAGCGCTTCTTATTAACAAGTGCATGGGGTCATTCGCATTAATGGAAGATTTTACGGCACTAAAACTTATTCTATCTGTTCTTGTAGCCGAAATACCCCAATGTGCATATGCATTTTGCATATCAGTCCACGTTGCATGTGCAGTTGGATTTCCAGGATTTATAAATCTTCCCACGTCATCCGCACCTAAAGTTGTACCATTATAGTAATTTATAACAGAAGCACACGTAGCCGCCCAACAATTTGGACCAGTTTGTTGCACTATCGGAACATTCAAAGTTTTATATGCTTTTGGTCCATCATATGCTAAAGTTCCATTTTCAGCCCCATCACACAACCCATATAAATCGGTAGTCAAATCTTCATAGGTAATTACTTTCGAATAATTCATTATTTCGCTTTGTGATACCAACATCTTAGTAGATTGAAAATCAGAATAAGAAAATTTGAATATTTCATTTGTGGCTTTGCCGTCAAATGCTTGTAGAATATTTCCGTCTGTTAACAACAAATAATTTTTACCGTCTTTTTCAGAAAGTAATCTGGTTAATTCCTCAGAAAAAGATTTGGAATAGGAAGATGTGTACTCATAATTATTATAGCTTATTTCCAGCAACCCTATAATTTCTCCATTTTTTAATACGGGGAAATAAACAATATCGTCATTTGTTGTTGTGTTTTTTACGGTGAAATAATGTCCTAATGTACAATCCGTTATTCGTCCTGTAATTAACCCATCCGCAAAAAAAGTATATAAATGCTTTTGAAAAACATTTTCCGCATATTTTATTACTTCACTTCCGACATTGCCACTAACTATACCGGTTGTGAATACTATGCTCTTTGAATTTGCTGCCACAGAAAAGCCTGAAAATGACAATGAAAATATCAAACATATAATTGCAATGATTTGTATAGTTTTTTTCATAAAACTCTCTCCTTTAAACAAAAAACGCACAAGCAAAACAAATGCTTGTGCGCAGTAACTGTAAACATAAAACACTAATATTATGATTGGAAATTTGTAGTGTCACGCAAAAGCATCTTGTTATAAAAGCGAAAACAAACCATTGGTAACACCTCTTTCTTTTATGTTTTAATTATATCGTTAATTTTCAAAAATGTCAATCTGTATTTCCTTTAATTTTTTGTTGTAATATTTTTAAAAAAGTGCTATAATTACCTCAAATTTGAGAAATCCAAAAGAAAGGATGTAAAATTATGATTAAAAAGTATTTAAACCGTCTGTTTATTGATGGGCTTTCGGGAATGGCTTACGGCCTTTTTTCCACCCTCATCATAGGCACCATTATCTGCCAGATTGGTAAACTCGTTGGCGATAATTCCATCGGTCAATATATAACTGCCATTGGTAGCGTTGCCAAGACCATAACGGGCGCAGGAATTGGCGTTGGCGTTGCTTGTAAATTAAAAGCATCGCCTTTAACCACCGTTTGCGCCGCAGTTTGCGGTATGGTTGGCGCCTTCCCGAGTATTGCTCAAGGCGTTTTCACAGTGGGCGCCCCCGGCGAGCCCCTTGGCGCATTTATTGCCGCTTACGTAGCCATTGAGGTTGGCTATTTCGTTTCGGGCAAAACCAAGCTCGAAATCATTTTAACCCCTCTTTGCTGCATCCTTGCAGGCGCTACCGCAGGATATTTCGTAGGCCCTTATATTTCTGCCGCTATGAAGTGGCTTGGCGAGCTTGTTAACTTTAATGTTGATAATTCCCCCATCATTGGCGGTATTATCGTTTCGGTAATTATGGGCATACTTTTAACACTGCCTATTTCCTCTGCCGCTATAGGTATTTCAATGGGAATCACAGGTCTTGCCGCAGGCGCTACTACTATCGGTTGCTGCTGTCATATGGTGGGCTTTGCCGTTATGAGCTACCGCGAAAATAAGTTTGGCGGTCTGATAGCTCAGGGTATCGGTACCTCTATGATTCAGATGCCAAATCTTGTTAAAAAGCCGATTTTATGGCTTCCCCCTATTATTTCGAGCGCAATTTTAGGACCGATTTCCTCCGCCCTTTTAAAGATGGTAAGCAACCCCGTGGGCTCAGGTATGGGCTCAGCAGGTCTTGTAGGTCAGTTCTCTGCCTTTGAATCTATGACTGCCGCAGGAGTTAAACCCACTATTGCCCTCTTGCAAATTGTTGTTATGCACTTTGTGCTTCCCGCAGTTTTGACCCTCGGTATTGCCGAAGGAATGCGAAAGCTTGGCTTCATTAAATCGGGCGACCTTAAGCTTGCCGATATAAACAAGTAATATGACCAAAAAAGAAATAACCTTAAAAGCCGTCAATGCACTGGAAAAGCTCTACCCCGATGCAATATGCTCCCTTAATTATTCTGATGCTTTTCAGTTGCTCATAGCAACTCGGCTTTCGGCTCAATGCACCGATGCGAGAGTAAATCTCGTTACCCCCGCCCTTTTCCGCGAGTTTCCCGATGCAAAATCTATGGGTGAAGCGCCAATAGAGCGGGTTGAAGAGCTTATTAAAACCTGCGGACTTTATAAAACCAAGGCCCGCGATTTGATAGAAATCGGTAAAAAAATCACCGAGGATTTCGGCGGAAAAGTTCCCGATACCATAGAAGAACTTACTACCCTTTCGGGCGTTGGAAGAAAAACCGCAAATCTCGTAGTAGGCGATGTTTACGGCAAACCCGCTGTTGTTACGGATACGCATTTTATAAGACTTTGTAACCGACTCGGTCTTGTTAATACCACAGAGCCGCGCAAGGTTGAAGATGCTATGAGGAAACTACTTCCCCCCGAAAAATCCAACGATTTTTGCCATAGAAGCGTACTTTTCGGCAGGGATATCTGCACCGCAAGGAAGGCGTTTTGCGAAAAGTGTCTTATGAAGGATTTTTGTCCTAAAAAGATAAAAAAGAATAAAAAACAGCAGTCGTGAGACTGCTGTTTTTACTTATCTATAGATTTTCGTAATTTTCTTCTCGCGCGGTTAATAGAGCGTTCAAAATCCCCATTCTCAATAAACTGCGCAAGAACTAATTGATTAAAATAAGGTACTGTGCAAGAATAAAAACCTACTGTTTTTTCGTATGTTTCTACCATATCTTCGGGCAGTAGCATATAGGCGATACGAACTGATGGCGATATAGTTTTTGAGAAGGTATTCACATATATAACGCCTTTACCGCCCGAAAGGGAAAATACCGTTTCCTCAGCGGTGGCTTTTAAGGTGAATTCTGATTCAAAATCATCCTCAACTATAACCCTGTTTTCACCCTTATTTTTCCAACTGATATACTCCATCTTTTTAGAGGCATTGGCGGTAACTCCGCTTGGGAAACTTCTATAGGGTGTTATATGCAGTACCGTTGCCCGTGTGTTTCTGAGGGCTTCGCTTTTAATACCGTTTTCTCCAAGCTCTAAAAGTTCGGTTCTCACCCCGTTTGCTCTATAAACCTGTTCGATTTTTTCATACGAAGGATTTTCCACCGCATATATACGGTTTTTACCAAGCATTTGCACAATAATGCCGTATAAATACTCGGCTCCCGCGCCAATCACGATTTGATTTTCTTTCACCCCTATTCCACGACTGCGCAAAAGATATTTGCTTATGGCGGTTTTAAGTTCACCGCATCCGCTTCCTTCACATTTTGTGAAAATATCTTCGGAATAAAGACTCAATATTTTTCTCATTGTTTTAGCGTACACCGAGAAAGGAAATGTATCGTCAATAGAGGTTATATGTCCCTTTGGCATTAAATTCTTGTGACGAGTTGAGGAAGAAAAGGGCTCACTCTGACTGTACGTCACAAAATATCCGCTTCTCTCCTTAGAATCCGCATAACCTTCCTCACACAGCATTATATAACTGTGTTCCACCGTTATAACGCTGATTCTCAATTCCTCAGACATTAGTCTCTTAGAGGGCAATTTTTTCCCGCATTCATAAACGCCTTCAACTATATCCTTTTTAAGTTGTTCATATAATTGGGCGTATATGGGGGTTTTCGCGTTTTTATCGATTTTATATCTCATCTGGTATTATAAAAAACTCCTATTCTGGCTATTTCAATAATATCAAATTGATTATATACTCATTTAAAACAAATTACAAGAGGTAATATTTATGCAAAAAAGAGTAGCCGCAATTCATGACATATCCTGCTTCGGTAAATGCTCAATTACCGTTGCTCTCCCCCTTATTTCTGCCGCAGGAATTGAAACGGCGGTAATTCCCACCGCAATTCTTTCCACTCATACGGCAGGTTTTAAAGATTATACCTTCCGTGATTTAACCGACGATATTATCCCCGTTGCAAAACATTGGAAGAGCGAGGGCATCACCGTTGATGCGGTTTATTCGGGTTATCTTGGCTCTAAAGAGCAGGTAGAACTCGTTAAAAATTCCATTGACTATATGAAGAAGGATGAAACTATTTTCATAGTTGACCCCGTTATGGCCGACCACGGTGTTCTCTACGGAGGATTCCCATCTGATTTCCCAATGGAAATGAAAAAGCTCTGTGCAGTTGCCGATATCATAACCCCTAATATTACCGAAGCCTGTTTAATGACCGGCGTCGCTTATCAAAAGCCCCCTTATACGAAGGAATATATTGAAGGTCTTATCTCTGCTCTTGCAGAGATTACAAAGGGTAAAATCGTGCTTACCGGCGTTGCTTTTGACGACTCGGAAATGGGTGCTGCTTGTTATGAAGACGGCCAAATAGAGTATATCTTCTCTAAAAAGGTTGACGCTATGTATCACGGTACGGGCGATATTTTCACAAGTACCCTCACCTCTGCTCTGCTTAACGAAAAATCCTTAAAGGAATCGGCGCAGATTGCTTCTGATTTCACCGCGGGTTGCATTGCTTTCACAAAGGAAAATTACCCCGAAATGACCTATGCCGTAAACTTTGAGGCGAGAATTCCCGAACTTTTAAAATTACTGGGACTGATTTAATATGAACGATATATTTTTGAGAACAAAATCCCTTATAGGAGAAGAGAATCTTAGTAAATTAAAGAATTCCACCGTTGCGATTTTCGGCCTCGGCGGTGTGGGTTCTTATGCCGCGGAAGCCCTCTGCCGAAGCGGTATAGGTACTCTTTATATTTACGATAACGATACCGTAAGTGAAAGCAATATTAACCGCCAACTCATAGCACTTAATAATACGGTGGGGGAAAAGAAAACAGACCTTGTTAAATCAAGATGCTTATCTATAAACCCTGAAATTGAAATTTTCGATTTTTGCGAATTTATAACTCCCGAAAGCGAAATACCCTTCGATAAATTTGATTTTATAATCGATGCGGTAGATAATGTCACGGCAAAATTGTTTTTGGCAGGAAGCGCCCAAGAAAAAAATATTCCTATAATAAGCGTTATGGGAACGGGCAATAAACTCTGCCCCGAAAAACTTACCATAAGCGATATTTTTAAAACCCACGAATGTCCTCTGTGCAAGGTTATGAGATATGAACTTAAAAAGAGAGGGGTTAAAAAACTTGCGGTGGTTTGGTCGGATGAAACACCGATTAAACCCCAGAATCTCGGGGAAAACAAGGGCTCTCACCCTGCCCCTGCAAGTATGGTTTTTGTTCCTGCCGCCGCAGGAATGATGGCAGCAAGCTATGTTGTCAGAAAACTAATAGAAAATTAATTTTCATCCGTTTGACCAATAAAATGGTCAAATGGATTTTTGTTAATTCAGATACATCCAAACAACACATTGCTACCCCGTTGGATAATCTGGATATATTTGGATAAAATACAGATGAGTCTACTTTACCATAAGTAGACTCATTTGCTTTATTTTCACAAATCTTGAAAAAAGTCTGTAAATTGGATTTATGGAGATAGTATTGGATTTGTGGATTCTTCAATTTTGCCTAGCGTTCCGTTAAAATAAATATATAAGGAGTCGATGAGAAGGTGGATTACGAAACTTTAGGTAAAAACATTAAAAAATATCGCTTGTTGTATGGTATGCGACAAGAGGATTTGGCTGAAAAATGCGGATGCAGTAACAGTCATATCGGTCATATTGAAAATCATCGCACTATTCCAAGTCTTGAAATGGTTGTAAATATAGCCAATTCTTTAGAAGTCACCGTTGACCAACTGCTAAACAAAAGTTATAGAACCCCTGAGACTGTTTACCTTAGAGAAATTGCAGAACGCATAGAAAAATACCCCGTTGCCCAAAGAATTCAAGCTTGCGAAGGATTTAACGCCTATCTTGATACGCTTGAAAAATTCGGACAAAAGTGATAAATAAGGCGTGTAAGCAAAAAATATCTCACGAATAATTACTCTATAATAGAGAAAATATATCTGAAATTTTATACCCTCGCACCAATAATTAAAATTTAGGTGAATGAATGTATAGTAATTTTTTAAAAAGATTTGTGGATGTTTCGGTATCCCTTATGGCCATTATAATTTTGGCTTTGCCCATGGCCATAATAGCAGTTCTCGTTAAACTGCAGGATGGCGGACCTGCAATCTTTAAACAGGAACGCCTCGGAAAAGGTGGCAAAAGTTTTTACATATTAAAATTCAGAACAATGATAGTAGATGCGGAAAAAAGTGGGGTTTATTCTGATAACAAAGACCCCCGAGTAACCAAAATAGGTAATTTCCTCCGCAAAACTTCTTTGGACGAACTTCCTCAATTCATCAATATTTTAAAGGGCGATATGAGTTTCATAGGCCCTCGCCCTCCTCTTACCTACCACCCTTGGCCCATAACAGAATACACCGAAGAGCAATTTAAAATGTTCGATGTTCGCCCCGGTATTACAGGGTGGGCACAAATCAACGGCAGAAAAGCGGTTGAATGGAACAAAAGAATCGAACTTAATGTGTGGTATGTAGAGAACATTTCTTTGGCATTAGATACTAAAATACTTTTCAAAACCTTTTTCAAGGTTATTTCCGCAGCAGATAACGAAAATATCGGTGCTACCGTAGTAGCAAAAGAAAAAGTGAAAACGAGAGAGTAATAAAAATGAAACTAATGTACATCACCAATAACCCCAAAATCGCGGCTGTTGCCGATAATGCAGGGGTTGACAGAATTTTTATCGATATGGAATATATCGGCAAAGAACTCCGCCAAGGTGGTATGGATACAGTTCAAAATCATCACACTATTGAGGATATTAAAAACATCCGTAAAGTGTTAAAACACGCGGAACTTTTGGTGCGCATAAATCCTATTCACGATAAAACCGATGCATATTCCTCCACCGAAGAGGAAATAGATGAGGTTATAAAAGCGGGCGCGGATATTATTATGCTGCCCTATTTTAAAACTGAAAAAGAAGCCGAAAGATTTTTAAAGGCTGTAGGCAGAAGATGCCACACTGTGCTTTTATTTGAAACCAAGGCTGCTGTAGAAAATATCGACGAAATTATTAAACTTAAAGATATCGATGAGGTGTTTATAGGTCTTAACGATTTAAGCCTTGAATATGGATATAAGTTTATGTTTGAACCTTTGGCTAACGGTATGGTTGAAACTATGACGCAAAAATTCAAAAATGCAGGTATTCCCTTTGGTTTCGGCGGCATCGCATCCATAGGCAACGGAACTCTTAAAAGCGAAAAAATTCTTGCCGAGCATATTCATCTCGGCTCTGATTGTGTTATCCTTTCAAGAAGCTTTTGCAATATTTCAAGCGATATGGATATTGGCGCCGTAGAAGAATTATTTACCGACGGTGTTGATAGAATTAGGCGCTATGAGAATTCCTACTCATCAAGGGATGAAGATTTCTTCAGAATAAATCTTTCCGAAATTAAATCTATTGTTGATGAAATCAGTAAATAAGGAGAACTTATGAAACTGCTTGTTACGGGCGCCTTGGGATGCACCGAAACCGAACTTAAAACACTTTCCGCTCTGGGTAATGATATTATTTTTATGCAGAACGAAAGGGATGCTCTCCCTTGCTCTTATAATGAGGTAGAGGGCGTTATTTGTAATGGCCTGTTTCTTTACCACGATATAAAAATTTTCACCTCTCTTAAATTTATACAACTTACAAGCGCAGGTCTTGACCGCGTTCCTATGGAGTACATCAAGGAAAAGGGTATTAAAATTTATAATGCCAAGGGTGTTTATAGCATTCCTATGGCAGAATTCTCTGTTTGCGGTGTTCTGGATTTATATAAACAAAGTAGTTTTTTTAGAGAAAATCAAAAAGAACACGCATGGGAAAAGCACCGCGCTCTTTTAGAACTTTCAGGCAAGACAGTTGCAATTATAGGGTTTGGTAGCGTTGGCACTGAGTGCGCAAAACGCTTCAAGGCCTTTGATACCACCATCTTAGCAGTGGATATCGTAAAACCCGAAAGTTCTCATTTTGATGAGTTTTTCCTCCTCGAAAATATAAAAGATGCCTTGGCAAAGGCCGATATAGTGGTTCTCACCCTACCTCTTACCGAAAAAACAAAAGGTATGTTCGATGAGAATATGTTTTCATATACCAAAGATAATGTTGTTCTTGTTAATATTTCAAGAGGCGCTATTGTGGATGAAAACGCCTTGGTTTCCGCTCTCGAATGCGGTAAACTAATGGGGGCAGTTTTAGATGTTTTCTGTGAAGAACCCTTGTGTCAGGGAAGTCCCTTATGGGATATGAAAAATGTTATTATAACACCCCATAACAGTTTTGTGGGCGAAGGCAACTCGGCTCGACTTTTAGATGTTATAAAAGAAAATTTAAAAAATGAAATTTAAAAATAATCGGACTATTTTTTATAGTCCGATTATTTTTCGCTCACTTGCAAACATAATATATATGTGATACAATATATTAAGATTTTACAGGGAGATTATGGAAAATGAAAATTCGTTTTGGGCTTTCGGGAGTTAAAGCAAAATTAGTTAAAAATCTTAATATACTGTTTCTTGCTGCATCGGTATTTTACGGGGAGTTTTTGCTTTTCGGTTTCAATGAAGGAAATGAAATTTTCTCTGTATCCCTCTTAAGAATTTTTCTTTTTTCTATGGCTTTTGGTCTCGCTGTTCAGTTGCTTTTAGAACTAATACCAAATAAAAAAATTTGCCGAGGCCTTACCATCGCCGCTCTCTCCTTCGGCACTGTTTATACCTGCATTGAATATTGTTGTAAAGAATTTTTTAAAACATATTTTTCATTTGCCTATATGGGCGAAATGGCGGGAGGCGTTGTGAGCGAATTCTTCGGTAATATTATATCTTGCATTATTTCGGGACTTCCCTTTATCCTGCTTTCTTTACTCCCCCTTATTTTATTTATAATATTCAGAAAACAGATTATCCCCGATGAAAAAAGACCTTTAGATATTAAAATTTCCGTTCTTGTTTTGATTATAGTTTTTCAAATCTCTGGCACTCTTTTTTCCCGACTGGGAAACGATAAGGATTTTTATACCTATAATTTCTCTGCCGATTCGGCCATACCCAAGTTCGGTGCATTTACTTCTTTGCGACTTGAAACCACCTACGCCATATTCGGCACCCCAAAGGCTCCCGAAATTGACCTTGGTGATATTGTAGATACCGAGGAAAGCCAGAAAACCGATAGCGAAGATGTAGAGCCACAGTATAACACCCTCGATATAGATTTTAACACCCTTGAGGTCAACGAAACCAATGGTACTATCAAATCTATGCACAATTATTTTGGCTCTATTACTCCCTCGCAGAAGAATGAATATTCGGGTTATTTTAAGGATAAAAACTTAATTCTTATAACTGCAGAAGCATTTTCACCCTATGTAATTGATAAGGAACTCACCCCCACCTTATATAAATTAGCCAACGAGGGCTTTGTATTTAACAATTACTATCAACCCGACTGGACCCAATCTACAACGGGCGGTGAGTTTGCGGTAATGACGGGTGTTATTCCTACCTGGGTAGACGGTAAACCCGCCTTTGCGGCAAGTATAGGTAAGTATATGCCCATATCCCTCGGTCACACTATGAGCAAAATGGGATATAAAACCGTAGCCTTCCACAATAACACATACACATACTATAACCGCCACCTGACACATCCAAATCTCGGCTATGATTATAAAGGTATAAAAGGCGGTCTTGAACTTACATCTACCGACTGGCCCTGCTCCGACCTTGAAATGATAAACGCCACGGCCGACGCCTATATAAAGGATTATGTAGAAAACGGTCAAAAGTTCCACGCCTACTATATGACCGTAAGCGGTCACGCCAATTATAAGTGGGGCGCTAACGCTATGTCCCGAAGACACAGAGAGGTTATTGAGGCCTATATGCCTGATGCTCCCGAACAAATAAAGGCTTATATTGCTTGTAATCTTGATTTGGAATATGCCCTCTCTTCCCTCGTTAAGAAGTTAGAGGAAGCAGGTATTGCAGATGATACGGTAATCGTTATGGCGCAAGACCATTACCCCTACGGCCTTGTTGAAAGCGATGTTGACTACTATACAATTCTTTCGGGAATTAACGATAAAGATGGTGACACTTCCCGCTATAAAAACACCCTCATTATTTGGAGTGGCGCTATGAAAGAGCCCGTTATTGTGGATACGCCCTGCTCGGCCATTGATATAGTTCCCACCATCAATAATCTCTTTGATATTCCCTTCGATTCACGGCTTTATTCAGGCAGAGATATCTTTGCCGAAAACTACTCGGCGGATAAGGTTTCAACCTCTATGCCCTTGGTTGTTTTCGCGAGTTACAGTTGGATAACAGAAGCGGGCAGGTATGAAGCATCCACAAAGACCTTCACACCTAACGAAAATATAACGGTTACTGATGAATATATAAACGCCGTTCATAAATTGGTGAGGGCAAAATACAGCTACGCTAAAAATATTATAGGATACGATTATTATAGAAAAGTTTTAGAATAATAAAAAGGTTGTTGCCTCGGCAACAACCTTTTTTATTCCATATAATGCGAAATGCTTTTTTTATATTCGGTTGGTGAAAAACCTGTAGCCACCTTAAAAGCCCTCGAAAAGCTATAGATATCCGAAAATTTAAGTTTATAAGAAATTTCACTTACAGATAATTCGTCATCCCGAAGTAGCTTCTTTGCCTCTTCAACTTTAAGATTTGCAAAATATTTCATAGGGCTTTGGCCCGTATGGGATTTAAAAATCGCGCTGATTTGAGATTTTTGCAAGAAGAATTTATTGCAAAGTTGATTTAAAGTGATTTTATCGTAAATATGACATTGGAGATATTCTGCTATCATTTCCGATTTTGAAAACTTCCCTTCTTTTGAAGACCATACTGCATGGTCTTCAAAATTATTACTACCTCTTATCAACTTTATTAAAAATTCAGTGAAATGATTTTCCATAAGTTGCGAAGCGCCGAATACCTCACCCGAAAAATCAAGAGGGCTAATATCGTGATAATAATACGGTATTTTGCCGAGGGCCAAGGTTGCCTCGTTAACAAAAAGGGATAATAAGGTTTTTGTAGTCTTATCAAGGGTAAAAACCTTATTGGTTTTAAAGAATTCCATACATTCGCTTCTACTTGAAAAAGACACCACTAATAAATTGTTAGAGGTTTTGAAATCAGAATTATGGGCGTGATATTCAGAAGGCTTTCGAAAAATCACTTGACCTTCCCTAAGATTAAAGCTTTCATTTTCACCCACCGCAACAATGGAGCCCTTATCCACATAAACCATTTCCCAAAAATCGTGTTTTTCTAAGGGATGAGAATGTTTTTTATCAAATTCGAAGTAATAAATATTGTGAAATCCGTCAATTGAAAGAGTGCTTTTTGCCGAAATTAAGGGTTGCATAATATCACCTGCGGAAAAAATGTTAAAACTTCCAAAATATTTAATAAACACAAGGAACGGAATTATTGTATAATAAACCTATAAATATGTCAACTATTATTGGAAGAAAAGTTAAATTATACCGTTTTTTGCTAAAGGAGAAGGCTTATGAAAATTTTAATGATTGGTGCCCATCAGGATGATAATGAATTCCGTTGCGGTGGCCTTGCAAGTCGACTTGTTAAAAAAGGTCACAAGGTTACATTCCTTAGTATGTGCAACGGTTGCGGAGGCCATCACATTATGACCCCAAAGGAAACCAGCGAAAGAAGAGCTAAGGAATCGGCAAAGGTAGCTGAGCTTCTAGGCGTTACATACGATGTTTGGAGCGATATGGATGACTGCACCCTTGTGGCCGACCTTGAAACCCGTCGCCGCCTTATTCGCTACATAAGAAATATTGCCCCCGATTTGATAGTAGCTCACCGACCCAACGATTACCACGCCGACCATAGAGCATCGGGGCAGTTAGTTATGGATGCTTCTTATATGTTGGTAGTTCCCCACGAATGTCCCGATTCTCCCGCTATGAGAGAGATGCCCGTTATAATGTATAATGAAGATAGCTTCCGCGACCCCGATTTTAGAGGGGATATTTTAGTGGACATCGATGATGAGGTTGAAACAAAGCTTAAAATCGCAGATATAAATGTTTCACAAGTTTATGAGTGGCTTCCCTATACCGAACTTGAAACCGTTCCAGAAACCCTCGAAGAGCGTTACGAATGGCTTAAAGGTATGGATATTTCTAAAAAATATACCGATAAAGAGATTTTGACACTCACTCGCGGTTGGGCAGTAAAATTTGCTAAAACTGCCGCCCGATTTAGAAAAGAGCTTATAAAAACCTACGGCAAAAAGAGGGGCTCTAAAATCCGCTTCGCCGAAGCATATCAGATTTGCGAATACGGCTCACCTATGACAGAAAAAATTAAAAAATTATTGGAGGAAGTATAAATGGATTTTTTAAGCACAGTTAAAGGCAGCTTATTAGAGGGCTTCTATCCTGCAGGTTGGGATATGGCGAAAATTGATGAGTGCTGCGATAAGGGAGTTGCTCGTGAGGATTTCTGGCATAAGGATTTTACCCCCGTTGAATGTGAAAATGTATACGATTTTGATACCCTTATGGGCCACGAAATTGCTCTTGAAATCAAAAACGCCCGTGAGAGAGGCGAGAAGCTTGCCATAATTCTTCCCGTAGGACCTATGGGAATGTATAAATGGGCGGTATATTTCCTAAAGGCGTGGAATGTTAAATGTGACCATGTTTATACTTTTAATATGGATGAGTGGTCAGATAGCGAGGGTAATACCCTTTCATCTGATAACCCCGCTTCTTTTGAATTTAGTATGAAGCAGGCCTTTTTCGATAAGCTGGGCGAAAATACCATCCCCCCCGAACAGAGAAATTTTGCCACCAAGGAAAATCTTCCCACATATCCCGAAAAAATCGCAAAGCTTAAAGCCGAAGGCGCAAAGCTGCTTCTCGTTTTCGGTATCGGCAGAATGTGCCATATCGCATTTTGGGAGCCGCATTTTGGCGAAGAATTTGAAAGCGATGAAGAATGGCTTAAGCAAAACTATCGTATCGGCGCAAAACTTCATCCCCTTACCATTGAGCAGAACGCTCTTACAAGCTTCAAAAGCCGCACTACTTTAGTTCCTTGCAGAGCAAATACCATCGGTCCCGGTCTATTTATGCAGGCAGATTTTATAATCGGCGGTGCCGATGGCGTTTTAGGAAGAGGTATGCAGTGGCAGGGTATGAGCTTTCTCACAACCCTTCACTATGGTCCTTCAAGACACATAACCTCCACTTATATTCCCACTCTCCCTGGCAAACTTTTCTATCTTAAAGAATTAGCAGGACCCCTGACGGCCGAATGCAATTAAATGAAGACATAAAAAATCCACCCGAAATTTCGGGTGGATTTTGTTTTTTAATTAGAACATTACTTCGATAATATCCTTACCTGTGGTTTCAGTAATTTCAAAATCAACATAATTTGAATCTGCAACCTTAGAGGTGGTGAAGGCATATTCCTTGTCGTTTACAAATACCTTAGAACAACTCTTATCTTTAGGAAGAAGTATATGGCACTTAACCTTTTTAGCGGGAGAATAAAGGTCATATCTCATACCCTCATCTTTAAGGATATAACGAAGGTCAACCATTGCCTGAGTTACCTCATAACCTGTAAAGTAACGAAGTTCTGTATATTCGGTAACAGGGAAACGGGGGGTAAAGTAGATTTCATCATAGTTTACGCCCACATCGTTGATACCTGCAAGAGCCTCATCAACGGCGCTAAGGAATGCGGCAGCGCCCCAAGCGCTAGGACCGCCATCGGGCTGAGGAGTACCATCGGGGTTATAGAGGAAGTATGCAACATCATCGCGCTCAACGAGTTTCATAAAGCGAGTGATAATATCCCAAGCATATTCTTCGTAACCGTTATTGAATGCAGCCTTTGCAAGTTCGCCTGCAGTAAAGGGTGAAATAGCGCCATTTACATACTGACCGGGGAGTTTTCCACCATAGCACTCATAGGGTGGGTCAATACTGAACCACTCAGCAAACATATCGGTGGTTTCTTTTCTGCGCATATACTCTTCGATGATTTTTCTTGATTCTTCGAGGTTTGTTACGCCACGGTTGATATCATAGGGGTTGGAAAGAGAAATTCTTTCTCTTTCAAGATTATCAAGACCTTTGTGGTTAAGGTGGAGCTGATGCATAAAGAAGTCGCCGTTCCAAAGGTACTTAAACATATTCGCCTTAAGTTCTTCGGCTCTTCTCTCCCAATCCTTTGCCTTTTCCTCGTTGCCAAGGCGGCGGTTAAACCAAGCAAGCTGATTCATTGCCTGATAAACACCTGAGTTATCGCCGTGCATAATAGACATAGGAGTATCTTCTTCGATTCTTCTGTTATAACTTGCATCGGGGCGGGGTGTAAAGTCCCAGGTATCAATAGTGAAAGCGCGTTTACAAAGACCGTGCTCTGCGTCCCAACGCTTACTGTCACTTGTCATATAATCAATACTCTTTTCGAGTTTAGGAAGAACCTTTTTAAGCCACTCGTCGTCACCTGTGGTGCGGTAGAGGTACATAGCGCCTTCAACAACGAGATACTCAATATCTGCCTCTAATTCAAGACGAACGAGGGTCTGGTTGTCTTCAGGGTACATAATTCGGCAATCCTCGTTTACGAATCTCCAATGTCCGTCATCATACTGCTTGATAAGCTCATAGAACTGACCGTCTTCCCTCTGGGTATCAATAATGAAATTAAGGAAGGAATGAAGATTATAATCCCAATGGCGCATTGCCTTCATAATGTGAACATGGTCACGAATCCAGTTAATATTGCACATAAGAATCTTGCCATCAACGAAAACCAATCTTCTTTCGTGAATAATACTGTTGCGAAGGCGATACATAAACATACCAAGCTTAGAATCCTTGGTAGTAAGAATTGAAGGGAAACCCACTTCAACATTGTTGTATGTACCGTTGTGGTTACCGTCAACATTCATTCCCGGAAGTCTATTTTTAAACTCAATCATAATACGCTCTCCTTTGCGTTTTATTTGAGTTCATTCTATCATAAACCCCTTATAATTGCAACGGATTTTAGAAAGATTTGTAAAATTTTTCGAAACTCTATTATGCATGATTTTTAATGGTTATTTATTTGAAAATAGAACACCGCCTCGCGTGAAGACTAGAAATCGCGAGACGGTTATAAGTGAATTTTTTATTTTAAAACTGCTGTTGCGTCACTGATGGTTTTTTCCAGTGCTTCACGGCCGTATTTATCAACCTCGGCTTTATTTTTTTCACCGTGGGTAAGACAACCTGCACCGCCGATACATCCGCCCACACAAGCCATACCTTCAATAAAGTTAGCGTCAAGGGCATTTTTGCTCTTTTTAAGAAGGGCAATTCGGCATTCTTCAATACCATCACAAACGGTGGCCTTTAAATCAAAATCAATGTTCTGTTCTTTAAGGCCCTGAACGACAGCGTCGGAAAGGCCGCCCGAACGGGCAAAAATTCTACCAAAATATGAGGCGTTATCAAGCACATCTTCGGAAAGATTCATAATATCAAAATCTTTGCTATCGAAAAGGGCTTGAAGTTCTTCAAAAGTCATAACCGCGTCAATATAGGGTTTAACACTTTCAAGTTGAGCTTCGGCTTTTTTAGCAGTACAAGGTCCAATAAACACAACCTTGGAATCCTTATCGGTGCTCTTGATATATTTAGCAAGAGCCGCCATAGGTGAAAGGTTATGGGAAACAAGAGGTAACAAATCGGGGAATGATGACTTAATATACTGCACGAAAGCAGGGCAACAAGAACTTGTTAAAAATCCTTTTTCTGCAAGTTCCCTTGATTCTGCCTCGGCTACCATATCAGCGCCCAATGCCGCTTCAATAACGGTGAAGAAGCCAAGTTCTTTAAGTCCTGTAATTACCTGACCGAGTTTCGCATAAGTAAACTGACTGGAAATAGAGGGAGCAACAATGGCATAAACCTTATATTTCTGATTATTTTCACTCTTTTTAATAAGGTCAATAACATTAAGGATATAGGATTTATCCATAATAGCGCCAAAGGGGCACTGATACACGCAGGCACCGCACTGAATACATTTATTATTGTCAATAGCGGCCGCTTTATCATCATTTATGGAAATTGCCTTTACCTTACAAGCATTCTGACAGGGGCGTTTACGGTTAACAATAGCGGCGTAGGGGCAAACCTTTGCGCACTGACCGCACTCAACACACTTTGATTTATCGATATGAGCTACATGGTTATGGTCGAAGGAAATTGCGCCTCGCTTGCAAACATCTTCACAGCGGTGAGCCAAACATCCGCGGCAAGAATCTGTAACCTCATAACCTGCAGCGGGGCACTCATCACAAGCGATATCAATAACCTCAATAACATTGTGGTTATCTGTATCTCCGCCCATAGCGATTTTTACACGCTCACCCAAAATAGCCCTTTCCTTATATACGCAGCAACGCATAGTAGGATTCTTACCGGGTACAATCATTTTGGGTATTTCGGTAATATTCTGAAGGAGGGTATCACTCCAGGCATGGCGCGCAACCTCGCGCAATACTTTATATTTGAGATGTTGAACTTTTGTATCAAATTTACGCATAAAACTCCCTCTTTAGAAATAACTTACTTTAATTTTTTTACCCATTATTTTAAGGCACTTTGAAAGTTCCTCAACCAGATTCATTTTAATATTGAAATTTATAGGCAAATCAGGATTTTGATGGGCGGGGTTAACCGCTCTGCCTACATAAAAGTTAATATCAGTGGCTTCTTCAAATAAGAGTCGGCAGATAAGAGAAGCGCCATCACGCTTGAAACTCCAATGCTCATAGTGTTTGTTGTCCCCAAGATAATCTTTTGCATACTCAAGCACTTTATTTACGGTTATAACGCCTTCGGTAACCAAATCAACGCCCTCAATTTCGGCAATAGGCGGAACATCGCTCATTTCAAAATTAAGGGTTGCCTTTAGGGGCTTACGTAGAAATTTGGCCGCAATAGAAGATGTTGTTCCTCCGCAGATAATGTGTTTACCCTCTTTCGAGAAGAAAAGGGACATCATTCTATCGGCATCGTCGCGGTTTGAAGGAGGACCGAAAAGCATATTCATAGGAACTCGTTTTCTAATACGGATAACACAGGCCGTAGCATCGTCACCGGGTTTTTGACCGTAAAGTCTATCACATTCATCCACAAGCATAGTGGATAAAGTTTTAGCGGTATATCCCGCATGGGAAAGAGATTCCATAAATGCGGCAATATCATCACGCTTCCAACCGAAGTTATATGCCGTTCCGATACCCGCGTGGGGACAACCGTCACTCATAGCCACGAAAATATCGTTTTCCTGAAGTTTTATAACCGATTTATAAATTTTCTTACCGCCGATATTCATTTCGGTTTTGGGGTAATCCCAAACCTGCTCATTACGGATAACAATGGCGTGAGGATTATCATACTGAATAAGTTCTGCCACCTGATTATTTTTAAGGTGGATAATGGTAAATGTGGAATATGCCACGCCGCGAACCGAACAAACAGGCAAGGTTGCGGCGATAGTTTCAACACATTCTTCCAAAGATAAACCTTCGGCAAGCATTGTGGAAATAATTTTAGAGGTAAGGGTGGAAAGGATACTTGCCTTAACACCGCTTCCGAGACCGTCCGACAATACTATAACGGTGGAATCGTCGCCCGGCTCCACGATATCAACATGGTCGCCGCAAAGTTGCTCGCCGTAATGATTTATACTTTTATATCCGATATCAGCACATAAATCATTCATCTTGAATGGACTCCTTTAATTTAGCAAG
>JAZRNX010000047.1:0-35265 GCA_045648365.1 Acutalibacteraceae bacterium
CTTCTTAGAAAGTTCAGCTCTAAGGCGTTCACTTTCTATGCGCTTAATTCTTGCAATTCCGTGGTTAGAGTCGGTTACGAAACCTGCTTGCCAACCGAGAAGTGAAGTAACAGGGCAACCAAGCTTTTCAATAGCCATAGCAAGTAACGCTATAGAAATCTGCTCACCCGCAGAGAGAAGCATATCCATTTCTCTCTTGGAAGCACGGCCTGGATTAATTTCATTTGCTTTAGCGATAAGGTCATCGGTGGTATCGCCCTGTGCTGAAACAACAACGATAACATCATTACCTTTTTTATATTCTTCGGTGATGATATTTGCAACATTGAAAACGCGCTCAGCATTGGCAACCGATGAGCCGCCGAATTTTTTAACTATAAGTGACATCCTAAAACCTCCTGTTAAAATAGGGTGTGCATAACCTTAATGTTATCAGCATTAAGAGAATTTATTTTTTTATTTAGTTCGCTTTCATAATCCTCATTGGTTATAAATGCGATTTCGCCTGCATATTCATTCTTGATGTTCTCTTCGGTATCACCGAATATTTTATCAAAACTTTTGCAAAGTTCTTTAAAGTCGGAAGATTTAGCGTAAACATAAAGTTTAACTTTATTATCGGGAGTGATAACATAGTCATCACTGCCATCTTCCCAGAAAAGATACTTTCTGGCGTTTATATGTTTAGCGCAATCGAGCATATCTGCAACTACTGCGCTGGCGGTGGGTAGTTTACCTGCGCCCTTGCCGTAGAACATAACATCACCAGTAGCGTCACCATTTACAGTGATGGCATTAAATACTCCGTTTACACCTGAAAGTATATTTTCTCGGCTAACGAGGGTTGGGCGAACATTAGCGGCAATTTTGCCACCATCAAGTGATTCTGCAGTACAGATAAGTTTGATAACAAAACCGAAATTATCAGCATATTCAACATCAGTAAGGGTAATTTCGGTAATTCCATTGGTTTCAACCTGATGAGGATAAACATGTTTGCCGAAGGCAAGGGAAGCGAGGATACAGATTTTTCTGCAAGCATCGTGACCTTCAATATCTGCGGCAGGATTTCTTTCGGCGAAGCCTTTATCCTGAGCCAGTTTTAAAGCCGTATCAAAATCCATATTATCCACTATCATTTTATTTAAAATGTAGTTAGTTGTTCCGTTGAGAATGCCTGTAATCTTATTAATTGAATTGGCAGAAAGGCATTGTGCCATAGGACGAAGTACAGGGATACCGCCGCCTACACTGGCTTCAAAAAGGAAATTAACATTATTATCCTGAGCTATCTTTAAAAGTTCAGCACCCTTAGCGGCTACGAGTTCCTTGTTTGATGTAACAACACTTTTACCTGCCAAAAGGCAACTTTTAACGAAATCATAAGCGGGATTAATGCCGCCCATAACTTCAGCAACGATTTTAACCTCAGGGTCATTTAGAATAATGTTAAAATCTTTAATAAACTTGTCCGAATAATCAAGGCCTTCGAAATCTCTCAAATCAAGGATATATTTAACCTCAATATCCTCTTTGATTTTTTCTTTCATAAGACCGCTCTTGCCGATAAGAATCTCGGCAACGCCGGAGCCTACTGTTCCGTGGCCCATAATTGCGGTATAAATCATATTTTTCCTCCTTGCGAAAGAGAGTGGCAAATTATTTTATAATTATACTAAACATTAAATAAAAAATCAATATAAATATTTCACAAAATTGGGGCAAAGTAATACTTGTATTATATGTGATTTTTAAGAAAATGAGGGGTGGTTTTACGGAAACGGTGAGAAAGCGGGATTTTCTTATAAATACCGCCTTTGCTGTGGTGGTTGGAGTTATAATTTATTTGGTTTTCAGATTTATGTTAGGACTTCTTTTGCCCTTCGTAATTGGTATAATCCTTTCATATCTTGTGCAAAAACCATCAGAAAAAATCGCCAATAAACTTAAAATTAATAGAGGAATATGTGCTTCGGTATTTGTTACAGTAGCATATATAATTGCTATAACCATTTTGGTTTTTTTGATATGGGGAATTTTAGGCGTAATATCAAATTTTATTTCAAACAAAGATAATATTAACAGTTTAACATTGATTTTTGAAAAAATACAAATTGCTCTTGATAAGATTACCAATAATTTTCCTATGTCCGTTTCTAAAAATACGGGGGAAATGTTTAATAAAATTAAAGAAAACACTTTAAACGAAATTGTGGCTTTTACCTCATCCTTGGCAGCCAAAACGGCAAGGAGTTTACCCTCGTTTTTGTTTAGCTGTATCGTAACTGTAGTTGCAAGTTTTTATATTGCCAAAGACTATGAAAAATTAATTAAATTTTTAAAGGGATTTCTTTCTGAAAAAACCGTAAAAAATATTGCGGTGATTAAAGGTATATTAGTGGAAAATGTTTTTAAACTAGCAAAAGGTTACATTTTAATTTTGCTTATAACATTTGCGGAATTATCGGTGGGCTTTTTAATAATTGGCGTGAAAAAACCTATTGTTTTAGCGGTTTTTATAGCCGTTGTGGATATATTACCCGTTATCGGTACAGGTACTGTTTTGATTCCTTGGTCGATAATCTCTTTTCTAACCGAAGGATTTTCAAAAGGTTTTATGTTAATAATTTTGTATATTACAATTATCATCGTTAGAAATTTTGCAGAGCCTAAAATTATTGGCAAAAAAGTAGGACTTAATCCGCTTTTTATGTTAGTAGTGATTTTTGTTGGACTTCGCGTGGCAGGTATCGGCGGAATGTTGATATTACCCATAGCGTTAATCGTCGTTGTGGATTTTTACAAAAAACAAATGATAGCAGAAAAGGACAAATAGGAAAAATTTGCATAGTATATAGTGTGCACAGGATGCACCGAAACGGAGTGCAGTGAAATGGGTAGTTTTCTGCTTACTACAGGAAGTATAACCTATGCTATAAAGGGAAGAGATTTACTGCGTAAAATGGGTTACAAAGCTAGAATAGAGCGCAGAACGACGGGTACTGGCAGTAACGGTTGCGGATACAATATTCTGGTTGACGGAGATATAAAAGCGGCCGAAGTCATTTTGCGAGACGCAGGTATTAAAATCCTTCAGATAAATAAAATATAGTTTAAATTACCGCCCTTAACAGTTTCGATTTTACTGTTAAGGGCGTTTTTATTTGTATATGAGGTGAATTGAATTGATATATTTTGACAATGCGGCAACCACGGGACAAAAGCCACAAAGGGTTATAAATGCCGTTAATAATGCGCTTTTGCATCTTTCGGCAAACCCAGGCCGAAGCGGTCATAAATTGTCTGAAAATACTGCAGCAAAGGTGTTTTCAGTACGCGAAAAAACAGCAGATTTTTTTGGTGCAACGGGCCCTGAAAATGTTGTATTTACGGCTAATTGTACCGCAAGTCTCAACTTTGTTATTAAGGGTGTTTTAAAAAGTGGGGACCACTGTGTTATTTCGGATTTGGAGCATAATGCGGTACTGCGGCCATTGCATAAATGGGGCGTAAAATACGATATTGCAGAGGTTTCTCTGGTTGATGATGAAATAACTGTCAATAATTTTAAGAAACTTATAAAACCCAATACAAAAATGGTGATTTGTACTGGCGCATCAAATGTTATAGGTAAACTTTTGCCTATAGAAAAAATAGGGGAGATGTGCAGAGAAAATAATATACTTTTTACCGTTGATGCCGCACAAATTGCGGGGGTAATTCCCATAGATATAAAAAAGATGAATATTGATTATCTGTGCATTGCGGCTCACAAAGGACTTTATGCGCCTATGGGTATTGGGATTCTTATAGCTGAAAAACCCATAAACAATACTATAATTGAGGGTGGAACGGGCACTAACTCTTTAGAAATAACACAACCAGACTTTTTGCCTGAAAGATTAGAAAGCGGAACAGTAAATGTGGCTGGAATAATAGGTGTTGGCGCAGGAATAGATTTTGTAAAAACACTGGGGACAAATAAAATTCATCGAGTAGAAATGCAACTGTTAACATCGTTATATAATCGGCTCTTAAAGGATGAAAACATAATTCTTTACACACCGAATTTTAACGCCGAAAATTATGCGCCTGTTTTAAGTTTTGATGTTAAAGGATTAACCTCGGGGGAAACCGCTGATGAACTAAATAAGAACGGAATAGCTGTAAGAGCAGGGTTTCATTGTGCACCTCTTGCCCATAAGAAAATCGGTACAGAAGAAAGCGGAACTGTGCGAATTTCTCCAAGCATTTTTAATATGCCGTGGGAAATTGATTATCTTGTTCGCAAAATCCGCTTAATCTCTAAAAAATATAATAAATAATTAATAATTTACTATTGCAAAAATGCCGTATGATGTGTTAAAATGAAATGGAATATAAAACAGTAAAGGAATGATACGGTTGGGCGCTATTTTTGATGCATTATATACCTTCTGGAATCAAATAGTTTATGCCATATCGAATATTAGATTTTTTGATATTATCGATATTATTGCAATTGCCTGGATAATTTATAAGGCGATTGGATTTCTACTCGAAACAAGAGCGGGATTACTCGTAAAAGGTTTGGGAGTTATTTTTGGAACATACCTTTTGGCTAACCTTTTTAAATTAACGGTTGTTAGTTGGCTTTTATCGGTAATTGTGGATTCAGCCCTTGTTGTTATGGCAATTATTTTCCAACCTGAAATTCGTCGTATGCTCGAAAAGGTTGGTCACACCAAACTTATCGGTAGTAAGAAATATGATGATGAAGGCGAAACTGTCAGGTCTTGTATTGATGTGGTTACCAAGGCGGCAGGTGCTATGCAGGAAAGAAAAGTCGGCGCTCTTATCGTTTTTGAAAGAGAAACTCAGCTTGGCGATATTATAAATACTGGTACTGTTGTGGATGCAGAATGTTCCGTATCAATGGTAAATAATATTTTCTTTCCCAACTCTCCCCTCCATGATGGCGCAATGATTATACGAAACGGCAGAATTTGTGCTGCAGGTTGTATACTTCCTTTAACCAACAATAATAATATTTCTTCACAACTCGGCACCCGTCACAGAGCTGCTATCGGTATGTCGGAAAATTCTGATGCCGTAGTACTTGTTGTTTCGGAAGAGACGGGAACTATTTCTATAGTTCACGATGGCAAAATAACCAGAAACTATAATTCCGTTTCTGCCTATGCTGAACTTAGCAAGTATCTTTTAAACGACGAAATAGATAAGAAAGATAATGCGATTATTACTGCGCTTAAAGGATTTAAAGTTTTTGGGTATTTTTCCAAAAAAGATAATGGGGAAAGGCAGGTAGAAAAGGATGAAGATTAATCTCAAAAAAATCAATATGCGTAAAATTTTTGAGAACAAAAAATTTACCATAACTGTATCCCTACTACTTTCTTTCATAATTTGGATGAGCGCTATGATTAGGAGAAATCCCGTGAGAGACCAGACCTTCACTGATATTTCTGCTACAGTTTCTATTGAGAATACTATGGTAAGCGAAATGGGACTTGGTATTGTTTCGGATATTTCTTCCCAGAAATTTGCGGTAACCGTAAGCGGACCTAACTATATAGTCAGTTCTTTAAAGCCTGAGGACCTTCTTCTGACTGCCTCTGTTACCGAGGTTAACGGTGCGGGAACTTATAGTTTAGAAGTTGTTGGAATGCAAAACAGTTCCAAAACAGGCTATACTTTTTCTTCAATCACCCCTTCGCGCATGGATGTAACCTTCGATTATATTGAAACAAGAGAATTTACTGTTGTTCCTAAACTTATAGGTGTAAGCGCTGTTAGTGGACTTATAGCTGATAATCCTACAGTTTCTAAGCCCGAAGAAAGTACAATTTCTATTAAGGGACCCCGTGCGGTTCTCGACCAAATTAATTCAGTTGTGGCTTCCGCGGAGGTCGATGAAGTTCTCGGTGCAACTAAGAGTTATGCCGCAGATATTCTACTTTTGGATAAAAACGGCAAGATTATCTATAAATATGCTTCAAACGGAAAAATTTACGATAGCGATGAAAATGCACTAGAAGGCACAAGTCTTACCTTATCTTTCACCACTACTACCGTTACTCAGCCTATAGTTAAAAAAGCATCCGTAGATGTTCAGGCGGCGTTTATAAATAGACCGCAAAATATGAAAAATGAGGATATCAAATATTCTGTAGACCATAAGAAAGTTACCGTAATCGGCACTCCCGAGGTAATTGATAATCTCACTTCAATTAACCTTTCGCCCATTGATTTAAGGACTGTTACGGCATCTTCAAATACTTTTGAAGTTTCGGCAATTCTGCCTGACGGTGTAAAACTTTTTGATAATATTGAATTCTTTACAGTCAAGGTTAATACCGATGGTTATATTGAAAAAACATTTACTGTCTCTGAATTTAAGTTTAGTAATGTGGCTAACGGATTAGCAGCAAAAACAAACGGCAATATAAGAAATGTAAAGATTTTCGGTAAAGCAAGTGTGGTTAATAAACTTAAAGATTCCGACCTTTATGCTGTTTTAGATGTTGCCGATAAATCAGCTGGCCAGCATACTGTTGAGGCAATTATAAAATCTGATAAACAGAGCGATTTTTGGCAGATAGATTCTTATAGCGCCGCAGTAACCTTAACACAAAAATAATATTTATCACCAATACGCTACCTCGCTGCATACAATGTAGCGAGGTGGTATTTATGGTAAAAGGTTTTCTTATGGCCGCTTTGTTTGTGCTTGCAGTGGCGGGTATTTGTGAGATTATTCATTTAATACGCTTGTATTTTGCTTCTGACGGTAAGAAAAATATAAATTATGCTCTTGTGTTTTTAAGAAGCGGCAGAGCATTAGGGCAATTACGATATATGTATGAGCAACTTTTGTGGCAGGGTAGCAGTTATGCAGATACCATAATCGGTGTGGATTACGATTTGAGCGAAGATGAAAGAAAACTTTGCTATGAATATTCACGGAAAAAGAATATCATTATAACAATCCCGGAAATGCTTGGCGGGGTTTTGGATACACTTTATAATAACGAGGAAGTTTAAATTGTCTGAAAATGAAATTTTAGATTCAAGAGAAGAACTAAGCGGTATAGTAGAAAAGATTACATATTCTAATGAAACAAATGGTTATACCGTAGCAATTTTGAGAAGCGGAAGGGAAAGGGTCACCGTGGTTGGTACCTTTCCTTTTTTAAGCGAGGGCGAAACCCTTAAACTTACAGGCAATTTTATTGTCCATCCAACCTATGGCAGTCAATTTTCTGCCGTCACTTTTGAGAGAACTGCGCCTTCAAATGTTGCTGGAATTTTAAGATATCTATCAACGGGCGTTATAAAGGGCGTCGGTCCATCAACCGCTACTAAAATAGTGGAAAAATTCGGCGCAGATTCTCTTGACATTATTCAAAACCATCCTGAGGAGTTAGCGGAAATTAAAGGAATTTCCTTACAAAAGGCATATTCAATAAGCGAAGAATATGGAAAGCAGTTTGGCATCCGCGATGTTATGATTTTGCTTTCGCCCTATGAAATAGGTGTGGAAAAATGCGCCATGATTTATAAGGAACTGGGTAAAGGCGCAACAGATAAAATTAAAGAAAATCCATATATACTTTGCCAAGGGAATATGGAAATTTCCTTTGAAAAAGCCGAGATTATTGCCGCAGATTTCGGTATTTCTCCCGATAATGAATTGCGTCTTTTTGCAGGTATCGAATATATACTGCGTAAAAACCTTATGAATGGACATACCTGTCTTCCCAGAAAGAAACTTGTTGCAGTTGCTATTGAACTTTTAGAAAGTGATTTTCACCGAATCCAGAGTATTTGTGACAAAATGGTGGAACGCTTAATGGTAATTTCAAAGCGTATAGGTAATGGAGAATTTTTGGCATTACCTGATTACTATTATGCGGAAGAATATATAGCGGCGCGACTTTCTGCCGCCTGCCGCAATATTAAAATTGCAGATATTATTAACGACCTCGAAATTGATTATATTGAAAATAAACTGGGTATAAAATTTGAGAATTTACAACGAGAGGCGGTAAAAAAAGCCTTTGATAGCGGCGTTCTTGTATTGACTGGCGGTCCAGGAACCGGTAAAACAACCACACTTAATGCCATTATCCGCCTTTTCGAAATGAGAGATATGGCTATTCAATTGGCGGCGCCCACTGGCAGAGCCGCCAAGCGAATGACAGAGCTTACGGGCCGTGAGGCTAAAACCATTCACCGACTTTTAGAGGCAGAGTGGGGGGCCGGTGGCAAACAGCAGTTTTGCAGAAATGAGCGAAATCCGTTAGAATGTGATGTTATCATCGTTGATGAGGCCTCAATGATAGATACCCTTCTATTTGAAAATCTTTTGAAAGCTCTGAGGCTTTCTTGCAGAATAATTATAGTCGGGGATGCAGACCAGTTACCCAGTGTTTCGGCAGGTAATGTCCTCAATGATATTTTATTGTCCGAAAAATTTCCTGCAATTAGGCTTAAAAAGGTTTTCCGTCAGGCTATGGAGAGTTCTATTATAAGAAATGCTCATGCCATTATAGAAGAAGGGGAGATTGACCTTTCCAATAAGGGCAAGGACTTTTTCTTTGTTCATAAAAATTCCTCTCATGATGTTTGTAATACGGTTTTAGAATTATGTACGGAGCGTCTTCCAAATGCCTACGGCTTTGATAGTTTTAGTGATATTCAGATATTATGTCCTTCAAGAAAAATGGAGTGTGGCTCTTTAAATCTCAATAATTTATTGCAGTCGATTTTAAACCCCAAAACAGATAAGTCACCACAGTTTAGTTATAAGGGTGTATATATGCGGCCGGGGGACAAGGTTATGCAGATTAAGAATAACTATGATATTGTCTGGGAACGCAAAAACGGAGAAATCGGAACAGGCGTATTTAACGGAGATGTGGGTATTATTACCGATATTGATATCAGAGGCGGCATTGTCAAGGTACAGTATGAAGACCGTTTAGCTACATATTTAAGCGACAATTTAAGCGAACTTGAACTTGCCTATGCTGTTACAGTGCATAAAAGTCAAGGCAGTGAATTTGAGTGTGTCGTTATACCGCTTTTCGATGTTCCTTCTAAACTTAAATATCGAAATCTTCTCTATACTGCAGTAACAAGAGCTAAAAAAATGCTTGTGCTTGTAGGTGGTGAAAAGGTGTTCTATGATATGGTAGAAAATGACCGAAAAACCCTTCGTTATACAATGCTTAAGGAATTTATAAATGAAAACGCTTACTAAGATTTTTGATTTTGCTAAAAGATTTTTACTTTCTGCATTATATCCTAATACCTGTATCTCTTGCGGAGAAATTATCGGTGAGGATAGTTTTCTTTGCAAAAGTTGCAAAGAGGCTATAGAGATTATTAATCCTAAAAAGCGTTGCCTCAAATGCGGCTTTGAAAAGAAGGATTGCCTGTGTTCTTTAAGGGTTTACCGATTTGAAGGAATTATTTCACTGTATGAAAACACGGGTATAGCCCAAAGGGCTTATTATAAATACAAACTTTTTCGCAAACGGCATTACGGTAAGTATTTTATAAGAGAATTATCAAAGGCAATTAAATCTGAATTTTCTCATATTGATTTTGATGGGATATGCTATGTTCCTTCATCTAAAAGAAGCATTATGGGAAAGGGATTTGACCATGCCAAAGAGCTTTGTGAGGGCGTAAGTGAAATTACGGGAATAAAAATGCTGGATGGTTTACTGTTTTGCAGAGGTTTCAGGCGTCCACAACACAAAAGCGGTTTTGAGGAAAGAATTCGTAATGTCAACGGGAAGTACGGTTATAGAAGAAAAATAAAAGCCGAGAATATTCTGCTTTTGGATGATATAAGGACAAGCGGCGCCACTTTAGATGAGTGCGCCCGTCAACTTTTAAAAGCAGGTGCAAATAGAGTGTACTGTATCACAGTTTTGGCTCAGAAAAGACGAGCCTTGAAAAAGTGAGCTTTTTAATATATAATGATGGCGGTGATTAATATGAAGAAAACCACCGATATAGGAATAGATATCGGAACCTCAAAAACCGTTATATTTTCAAGTTCAAAGGTTGTCCTTGAATTGCCCAGTGTGGTAACGGTAGATAATGATAGTTGGAACCCTGTTTTCTATGGGGAAAAAGCGAAGCAAACTATGGGAAGAACACCCGATAGTTTGACCTGTGTTTCGCCAATTAAAAGCGGAGTTATTGCGGACTATGATTTAGCCGAAGCAATGCTCAAGCGCTATATGGAAAAGGCCTTTTCAAATAAGGTGGTAAGACCTCGTATTATGGCGACACTGCCACCGGGTCTTACAGAACTTCAGCACCATTCTCTTGCAAATGTTGTTGAGTCGGCAGGGGGCAGAAATGTTTCGGTAATCGAAAGCCCTCTTGCTATTGCTTTCGGCCTTCAGCTTGATATAACCGAGCCTAAGGGAATCTTGATTGTGGATATTGGCGCAGGTACTACTGATATTGCGGTTATTTCATTAGGTGGTATTGCGGCTTGTGATTCTTGCCACATAGCATCAACTGATTTTGACCGTCAGATTATTAAGTATGTCCGCAAGGAATTTAATATTGAAATCGGACCATTAACTGCTGAAACTATTAAAAAGCAGATTGGTTCTGTGGTTGAAAGGCCAATAGAAATTGCTATGGTTGCTAAGGGCAGAAATGTGTTTACAGGTCTTCCTGAGAGTTTCGAAATTTGTTCAAGCGAAATATATGAGGTTCTAAGAGAAACCGCCTTGGCTATCTGCAACGCCATTAGAGAAGTGCTTTCAAAAACCGACCCTGATTTAGTCGCTGATATTAAGGAATCGGGACTTTATCTAACGGGTGGTGGAAGTTTGATTAACGGTATGGACAGAATGATTGCGGATTATATTGATACTTCTGTTCATAAACTTGAGGACCCAACACATAGTGTTGTAAGAGGCGCGGCAACAGCTCTTCGTCATCCTGATATGCTTAAAAATGTTGATTACCAAATGCGTTCCATTAAGGAACTTGAAATTGAATAAAAAAACACTTGACAAAAGCATATTTTGTGTTATAATGTTAAGGACAATGAAGCAGAACTTATCCGTGTTCTCACCCTCGTGTGTGTTATCCTTGGGTCAATAAATGTGTTTCCCTGTAGGGATAGTTATGTTTATTAGACGCGGACGGTTTTCTGTTCGCGTCTTATGTTTTTTACTGAATTATGGAGGTGCTTCACAATCAGCAGCAAAGAATTGGCCATCAATGAAGAAATTAAATTCAAAGAGGTACGCGTTATTGACTCGGAAGGCGGTCAGCTCGGTATTATGCCTATTGATAAAGCCATAGAAGCGGCATATGCAAAGGAGTTGGATTTGGTTAATATTTCGCCAAATGCCCAACCCCCCGTGTGCAAAATTATGGATTATGGTAAATATCGTTTTGAGCAAGCCAAGAGAGAGAAGGAAGCCAAAAAGAACCAGAAGGTTGTCGAGGTTAAAGAAATCCGCTTAGGTCTTAGCATTGATAAGCATGACTTTGAAACTAAAGGTAATCACGCCATAGGATTTCTAAAAAGCGGCAACAAGGTAAAGGTTTCCATTCGTTTCAGAGGTCGCGAACTCGGCCACCCCGAGATTGGTCTTGAGATTATGGAGCGTTTCGCAGAGTATTGCTCAGATGCATCTAATGTTGAAAAGGCCGCCAAAATGGAGGGACGTAATATGCTTATGTTCCTGGCACCTAAATCCGGTAAATAAAAATATTCAGGAGGAATTATAATGCCTAAGATTAAAACACACAGTGGCGCTAAAAAGCGTTTCAAGCTCACCAAAACAGGCAAGGTAAAGCGCGCTCACGCTTACAAGTCTCACATTCTTAACAAGAAAACAACAAAGCGTAAGAGAAATCTTCGCAAGGTCGTATGTGCTGATGCAACCAATGTAGCAGCAGTAAAGAAAATGATTCCTTATAAATAAGCGGAATCAATTACTATTGGAGGTTACTTAAATGGCTCGTGTAAAAGGTGCGTTAGCAACACGCAAGAGAAGAAAAAAAGTTTTAAAACTTGCCAAAGGTTATTTTGGCGCTAAATCAAAGCTCTTTAAAACTGCTAAAGAAGCAGTTATGAAATCCGGAAACTATGCTTATATAGGCCGTCGTCTTAAGAAGCGTGATTTCCGTCGTCTTTGGATTACCCGTATATCTGCTGCCGCTAAAATGAACGGTATGAACTACTCAACATTTATGAATGGTCTTAACAAAGCAGGTATTCAGATTAACCGTAAAATGCTTGCTGAAATCGCAGTTAATGATGCTGCAGGTTTTGCAAAGCTAGTAGATGCTGCAAACAAAGCATTAGCAAAATAATTTATTATCGCCCGAGTTGCAACTCGGGCGAATTTTGCTTTTTATTTATATAAATTGGATGTGAAAATATGGCGAATTTTAGTGAAATTTCAAGTCGTGATAACTCAATCGTTAAACTTGTTTCTTCTTTGCAAAGCAGTGCAAAGAACCGAAAAGAAACAGGTCTTTTTGTTATTGAGGGCTTAAGAATTTGTAGTGATGCTATGGAAAATGGTGTGGTTTTCGATAAACTTATTGTTTCAAAAACTGCCTTGGAAAAGTATGCAGAAAAGATAAATAAAGTTGCCGAAATTTCACAGAATTCCTATATTTTTACCGATGCTTTATTTAAAAAAATATGTGATACAGAAAATCCACAAGGCATTTTAGCGGTATGCAAAATACCGCAAATTGATTGTAAAATAAAAAAGTGTGGCAGATACATAGCTCTTGAAAATCTTCAGGACCCATCAAATCTTGGTGCAATTTCTAGAACTGCAGAAGCCTTAGGGATAAGTGGCATTATAATTTCCGGTGATAGTTGCGATGCCTATAGTCCTAAGGTTTTAAGAGCATCTATGGGTACACTTTTAAGAATGCCCGTTTTTATTGCCGATGATATAAATGAATTTATCCGTGAAAACAGTCTTCGTTCCTTTGCTTGTGTTGTTGATAAAGATGCTAAAAGTATTAGCGAAATAGATTTTAAAGATGGTGATGTTATCCTTATCGGTAACGAAGGTAACGGTTTGAAAGAAGAAACTAAGGATAAGGCATATAGTCGGGTAACTATTAAAATGCAGGGAAAAGCAGAATCACTTAACGCTGCCGCCGCTGCTGCTATTGCTATGTGGGAACTTAAAGGCAGGGCTAAATGATGCTTGGAATTTCAACTGTTAAAAATCTCCTTATCTTGCAAAAGGCCTTCGGCTACGGTAGCGCCAAAGCTTATAGGGTTTACGATAAACTAAAGAACAATAACCTTCTTGATAAAGATAGAAAAAGCATTTTAAAGGTTTTAACCGAGGCTGAAAAAATCAAATTTGAAGAAGTAAATAAAGATTTTGCAGATAAAGTGTTTATAGACTGCAAGAAAGAAAATGTAAAGATTTTAACCATTGAATCGGAGCGTTTCCCAGAGCGCCTTAGAAATATTCCTTCGCCGCCATTGGTGCTTTTCTTTCGCGGCAATTTTCCCGATATTGATAATGAACCTGTGTTTTGTATTGTTGGTCCCAGAAAGGTGTCTAAATTCGGTGCAAAATCTGCATATTCACTTTCGCTTAGATTGTCAAGGGCAGGTTTTATTATTGTAAGCGGCGGCGCGGTTGGATGCGATTCTTTTGCTCATAAAGGTGCGCTAAAATACGGCGGTAAAACTATTGCGGTTCTTGGTTGTGGAATAGGCAGTAATTATCTTATGGAAAATGAAAAACTCCGTAAATCTATTGAAAAAAGCTGTTGTATTATAAGTGAGTATCCGCCTTATACACCTGCTAGCAAATTTACTTTTCCCGTTAGAAATCGTCTTATGTCAGGACTCTCTCTTGGTGTAGCCGTTATGGAAGCAGATGAACGCAGCGGCGCTCTCATCACCGCAAAACATGCGGCGGAACAGGGTAGGGATGTTTTTGTAATACCCGGTAATCCTACTTTTAAATGTTATAAGGGCTCAAATGCTCTTTTGAGAGATGGCGCAAAGCCACTTTTAGATAGTTCTGATGTGTTTAGCGAATATATTTATCAGTTTGCCGATAAGATAAATATTGCAAAGGCCTTTGAAAAGGTTGAAAAACAGGAAAAAATTGAAAAAAATCAAAAAAATTTCATTAAAACACTTTCAAAAGAAGCTAAAATAGTATATAATTATTTAGATAAGCAAAAATTCACTGCCGATGATTTATTGGAAGCGGGTCTTGATGATACTATTGTTCTTTCCGCTCTTACAGAGCTTGAGATGGAAGGCGTTATCAAAGCCCAACCCGGCGGTGCTTATATATTAGAAAAAAAGGAGTAAAGAAATGGCAAAACTCGTAATTGTTGAGTCACCAAGTAAAATCAAGAGTATTAAGAAATATCTCGGCTCTGAATACGATGTAATGGCATCTAAAGGTCATATTCGTGACCTGCCCAAATCAAAACTTGGTGTTGATGTTAATAACGATTTTAAACTCGATTATATAAATATGGCTGAGAAGAAGGAATTGATTCGTCAACTTAAAGAGGCCGCAGCTAATAGCGATGGTGTTCTTCTCGCAACCGACCCTGACCGTGAAGGTGAGGCAATTTCTTGGCATTTAGCCGATATACTGGGTCTTAATTTGAATGAAAAAAATAGGGTTTCTTTCAATGAGATTACCGAAAGAGCGGTTAAAGATGGGATAAAAAATCCTCAGCAGATTGATATAAATTTGGTTAATTCTCAGCAAGCTCGTCGAGTTCTTGATAGAATTGTGGGTTACAAACTCAGTCCTTTTCTTTGGAAAAAGGTTAAGAGCGGACTTTCTGCAGGTCGTGTTCAGACCGTTGCGCTAAAACTCATAGTTGAAAAAGAGCGCGAAATTGAAAAATTTGTTAGTGAAGAGTATTGGACGGTAGATGCAAAACTCGTAAGCGGCAGAAAATCTTTTGATGCCCACCTTTACGGTACTGCAAATGGCGATAAACTTGATACCATTGTAAATGCCGAAACCGCCAACAAAATTGTTAGTGACCTTAATGACTGCGATTATATTGTTAGAGATATTAAAAAGGGTGTTCGCAATAAACAACCTGCACCTCCATTTATTACTTCTACTTTGCAGCAAGAGGCATCCCGTAAACTCGGATTTACAGGTCAGCGCACAATGAAGATTGCTCAGCAGTTATACGAGGGTGTTGATGTGCATCATAGCGGCGTTACAGGTCTTATTACCTATATGCGTACCGATTCGCTTCGCATTTCAGAAGAGGCGAGAGCGGCAGCTAACGGTTATATCGCTCAAAGATTCGGTAACGATTATTTACCCGCTAAGCCCCGTTATTTCAAAACAAAGAGCGGCGCTCAGGATGCTCACGAAGCTATCCGTCCCACAACAATTAACCTTACGCCTGATGAAGTTAAAGATTCACTTACAGCCGAACAGTATAAACTTTACAAACTGATTTGGGAGCGTTTTATTGCTTCTTTGATGGCTGCTTGTGTACAGGATACTGTTGCTGTTGATATTAATGCAGGGGATTACCTCTTTAAAGCAAACGGATATTCAGTCCGTTTTGATGGTTTCACTGTTCTTTACGAAGAGGGTAAGGATGATGATTCGGCTGATGGCGTAGCTCTTCCTGAAATGAGTGAAGGTGATGTTCTCAAATTAAAGAGTTTGATACCCAATCAACACTTTACTCAACCCCCCGCAAGATATACAGAGCCTACTCTTATTAAAGCGCTTGAGGAAAACGGTATTGGCAGACCTTCTACCTATGCTCCAATTATTTCTAATATTTTGCAGAGAACTTATATTGAAAGAGATAAAAAGTCATTTAAGCCCACTCAACTTGGTACGGTTGTTTCCGATTTAATAGATGAATATTTCAAGAAAATCGTTGATGTTAAGTTCACCGCAGGTCTTGAAAAGAAACTTGATAAAATCGGCGCAGGTGAAATGTCCTGGATAGAAATGCTTCACGATTTCTATGGAGATTTTGATGTTCTCTATAAGAAGGCGGAAGATTCTCTTGTGGGTAAGAGGGTAAAGGTGCCCGATGAAGAAACCGATATTATCTGCGATAAATGCGGCAGAAAAATGATAGTGAAAAACGGCCGTTTCGGTAAGTTTTTAGCTTGTCCCGGTTATCCCGAGTGTAAAAATACAATGCCTGCACCTGAGAATGAAATTAAGCAACCTTGCCCCAAGTGCGGTAGTAAACTTATTAAAAAGGTTTCAAAAAGAGGCAATAAGTTTTACGGTTGCACAAATTACCCCGCTTGTGACTTTGCATCTCCCGGTGTTCCTACGGGTGAGCAGTGCAAGGAATGCGGCAGTTATATTATTAGCGGTCTTCGCGGCAGAAAATATTGTATGAATTCAGAGTGCCCTTCGAGAAAGAAAAAATCTTCCGAGGATAAGAAATAATGAATAAGATAACTGTTATAGGCGCAGGTCTTGCAGGTTGTGAAGCGGCCAATTCTATAGCTAATCTTGGTATTTCGGTTGATTTAATTGAAATGAAACCTTTGAAAAAATCTCCCGCACACCGCAGTGATGATTTTGCCGAACTCGTATGTTCCAATTCGTTAAAGGCGTCAAGAATTGATTCCGCTGCAGGTCTTTTAAAGGAAGAAATGCGAAGAATGGGTTCAATTTGCCTTGAGGCCGCCGCAGTTTCTTCTGTTGCGGCAGGTGGCGCTTTAGCGGTTGATAGAGATATTTTTTCAAAGTATATTACCGATAAAATCAAAGCAAATCCAAATATCAATGTTATAAATAAGGTTGTTGATGAGATACCCACCGATTGTATAACAGTAATAGCAACGGGACCTCTTACGGATGGCGCTTTGGCAGAGAATATTAAAAAGGTTTCAAATTCGGAGCATTTAAGTTTCTTTGATGCGGCAGCGCCCGTGGTTATGGCGGATAGCATTGATTTTTCTAAAGCGTTTATTGCTTCCCGTTATGATGATAATGTGGGCGATTATATCAACTGTCCTATGAATAAGGAAGAGTATACAGCCTTTTATAATGAACTTATAAATGCAGAAGGTGCTTTGGTTCACGGTTTTGATAAACCGCTTACGGTTTATGAGGGTTGTATGCCCGTTGAGGTTCTTGCTAAAAGAGGCGAAGATTCTATAAGATTTGGCCCCTTGAAGCCCGTGGGACTTCGCGACCCTAGGACTGGCCATAGGCCTTGGGCGGTCGTTCAACTGAGAAAAGAAAATTCTAAAGGTACTATGTATAATATGGTGGGTTTCCAGACCAATCTTAAATTTGGTGAACAGAAAAGGGTGTTTTCTATGATACCAGGTCTTGAAAATGCCGAATTTGCCCGTTACGGTGTTATGCATAGAAACACATTTATTAATTCGCCCAAACTTTTAAACAGAAATCTTTCACTCAAAAGCAATGAAAATATCTTCTTTGCAGGTCAGATTTCGGGTGTTGAAGGTTATATGGAATCGGCTTCATCGGGGATAGTTGCTGGAATTAATGCCGTAAGGGAACTAAGAGGGGAAGAGCCGCTTTTGCTTCCTGAATATTCTATGATAGGCGCATTACTTTCCTATATTTGCGATGAGACGGTAACCGATTTTCAACCTATGGGCGCAAATTTTGGCGTTTTACCGCCTCTTGCTGAACATATAAGAGATAAGCGAGAGCGATATGCTGCTTTATCCCAGCGTTCACTTAATTGGTTTAGTGAAGAATTTAAATAATGTGAGGTAAAATTATGAGAATAGTTGTAGATGCTTTCGGCGGAGATAATGCTCCCGAACAAATTGTCATCGGCGCCGCTATTGCTTCATTTGAATATAAGGTTGATATTACTCTTACGGGTGACAAAGATATCATCGAGAAGGTTATAAAGGATAATAATATGTCCTTTTACGGCGACCTTAAAATCGTACATACCACCGATGTGATTTCAATGCACGATGACCCCACAACCATTTTAAAAGCCCATAAAGATTCCTCTATGGGAATTGCATTTAAAGAACTTGTTGACGGCAATGCCGATGCTTTTGTATCCGCAGGTTCCACAGGTGCTATTGTTGTTGGCGGAACACTCATAGTTAAGAGGATAAAAGGTGTTAAGCGTCCCGCTATTGCGGCAACTCTTCCTTCGCCGAACGGTCACTATATGCTTATGGATATGGGCGCCAATGCAGAATGCCGCCCCGAAATGCTTAAACAGTTCGGTATTATGACTAATGTGTATTTACAGAATGTTTGCGGCATTGAAAGCCCTAAAATCGGACTTCTTAATATTGGCGTTGAGGATACAAAGGGTGATGAATTACGCCTGGAGGCATATAAACTTTTAAGTGAATCTGACCTTAACTTTATTGGTAATGTTGAGGCGCGCGATATGCCAAAAGGCGTTTGCGATGCCGTAATTACCGATGGATTTACAGGAAATGTGGCTCTTAAAATAATTGAAGGTACCGCAAGTACTTTATTTTCTATGATTAAAAAAGTGCTTTATAAGTCCCTTCCAAATAAACTTGCCGCTTTGGTTATTAAGAAAGATTTGTATTCTCTCAAGAGCATGATGGATAGTTCAGAGGTGGGCGGAGCATTACTTCTCGGCGTTTCAAAACCCGTTGTTAAAGCCCACGGAAGTTCTGATGCAAGGGCAATTAAAAATGCTATCCGTCAGGCCAAAACTTTTGCAGAAACCGATGTTATCGGAAAAATTGCGAGTAATTTAGAATAAAATTGTAGGATGTAAATATGTTATCGCTTGAAAGTAGATTAGGTTATAATTTTAATAATATTTCCTTGCTTAAAAATGCTCTTGTTCACACTTCTTATGCCAATGAAGTGAGAAACGGCGTTACTTCAAATGAGCGTCTTGAGTTTTTGGGAGATTCTGTTCTTTCACTCATAGTTTCAGACCATATTTTCAATAAATTTCCTAATATGCCTGAAGGGGAACTCACCCGTCTTCGTGCTTCACTTGTTTGCGAAAAAGCGCTATGCGGATTTGCAAGGGAGTTGGATTTAGGTCATTTTCTTTACCTTGGTAAGGGCGAAGATAAGGGCGGTGGAAGAGATAGAGATTCTATTCTTGCCGATGCTTTTGAGGCAGTTTTAGCCGCTATTTATCTTGATGGTGGTATGGCTGCAGCAAAGAAGCATGTTATGAGATTTGTACTTCGCGAAATTGATGCCCACACCGAAGAAAATACCAAGGACTATAAAACCATTTTGCAAGAGATTATCCAGCGCAATCCCGAAGAAACGGTTTCATATATTCTTACCGCTTCAGAAGGTCCTGACCACGATAAGAGCTTTACGGTTGAAGTCCATCTAAATTCTAATGTTATCGGTGAGGGAACCGGAAAAAGCAAGAAACAGGCAGAACAGATGGCTGCAAAGCAAGCTCTTATTCTTATGGGTGAACTTTAATGGGGCGTCACGCAAATATTTCTATTTTCGTTCCTCATATCGGTTGTCCTAACAAATGCAGTTTTTGTAATCAGTGCCATATTTCAGGTGCATCTATAGCGCCCACGCCTGATGATGTTAAAAATGCTGTGTCTGTGGCAGTAAATTCTAAAAATTACAGTCCCGAAAATACGGAAATCGCATTTTTTGGCGGCAGTTTTACCGCAATTGATAGAGAATATATGCTTTCGCTTTTAGAGGCGGCAAAGCCTTTTATAGAGGATAAAATGGTATCGGGCATCCGTATTTCTACGAGGCCTGATGCAATAAATGAGAAAATTTTGCAACTCCTTAAAACTTACGGTGTTACGGCTATTGAACTTGGTGCTCAAAGTATGAGCGATAAAGTTCTTGGAATGAATAATAGGGGACACAGAAGCGAAGATGTAAAAGAGGCCGCAAAACTTATAAAAGATTTTGGCTTTTCTTTAGGTCTTCAGATGATGACAGGACTTTACGGTTCTGATGATGATACTGATATATTTACTGCAAGGGAACTAATAGAGCTGTCTCCCGATACCGTAAGAATATATCCCACCATTGTTCTTAAAGATACCCGTTTGGCCGAACTTTACAGTGACGGTACATATATTCCGCAAACTGTGAATAATGCCGCAATTTTGTGCGGTAAACTCCTTAAAATATTTGAGGAAAGCAATATAAATGTGATAAGATTAGGTCTTCATTCTATTGAGGAAGATGCCTTTGTTGCAGGTCCTTGGCACCCTGCTTTCAGTGAAATTTGTCAGTCTAAAATGTTTTTTGAAAAGGCAATTTCATTGATTAAGACAAAAGGTAAGTATATAATTTTTGTTAATAATTCTTCTGTTTCTAAAATGATAGGTCAGAACAGAGAAAATATAGATAAGCTTAAAGAATTGGGTTTTGTTTGTAGCGTTAAAACAGATGAAACTTTAGATAAAAATGATATGAGAGTTGAAGGTGAAAAACTTTGCTTTTAAGTTCAATTCAGGTTCAGGGATTTAAATCTTTTGCGGATAAAACAACCCTTAAATTCGGCAAGGGCATTACTGCAGTCGTTGGTCCTAACGGAAGCGGTAAAAGTAATATTGCCGATGCAGTCAGATGGGTTTTGGGTGAGCAGTCAACCAAATCGCTTCGCGGTCAATCTATGGAAGATGTAATTTTCGGTGGTACCGATACCCGTCGTCCACACGGATTTTGTGAAGTTACTTTAAATATCGATAATACCGACCGTTCCCTTAATTTCGATAATGATTTTGTATCTATCACCAGAAGATATTACCGTTCACACGAGAGTGAGTATCTTATTAATAATATTACTGTGCGACTAAAAGATGTGCATGAACTCTTTATGGATACAGGTCTTGGTCGTGACGGTTATTCAATGATAGGTCAAGGTAAAATTGATAATATTATCAGTTCAAAATCCAATGAGCGCAGAGATATTTTCGAAGAGGCATCAGGTATTTCTAAATACCGTTATAGAAAAAGCGCCGCCGAATCAAAACTTAATGCCGCTGAGGATAATCTTTTACGCCTTAAGGATATAATGGATGAACTGGAGTCCCGCGTCGGCCCACTTGCTGAGCAGAGTAAAAAAGCCGAGCGCTTTTTGGAACTTGCCGCTGATAAAAAGCAACTTGAAATCAGTCTTTGGATGTATACTCTCAACAATTCCAAGGATGCTCTTCGTGCGCAGGAAAGCAAAATTGCCGCCGCCGAGCTTCAGTATAAAGAAATTGAAAATGCATTAAGCGATTTTGACACCAAAGCTGAGGAAAATTCCAGAGAGTTTGCAAGAATTACAGAGGAAATTGAAAATCAGCGTAATCTCATCTCATCTTCTAATGAAGAGATTGTTAAGCTAAATGGTGATATTTCGGTAATAAATAACGATATTGCCCATAATAACGAATCGATCGACCGCCTTAAAAATGAAATAGCGCAACTCGATAGTACCGATAGTGCCGCCAAGGAAGAAATTGCGTTAAAGCGTCGCCTTGCCGATGAAAAAACTGCGGCTGTAAATGTTATTAAGGAAAAATTAGAAGCCCTTGAAACCGAACTTGCAGGTCTTCTTACAGATAGCGAAAGCATTTCGAGACAGATTGAACAGCAGATAATTGAACTTAATAGATTAACTGCAGAAAGCTCTGACTGTAAAGTGCTTATGATGACCTCTAAAACCGCGGTAGATGAAATAACCGCCAGAGGAAATATTGTTGACCAGTTAATAGAACAAAGCATTAAAGAAAAGGAAGCTATTGATAAGGAACTTTCTGAAACCAATGAACTCTTTAAAACGGTCGAAGAAAATATAACTTCATACAATAATACCATAAAGGGTTATGAGCTTCGTTTTGCTAATCGCAAAGAAACTGTTGAAAATTTACAGCAAAAGGTTAATGAACTAAATCTTGATATCGAGGCCAAAAAGCGCCGAGTTCAGATACTTTGTGACCTTGAAAAAAATATGGAAGGTTTCTCTCATGCTGCCAAAGCGGTTATGGCAGAATCTGATAAAGGTACGCTTCGTGGTATCTATGGACCTGTATCAAAGCTTATTTCTGTTGATAAAAAATATAGCGTAGCCATTGAAACTGCTCTTGGTAATGCTATTCAAAATATTGTTGTTGAAAACGAGGCAAACGCGAAGGCCGCAATTAATTTCCTTAAGTCAGCAAATGCCGGTCGCGCTACCTTTATGCCCGTTTCCTCAATGAAAGCAAGAGATTTTAAGGAAGACGGCGTAGATAGCGTTTACGGATTTGTAGGCATTGCATCTGACCTTGTTAAAGTTGATAATAAATACGGCGAAATTATACGCTATCTTTTAGGCGGTACCGTTGTAAGTGAAGATATTGATTCCGCTGTAAACATTGCTAAAAAGTATAACTATCGTTTTAAGGTGGTATCTCTTGACGGTCAGGTTATTAATCCCGGAGGCTCTCTTACGGGCGGTTCTTTGGTTAAACATGCAGGTCTGCTTTCGAGAGGCGCAGATATCGAAAATATCAATAAAGACATTGAAAAACTTATCGAAAAGGAAAAGAATGTCCGCAAGGATTTAGATGAAGCAATAAGTGAACTCTCTTGTGTAGAGGCAGATATTACAGCAGTTAAGGCAGACCTTATAACTGCAAACGAGGATAGAATAAGAACTATTGCCGAACTTAAGCGCCTTGAGGAATTACTTGCCAATAATACTGCAACTTTTAACGACTTAACGAGTGAAAAAGGAAACGGCGACGAAAAGATTGCCGCTTTAAATGTTCAGTATAAGGAAGCCGAGATAAAAATTTCAGAAATTGAAAACGCCAAAACTGCTATACAAACCGATATTGACAGTATGACAGGCGGCAGAGATAATATTGCTGAAAGACGCGAAACGCTTTCAAATGATATAACTTCCGCAAAAATGCAGATAATAGAAGGTGAGAAGGATGCTCAGCTTCTTATTACCAATGCAAACGACCTTGAAATAGCCATTGGTAGTCGCGCAGAAAGAACGGCGGCCATAGAATCAGAAATAGCGGCTTTGCAGTTTAAAAATGAACAGTTGCATCAAGATATAAATGCAACTAATGATGAAATCGATAATTTAGGTCTTAAAATCAAAGAGTGCAATGATACCATTGCCGCTTTGATGAACAAGCGCAACGAGACCGAGAAAAACGGCGTAGCTCTTCGTGTTTCTGAAAGAGAAAGAACGGGTGAACGCGAAAGAATCGGCGGTGAAATTGCCCGTCTTAGTGAGCGTAAGGAGATTATGGTTAAGGAGTATGACGATGTTATCCGTCAACTTTACGATGAATATCAACTTACCAAGAGCGAGGCCGAAGAAATAGCTATAGAAATTGATAAACCCGCCGAGGCTAAAAAGAACTTGGCAGAGGTTAAATCAAAAATTCGTTCCCTCGGTCACGTTAATGTTTCGGCTATCGAAGAATATAAAGAGGTTAAGGAGCGTTATGACTTTATGAAGGGTCAGATTGATGACCTTGAAGCATCAAGAACTGAACTTCATAAACTTATTAACCAACTTACCGCTCAAATGCAGGAGCTCTTTATTGTTGGATTCAATAAGATTAACGAAAACTTCACTAAGACCTTCCGTGATTTGTTCGGCGGTGGCTCTGCTTCTCTTAAACTTAGCGACCCCGATAATATCCTTGAGAGCGGCATTGATATTGAAGCCCGTCTTCCCGGTAAAAATGTACCTAGTCTTGACGGACTTTCAGGCGGTGAAAAAGCACTCGTGGCTCTTTCGATTTACTTCTCGATTATGCAGGTAAATGCGCCTCCGTTCTGTTTCTTGGATGAGGTTGATACTGCGCTTGATGATATCAATGTTGATAGATTCGCCGATTATATGAAGCGCAGCGAATTCCAGACACAGTTTATATGCGTAACCCATAGAAGAGGTACAATGGAAGCTGCTGATATGCTTTACGGCGTTACAATGCAGGAAAAGGGCGTTACAAAACTTTTGGAACTCAATGTTTCAGAACTTGAAAAGAAGCTTCTTGCGGAAAATCAAGGAGCATAGCCAAATCATATTTAAACTGGTGATTAAATGGGATTTTTCAGTAAAATTAAAGCGGGTTTGCAGAGAACCAAGCAATCGATTTCCGATGGCGTAACAAGTTTAATTAATAGTTTTACAAAGATTGATGAAGAACTATTTGAAGAACTTGAAGAGTTACTTGTTATGTCAGATATAGGGGTTAAAACCTCGGTGGAAATTTGCGATATTTTAAGAAGTAAAATAAAAGAGCAGGGAATAACCGACCCCAAGCAAATCAAAACTCTTATGCGGGATATCATTATTGATATGTTGGGCGAAGATGATGGTTTGCACCTTGATACAAAACCTTCGGTTATCTTGGTTATAGGCGTTAACGGTGTTGGTAAAACCACCTCTATCGGTAAAATTGCAGCAGGTTTAAAAGCACAGAATAAAAATGTTTTACTGGGAGCTGCTGATACTTTTAGAGCTGCCGCTATCGACCAGTTGGGCATCTGGGCTGAAAGGGCAGGAGTACCTATGGTTAAAAGCGTTGAAGGCACAGACCCTGCTTCAGTTGTTTTTGATACAATTACTTCTGCCAAGGCCAAGGGCGCAGATGTTATCATCTGCGATACTGCAGGTCGTCTTCACAATAAGAAAAACCTTATGGATGAACTTGCAAAAATTAACCGCGTAATAAAAAGAGAATTACCTGATTCAAGTGTGGAAACCTTATTGGTGCTTGATGCGGCAACAGGACAAAACGCAGTAAATCAAGCAAGAGAGTTTAAGAATGTTACCGATATTTCGGGAATTATTTTAACTAAGCTTGACGGTACTGCGAAGGGCGGCATTGTGGTTGCAATTCACAACGAACTTTCGATTCCTGTTAAATTTATCGGTGTTGGTGAGGGCATTGATGACCTTCAACCCTTTAACGCCAAAGAATTTGCCGATGGAATTTTTGATAGCGAGGAATAAAAATGAAAATATTTATCGCAACTAAAAATCAAAAAAAGTTAAAAGAACTTGAACGAATTCTTATTCCTATGGGATTTGAGGTTTTAAGCCAAAAGGATTTCACCGAAGAATTCCCCGATGTTGAAGAAAACGGTACAACTTTTGAGGAAAACGCCATAACTAAAGCAATGGCGGGACTTAAAAACACAGGGCTCATTTCGGTTGCTGATGATTCGGGAATTTGTGTGGATTTCTTGGGCGGTGCCCCCGGTATATATTCCGCAAGATATTCGGGTGAGCACGGTGACGATGAAACCAACAACGATAAACTTTTAAGTGAGCTTTCAGGTGTACCCGAAGAAAAGCGTACGGGTAGATATGTAGCGGCTATTGCTTGTATATTCCCCGATGGTAGAAGTTTTACAGTTCGCGGTGAATGTGAGGGTAAAATTGGCTATGAGCGTATTGGCACTAAAGGATTTGGTTATGACCCATTATTTATTAGTGAACTTGGTTGCTTCGGCCTTTTATCCGATGAAGAAAAGGATAGTATTAGCCATAGAGGCAGAGCACTTAAATTATTTAAGGAAAAATTAGAAGAATATATAAAAGAGGAAATGTAATGTTAAATAGTAGACAAAGAGCGCAACTTAGAGGTATGGCCAATTCTTACGAAACTATTTTTCAGGTAGGAAAAGGCGGAATAAATGAGCAACTTTTAAAACAGGTTGATGAGGCCCTTGAGGCAAGAGAACTTATTAAACTTCGCACCCTTGAAAATTCTCCCGAAACCTCAAGAAGTGCGGCTGATGAAATTGCCGATAAGGTTGGGGCAGATGTTGTTCAGGTTATTGGCTCAAGATTTATTTTATATCGCGAAAGCAAGGATAATAAAACAATAAAATTGGTGAAATAAATGTCAAAAATAGCGGTTTTCGGCGGTACATTTAACCCATTTCATATAGGTCATTATAAAATACTTGAATGCCTTTGCGGTTTGGATTTTATTGATAAGGTATTTTTATTGCCCGATAAAATTCCACCTCACAAGGTTTGCGATTATATGCCCCTTGATAAGCACAGAATAGAAATGTGTGAGATTATCTGCGGGGAATTTTCTAAGGCGCAGTTGTGCCTTATTGATTTTGAACGAGAGGGAAAAAGTTATACTGTTGATACTATTAAAGCATTAAAAGAAAAATATCCTGAGGATGATTTCTATTTTGTTATCGGCGGTGATATGCTAAATACCCTTGATGAATGGTATAACTATGAAGAGCTGATTCGGGAAACTTCATTCATCGCATTTGAAAGGGAGTCTGTTGAAGGATTCGAAAAAGAACTTAGGAAATATAAAAATATGGGCGCCGAAATTGTCCCCGTGTTTGTGGATATTCCAGATGTTTCTTCAACTGATTTTAGAAATAATCCCGATAAAACTTTATTACCGCAAAAAATTTATGATTATATAACAGAAAAAGGAATTTATAATGTCAGACAATAATTTAGACAAATATAAAGCGTTGCTCCAAAAACGGCTTACGCCTAAACGATACCACCATTCAATATGTGTTGCTGATGAAGCCAAAAGATTAGCGGAAAAATACGGCGCAGATAGTGAAAAGGCATACATTGCAGGTCTTCTCCACGATGTGACAAAAAATGCAACCGAAGAAGAACACTTGAATATATTTGATACCTTTGGTATAATGCTAAACAGTATTGAAAAAACCACCGAAAAATTATGGCATGCAATGTCGGGAGCGGCGTATGTGAAATATGTGCTTCATATTGAAGACGAGGAAATTTATGACGCTATCAGATACCATACAACAGCCAAAGCTAATATGTCACTTTTGTCTTTGATACTTTATCTTGCGGATTTTACATCTGCCGATAGAGATTATGAGGATGTTGATGTTATGAGAACGCTTGTGGATAAATCACTTGATGAAGCGTTAATTTATGCTCTTAGCTACACCATAAAAGAGATAGTTGATAAGGGTGGAGCGCTTCATCTCGATACTATAAACGCATACAATGAAACCGTTCTGAAAGGAAATTTAAATAATGGAAACTGAGAAAATCATAAAAATTGCGGCTAATGCCTTAAATTCCAAAAAAGCAAAGGAGCTAAAATGCATTAAGATTGAAGAATTAACGTCCTTTGCGGATTATTTTCTTATTGCAACTGCAAATTCATCAACCCAGGTTCGCGCTTTTTGTGATGAGGTTGAGGATAGATTAAGCGAAGAAGGCTTGCCGCCTCACCACATTGAAGGCAGAGCGACAGGTTGGCTTGTGCTTGATTATAATACCGTTATTGTTCATATTTTCACTCCCGACCAAAGAGAGTTTTATGGTCTTGATAATATGTGGAAAGACGGTACAGAAATAGATTTAAGCGGCATCCTTGATGAAGCGGAAGGAGATTAATTATGAAATACAATTATACTGATATAGAGAAAAAATGGCAGAAAATCTGGGATGATAATCAGACATTTGCTGCAAAGGATGATTATACACTTCCTAAATTTTTCGGTCTTGTAGAATTTCCTTACCCTTCAGGTCAGGGACTTCACGTTGGCCATCCCCGTTCATATACAGCCCTTGATATCGTAAGCCGTAAAAAGCGTCTTGAGGGCTATAATGTGCTTTATCCTATGGGTTGGGATGCTTTCGGTCTTCCTACCGAAAACTTTGCTATAAAGAATCATATCCATCCCGCAAAGGTTACCGAAGATAATATCGCTAACTTTAAGCGTCAGTTAAAATCTTTAGGATTTTCTTTTGACTGGGCGAGAGAGATAAATACCACCGACCCTGATTATTATAAATGGACTCAGTGGATTTTCCTTCAGCTTTTCAAAAAAGGTCTTGCATACAAAAAAGAAATGTCGGTTAACTGGTGTACCTCTTGTAAGTGCGTACTTGCTAACGAAGAGGTTGTTAACGGCGTTTGTGAGCGTTGCGGTAGCGAGGTTGTTCATAAAAATAAGAGCCAATGGATGCTTAAAATTACCGAGTATGCCGATAAGCTTTTAGACGGACTTGATGAGGTTGACTTTATCGACCGTGTTAAAACTCAGCAGAGAAACTGGATTGGCAGGTCTTACGGTACTCAAGTTAAGTTTAAAACCAATCTCGGCGATGAATTTGAGATTTTCACTACCCGTGCAGATACACTTTTCGGCGTTACATATATGGTAATGTCACCTGAACATCCCTTGATTGAAAAGTGGTCCGATAAAATCACTAACATTGATGAGGTTAAGGCATATAAAGAGGCTGCTGCTAAAAAATCTGATTTTGAAAGAACGGAACTTTCTAAAGACAAAACCGGCGTTAAACTTGAAGGCGTTGTGGCAATTAACCCTGCAAACAATAAGGAAACACCTATATTTATTTCTGACTATGTTTTGATTTCTTACGGTACAGGAGCTATTATGGCAGTGCCCGGACACGATACCCGTGACTTTGAGTTTGCCAAAGCATTCGACCTTCCTATAATCGAGGTTGTTTCAGGCTCTGATACAGATATTAACGAAAAGCCCTATATTGAGTGCGATAAGGGTATATTGGTTAATTCCGATTTCCTTAACGGTTTAAGCGTTGAAGAAGCCAAAAAGGCAATGCAAGAGTGGTTAACTAAAAAGGGAATTGGCGAAAGAAAGACCAACTTTAAGCTTCGTGATTGGGTTTTCTCCCGTCAGAGATATTGGGGAGAACCTATTCCTATGATTTACTGTGAAAAGTGCGGTTGGGTACCCATGAATGAAAGCGAACTTCCTTTAATGCTTCCAGATGTTGATTCCTATGAGCCCACCGATAACGGTGAATCGCCCCTCGCTACAATGACAGATTGGGTTAAAACTACCTGTCCCCATTGCGGTGGCGAAGCAACAAGAGAAACCGATACAATGCCTCAGTGGGCAGGTTCTTCTTGGTATTTCCTTCGCTATTGCGACCCTAAAAATGAAAAGGCACTAGCATCTAAGGAAGCCCTCGAATATTGGGGACCTGTTGACTGGTATAACGGAGGTATGGAGCATACAACTCTCCACCTTCTCTATAGCCGTTTCTGGCACCATTTCTTATATGATATCGGCATTGTTCCCAATAAAGAGCCTTATGCAAAGCGTACCAGTCACGGTATGATTTTGGGCGAGAACGGCGAAAAGATGTCCAAGTCCCGTGGTAATGTTGTTAACCCCGATGATATCGTAAGGGATTACGGTGCTGACACTATGCGTGTTTACGAAATGTTTATCGGTGACTTTGAAAAGGCGGCTCCTTGGAGTCAAGCATCAATTAAAGGTAGTAAGCGTTTCCTTGAAAAAGTTTTCTCGTTAAGCGATATTGTAATTGATGGCGATGAGTATAGAAAAGAACTTGAAACCGAGTTCCATAAAACCATCAAAAAAGTTAGCGAAGATATAGAAAACCTTAAGATGAATACCGCTATTGCGGCGTTAATGTCATTATTTAATGCTATTTCCGCAACCGGCAAGGTAAACAAGGCCGAGCTAAAAACCTTTATCACACTGCTTAATCCCTTCGCACCTCACTTGACTGAGGAAATGTGGGAATTAAACGGTTTTGACGGTATGCTTAATGAGGCAAAATGGCCTGTTTATGATGAGGCAAAATGCGTAGATTCATCTGTTGAAATCGCCGTTCAGGTTAACGGAAAAATCAGAGCAAGAATTAATGTTGCTGCCGATATTTCTGCTGATGATGCAATAGCGCTTGCTAAAGAAGAAGCTGCAGTTAAGGCCGATATCGAAGGCAAGAATATCATTAAAGAACTTTATATTCCTAAACGCTTGGTAAATATTGTTGTGAAATAAAAATTATTGACAATAAACCAAAAAAAATATATAATTATTAAGGTGATTCACCTACAACTAAACCCTGTCAAAAAATGACGGGGTTTTGTTATTAAAATAATAAGGAGGAGGATTTTTTGTGGAAGAACAAATTATTGAAATGATAGAAGGCAAAAAGTTCGGGTTACTTAAAGAAACCCTTTCCCAAATGAATCCTGCCGACTTAGCTCCCATTTTCGAAGAAATAACCGAAAAAGATATTCCCGTTATTTTTAGAATCTTGCCTAAAGAACTTGCGGCAGAAGTTTTTGTTGAAATGGATAGCGATATGCAGCAGTTCCTCATTGAAGCGTTTAGTGATAAAGAGCTTCGAGAGGTTATGGATGAGCTTTTTATGGATGATACCGTTGATATCATTGAAGAGATGCCCGCCAATGTTGCAAAGCGTATTTTAAAACAAACCAATGCCACCACCAGAAAAATGATAAATCAACTCCTCGCATATCCCGAGGATAGCGCGGGTAGTATTATGACTACCGAGTATATCGACCTTGAAAAAAATATGACGGTGGATGAGGCCTTTGACAGAATCAGAAAAATCGGTTTTGAAAGTGAATCTATCTATACCTGTTATGTTACTGATAGACGCCGTAAACTTTTAGGTATTGTTTCGGTTAAGGATTTGCTTCTTAATCCAAAGGATTGCCTTATTGATGATATTATGGATGAAAATATCATCTTTGCAAATACCCTTGACGATAAAGAAGATGTTGCTCTACAGTTCGAAAAGTATGACCTTTTGGCAATTCCAGTGGTTGATAAGGAAAATCGTCTTGTTGGTATCGTTACGGTTGACGATGCTATCGATGTTATGCAAGAAGAGGCATCGGAAGATATCGAAAAGATGGCCGCTATTTTGCCTAGTGAAAAGACCTATCTTAAAACAGGCGTTTTTGAAACCTTCAAAGCCAGAATTCCGTGGCTTTTATTCCTTATGATTTCGGCAACCTTTACGGGCGCTATTATTTCAAGCTTTGAATCTAAACTTACGGCTTGTCTTGCCCTTATTGCCTTTATTCCCATGCTTATGGGAACGGGCGGTAATTCGGGAAGTCAGTCTTCGGTTACCGTTATTCGCGCAATTTCTCTTGGCGATATTGATTTTTCCGATATCTTTAGAGTTATTTGGAAAGAATTAAGGGTTTCTGTCGTTTGCGGTGTTGTTCTGGGTATTGTTAATTTTATTAAGCTATATTTAGTAGATTATTTATGGCTTAATAACTTTGATAAAGGCATAGAAATAATGGAAATTATTGCCGTATGCTTAACCCTTGTTATTGTTGTTATCGTGGCAAAGCTTGTTGGAACAATACTTCCTATTGTTGCTAAACAATTTGGTTTTGACCCTGCTGTTATGGCAAGTCCTCTGGTTACTACAATTCTTGACGCGGTATCCTTGATTATTTATTTCAGCATTGCCGCTGCGCTTCTTGGTATATGAATATAATTTATAGAGATGAAGATATAATTGTTTGTGTAAAGCCCTATGGTGTACTTTCCGAGAGTGACAATAAAGGTAGTAAAAGCGCAGTTGATATCTTAAAGGAAATTACAAATTCAAATGTTTATCCCGTTCACCGCCTCGATAAAACCACAGGCGGTGTTATGGTATTTGCTCTTAATTCTACCGCTGCCGCTAATCTCTCGGCTCAAATAACCGAAGGAAAATTTAATAAAGAGTATCTTGCTGTAATTAAAGGCAAACCTCAAGAAGCAGGAAATCTAAAAGACCTTCTTTATTTTGATAGGAGAAAAAATAAATCCTATGTTGTTAAAAAGAAAAGGGCAGGGGTTAAAGCCGCAGAACTTGAATATACCTTAATAGAAAGCAAAAAAATAAAAGAGAGCGAATGCTCTCTTGTTAATATTAAACTTATGACGGGGCGCACCCACCAGATAAGAGTGCAGTTTGCAAGTAGAGGAATGTCCCTTTGCGGAGACCGAAGATACGGGGGTAGCGCGCTTTGCAAAAATATAGCCTTATGGTCCTATTCTTTGAGTTTTCACCATCCTGTAAGCAATCAATTATTAAATTTTAAAGAGCCGCCGCAAAACGAAATTTTTGAATATTTTAGTATATAAAAAAACTCCGAATTCCTCGGAGTTTTAATTTTTATCTTCTTTTCTTTAAGACCTTCATAATTTCGCTAAAGGGAATTATGAGTAGTGAAAGAACGAGAGTTAAAATAAACTGCTTTCCCTTGAGTGCTGTAAGGCCAAAAATTGCGCCAATAGGAGTAATTGCAAGTAGAGTTATTACCAAAATTGTAGCAAGGGTGGAAATTGCAAAGAAGGATTTGAAATTATATTCTGCGGTGAAAACCGAGCCCTTTGTACGAACATTAATGCAGTGGAAAATCTGAGTGAAGCTCAGAGTTGCAAAGGTCATGGTAGCCGCATATTCTAGTCCTTGTACTTTGCCTATACTGAAAGCAACGATGCCTAAAATGACCATAAACGCGCCGTCTAAAAGGGTTGAAATTAATGTATGGTTATCAAAAATTCTGCCGAGCAATGATGATGGCTTTTTAGACATTACGGAAAGCTCTGACCTTTCTGTAGCGAGCGCCATAATGGGAACACAGTCGGTAAGAAGATTTATAAGAAGTAAAGTTGCAGGTGTGAGGGGACTTACACCGAAAATAATGAGTGCAATAATATATACAAGTAACTCTGCAAGATTGCAAGTTAGCATATAGGAAACGGCGTTTTGAATATTTGCAAATAGACCGCGGCTTTCTCTTATGGCTGTAACAATGGCGGAAAAACTATTGTTTTCGATAACTAAATCTGCGTTGCCTTTTGCTACATCTGCGCCGTGCTTACCCATAACACAACCTATATTTGCAGCGGCGAGAGCGTCGGCGTCATCCATACTGTCGCCCGTAACAGCAACCATTTCACCTTTTTGTTGCCAAGCTGAAATAATTCTTATTTTATCTTCAGGGGAAACTCTGGCATATACCGAATATTTTTCGATGTTCTCTAACAGTTCTTCATCGGAAAGCAGGGCAAGTTCTGCACCAGAAATTGCTTCTGTTCCATCTCGCAAAACGCCGATTCTTCTTGCTACCGCTTTGGCAGTAAGTATGTTATCGCCCGTTATCATAATAGTTTTGATGTCGGCGCTATTGCATATTTCTATGCCTTCTATAGCGTCGGCTCTGGGCGCATCATCGAAACCTAGGAGACCTACGAAAATAAGGTTGTTTTCAATATCTTCGGGATTGGGATTTGCGGGAATTTCGTCAAGAGGCTTCATTGCGATAGCAATAACGCGTAAGGAATCATTTGTGAATTCATCATTAATTTTAAGAATTGTTTGGGTATTGCAGTTTATACATTTATCTGCGATTACCTCAACTGCTGCTTTAATAATTGCAACAGGGCGACCTTCAATCATATTGATGCTGGTCATTGTTTTGCGACTGGCATCAAATGGTATAGTGCAAAGGCGAGGGTAAAACTCCTCAAATTCATTTTTGCCCTTTGAGTTGTAGAGAATTGAGGCTTTTTCGATGGCTTTTTCCGTGGAATCGTTTTGAAGGGTTGAACAAAGAGCCGCTAGTTTAAGCACCGTAGCACTTTTTTCACTTATCTCATCGTTTTCTGAATCAAATACGGTATCGCCGTCGAATATCTTTTTGAGTGTCATTTTATTGCGGGTAAGAATACCCGTTTTGTCAGAACAAATAACAGTAACCTTACCGATGGTTTCAATGGCATCTGCCTTTTTAATGACGATGTTATCTTTGATAATTCGCTGAATTCCAAGAGCTAAAACAAAGCCGGAAATTGCTGTTATTCCTTCGGGAATTGCAGCAACCGCTAAAGCAATAGAATTTAAAAGTGCGGTTATTGTAAAAACGGCAAATTGGCCTTCTGCGTTTAAGTTTATTATAAACTGAATTATGAATGTAAGAGCGCATACAACCCAAATGGCTGTCGCGGATATTTTAGAAATGGAGTGAAGGGCGTTTTCTATAGGCATTGTATCTGCGCCAGTTTGATTAATTATGGTGGCACTACGACCAATTTCAGTATTGATACCCGTTTCAACTACTACGGCTTTTGCGCTTCCATGGGTAACACTGCAACCCGCATATACCATATTTAATCGCTCGGATACGGCGGTGATATCCTCAAAAACCTCATCGGCTCTTTTATCAACGGGAATATTGACGCCCGTAAGAACAGATTCATTACATCTGAAATTATTAACCTCAATAAGTCTGGCATCGGCGGTAATATAATCACCTTCATTAAGGATAAGAATATCACCAGGCACCAAATCGTAAGAGGGAATTTGTCTTGCTATCCCTTCTCGCAAAACCGTGGCTTTAGGATTTGTAGCATTTTTTAAATCGTCAAGTGCTCGGTTGCCTCTGAAAAGATTAAAAGCAATTACACCTGAATTTAAAAGAACTATGGCGATTACAAGAAGGGGAGAAGCAGGATTCTCTACTCTATAAATAAGAGAAATCACCAAGGAAATAATACAAATTACAAATAAGGATATGGTAAGTTTACTTTTAATTTGTGAAATAAAAAGTTTACCGAATGAATCACTTTTGGTTTCACTAGTAAGGTTTTTGCCATATTCTTCGGCTCGGAGTTCCGCAACGCCGTTAGCAAGACCTTTGTTTTCATCCACAGACAATTCTTTAAGTACATTCTTGACTGCATTGTTAAAGCAGAGTCCTTCGACGTCAAACAACTGTATCTTACTGTTTTGTTAAAGGAGCTTTGCCAGAACATCAGCAAAACCGAAGATACAAGCGATGCGGCGACAACCAATGAAAAATTAATTGAATATATTAACAGAAATCTGATGACACTCTCTTCCCTTGATGAGATATGTGAACACTTTTATGTTAGTAAAACCCATTTAAACCGAAAGTTTAAGGCCATTACAGGCTCGACCGTCTGGGATTATATCGTTGCAAAACGGTTGATTATTGCCAAAGATATGCTTGCAAGCGGTTGGAAGCCAAAGGCTGTGAGCGAAAGGTGCGGATATTTGGAGTATAGCGCCTTTTACCGTGCATATAAAGCACAATTCGGTGTTTCTCCAAGGGATGATTATCATAAATAAAAAAGCACTTGCAATAGCAAGTGCTTTTTTCTGGCTGTTAAGAACTATTTAGATGTCAACTTAAAGTTGGTCTTTTGCAAAATTCTGTTGCTTTTTCTGAATGATTTTAAATATCAACATCAAAATAGAACTAATAAAAATAATTGCTATGGCGATTAGAGTTAGAAAAAATCCGATACCCCACGCAAATTTATTAGCACCAATAAAGTGATCTGTCAGCAATTCGCTCATAAATATAAATGTGCCGCAAGTCAGCAAATCAAAAAACATTGTAAAAATCGGATCGTAGCCATGTCGTTCTGTGAGCCAAGGAGTTGAATCCAGTGGTTGTCT
>JAZRNX010000048.1:0-8999 GCA_045648365.1 Acutalibacteraceae bacterium
TGAACGAAATGGGAATACCGAACCCATCAATGTATAAAAAACAAAAAGGCTTCAATTACAGGCATCCCTGTGGCAGATGCAATGACGGTCTATGGCCTGATAGTTCAGTGCGCCGAATTTTGCAGAACAGAATGTATGTCGGCGATATGGTGCAGGGCAAAAATACTACCTACAGTTATAAAATCAAGCAGTGCCGTGCAATTCCTAAAGACGAATGGATTATTGTTGAAGGCACTCACGAGCCTATTATCAGCCACGAAACCTTTGACAATGCACAGGCTTTGTTTAATAGGCACATCCGTAAAAGTCCAAAGAAGAATAATGTTGATTTATTTTCGGGGCTTGTGCGGTGTGCCGATTGCAAGCGTGTTATGAATAAAAAGACCAATCAACACACATACGGTACGTATCATTACTATCGCTGTGTAACAGCAAGGAAGCTTAAAAAATCAGCGTGTACAAATCACACTATCCGTATTGATAAGTTGGAGCAGGCAGTGCTTTTGACCATTCAAAATATGATTAATACAGCAACTACAATGAGCGAACTGCTCACGCAAATCAATAATAATTCCGCACGAAAAAAGGAATCAAGTCATATTGAGAAGGCACTGAAATCTCAGATTTCCGAGCGAGAAAAACTTGTGTCCATGATTACCGACCTTTATCCTGACTGGAAAAGCGGTGTTATTACAGTGGATGAGTATCAGATGTTAAAGGAACGGCTTAACGAAAAGCTGAGGATTGCTGACGAAAAAATCGCCTCACTTAGCAAATCTGCTGAGCAGTTCCAAGATGGTATTACCGAAGAGAACGAGTTTGTGGCACGTTTCAAAAAGTACGGTAATATCGAACGCCTAACAAGACCGTTGCTTACCGAATTGGTACAAGAGATTTTCGTACACGAGGGCGGAGATATCGAGGTTGTATTCAAGTTCCAGGATGCTTATGCACAGGTGGTTGAATATATCGAACTCAACAAGCAACTTATCGAACCCGAAAAGCCCACAAAAAAGAAAAAATCGGCGTAATGATAAAGCGTGTGACAGTTTACTGCCACACGCTTTTGTCTGTACTGAAAGCGAATATACCTAATGTATGTTATCATATATGATAACACGTTCTGCTTTTCGCAGACTGCTGTATTCTAATGTTCTTGACTCAGTTTCGGTAGATCGTTATAATATTTATGGATATTGTTATAGGCGGTGAATGTAGTATAAATGGATAATGATAAAATAAAAGAAGAGCGAGAACACTCATATGAATATGGATTGCCGTCATATCTTCAGCACGATTTAGATGCCTATAAGAAAGGTCTTGAAGAGAAATCGTCTTTATTGGATTGCTTGTGGGGAGAATTGTACGGCAGTATTAATATTGCAGAAATTAATGATGGGAGTATAACGCCTGAACATGCAGATTATCTGCGAAAGAAATTTTTGTGGGGTGTTAAAGGTATTTAAAAATGTGTAATAATGAACAACTAACATACATAACCGAACGGATAGCCACACTTGCTAAATCTTTATTTGGAGATAAATTAGATTCAACTGTTCTTTATGGTTCATATGCCCGAGGAGAGCAAACCGAAGAATCGGATATTGATATTATGGTTTTAGCAAAGGTGCCTAGTGAACAAATATCAGGTTTTAAAAAGCCTTTTATATCATTGACTTCTGAACTTGGTCTTCAGTATGATGTCGTAGTAACCGTAACTTTATGCGATTGCGAAACATTTTATAAGTATATGAATGATAATCCTTTCTATACTAATGTTAATAAGGATGGAATTAAGTTCAACTGATTAAAACTTGACAATCGTAAATAATATGATATAATATAAGTGAAATAAGGCAAACCGATAGACGGTTAGCCTGAAGATTTGCGAATAACCGCTTGTTTTTTCAGGACAGGGCGGTTATTTTTTTATGCTAGAAATGTAGCCAGTGGCAACAATAAGTACTAAAACAACAAGGAAATAATACTCCATAGCATCACCCCCTTAAATTAAGAGGGCAAATGCCCTCTGAAATTCAAAGGGCTAACCGCCTACCGTTGTAGGTTTACCTTATTCCAAGAGAAATTATAACATAGCGAGAATACATTGGCAACATTTATTTATGGTGTAAAACATTAGGGGCTCCCATGGAAGCACTCATAATTTTCCAAATTTGATGGTCTGAAAAAATTTTTCGAGGAATTTTATGGTGTTCTCTTGACATTTTCCCCCTGTAACGAGCGAAAAGCACCATGAAATAGGTGTGTTCACATAGACTTGTATGATATGCATAATACATATAAATATATATTTAAAAAATTTTGCACTTTAAAGCATTGACAAGGGGCGAAAAGGGTGGTATAATTACAAAAATCACAATTTTAAACGCATTGATGTGGAATATTAAGCAAAGAATTTTGCCGTTAAGAGAGGTGTCGGTGGGTGCGAGACATCGGGTAAGTCTTGCCGAACTCACCACGGAGCGGTTGCGCTGAAATTTTAGTAGGTGTAAACGGGCACTCCCGTAACAGAGTTAAGGTGTCTTGGGCACTAAAGAGCGTTCTATGAACGAAAAAGAGTGGTACCGCGGAAGTTATATTTGATTTTTACGCTTTCGTCTCTTTGCTTATGGCTTTGAGACAGAGCGTTTTTTCTTTACTTGGAGGTAAATTATGAAATTAGAGCAAGTATCGGGTTCCCGTATAGTTATTGAAACCTTGATAGAGCAGGGCGTAACCGATGTTTTCGGATATCCAGGCGGTCAGGTTCTCAATATTTATGATGAACTATATAAGGCGTCGGATAGGATTAACCACTATCTTGCGGCTCACGAACAGGGCGCTGCCCACGCGGCAGACGGTTACTCAAGAGCAACGGGTAAGGTAGGCGTGGTTATCGCGACTTCTGGCCCTGGAGCTACAAATCTTGTAACGGGTATCGCGACGGCTATGCTTGATTCAATTCCTATGGTTGCCATAACGGGAAATGTTCCTACTTCTCTTATCGGTAAGGATAGTTTCCAAGAGATAAATATTACGGGCGTAACCCTTCCCATAACAAAGCATAACTATTTTGTAAGCGATGTAAACGAGCTTGCAGATACCATTCGCGAGGCATTTATGATTGCAAAATCGGGAAGACCGGGTCCCGTGCTTATTGATATTCCCAAGGATGTTCAGATTGCCCTTTGCGATTTTGAAAGTGAGGGCGTTGTGCCATTTGCCGAACAAAAAAAGGCAAGTGAAGAGGAAATTCAAAATGCGGTAGACCTTATCAATAAATCAAAAAGACCTTATATCTATATCGGTGGCGGCGCCGCAGGTGCGGGTATGACCGAAGATATCAAGGCCTTGGCAGAAAAAATTGACGGATTTATCGGTTGCACCTTTATGGGACTTTCGGCACTCCCCAATTCCTACGAAAGATTTTTAGGAATGCAGGGTATGCACGGACAGTATGCATCCTCTATGGCAAATAAAGAGGCCGATTTAATTATCGGTATCGGCGTTAGATTCAGCGATAGAGCAACAGGTAACACCAAAAAATACGCCAAGGGCGCTAAAATTATTCAACTTGATACCGACCTTTCGGAAATCAATAAAAATGTTAAGGTATCGGCAGGTGTTATAGGAGATATAGTTGATTCCTTAAAGCGAATTTTAGATAAGGTTAATAATCTAGAAAATAAAGAGTGGAATAAAACCGTAAATGCTCTTAAAGCGAAGGGTAACGAAATCAGAGAAGAAGCCGAAAGAAAGGCGGGAGATATCTTAACTCCCAAAAAGGTTTTTGATGTTATCAATGCGGTTAAGGATGAAAATACCGTAATTGCTACCGATGTAGGTCAGCACCAGATGTGGACTGCTCAGTATGTGGATTTCAAGAAAACCCGCAGATTTGCTTCAAGCGGCGGACTCGGTACTATGGGTTACGGTCTCGGCGCCGCCATCGGCGCTCAGGTAGGCAGCGGCGACCGCACTGTGCTTATAACGGGTGACGGAAGTTTCGGTATGAACTTAAATGAACTTGCCACGGCAGTTACATATAACACTCCTGTTGTTACCGTAATTATGAATAACGGCGTATTGGGTATGGTTAGACAGTGGCAAACCCTTTTCTACGGCAAGAGATATTCAAATACTACTCTCGGAAGAAAGACCGATTTTGTAAAACTTGCGGATGCCTTCGGTCTTCCCGCCGAACGAGTTTCTACGAAAGAAGAATTTGAAGCCGCATTTAAGAGGGCTATGAGTCACGATGGACCGTATCTTATAGATACCCTAATCGGTATGGATGAATTCGTTCTTCCTATGTTGCCACCCGGCGGCTCCATAGATGATATGATTACTTCGGTTGAGGAGGCGAGCGAATGAACAGATTTGTAATAGCGGCCTTGGTTGAAAACAAGTACGGCGTACTTACAAGGGTTTCTGGCCTATTTATGCGAAGGGGATTTAACATTGACTCCCTTACCGTTGGCGCTACTGATGACCCCGCATATTCCCGAATTACCATTACCGTTTCGGGTGATGATTATTTGAGGGAGCAGCTTATAAACCAGCTTAAAAAACTTCACAATGTTAAAAATGTGGAACTCTTAGACGATAAGCAGAGTGTTGAACGGGAACTTATGCTCGTCAAGGTTAAAAACAGCCCCGAAAACAGAGGAGAGGTTATGGCGGCCTCTGAAATTTACAGAGCCAAGATTATTGACTATAACCCAAAAACTCTATGCGTTGAGGTCACGGGGGAGCCCTCAAAAATCGATGCCTTTATTGATGTTGTAAAACCCCTAGGAATTATTGAACTTTGTAGAACAGGTGTTGTGGCTCTTGAAAGAAACCGCAGCATCACCGAATAAAATTAAAAAGAAATTTAAGGAGATATTATTATGCAGAACATTTATTATCAACAGGATTGTAATTTAGCTAAGTTAAACGGTAAAACCGTTGCTATTATCGGTTACGGTTCTCAAGGTCACGCTCATGCTTTGAATCTTAAGGATTCGGGCGTTGATGTTATCGTAGGTCTTTATGAAGGTTCTAAGAGCTGGGCAAAGGCAGAAGCGCAGGGTCTTAAGGTTATGACCGCTGCTGACGCTGCTAAAAATGCCGATATCATTATGATTCTTATCAACGATGAAAAACAGGCAAAACTTTATAAAGAAAGCATTGAACCCAACTTAACAGAGGGCAAAACACTCGCTTTCGCTCACGGCTTTAATATTCACTTCGGTTGCATTAAGCCACCCAAGAATGTAAATGTTATTATGGTTGCTCCTAAGGGTCCTGGTCACACTGTTCGCAGTGAGTATCAGGTTGGCAAGGGCGTTCCTTGTCTTGTTGCAGTTCATCAGGATGCAACGGGCGATGCGCTCGAAATCGGCTTGGCTTATGCCCTCGGTATCGGCGGCGCTCGTGCAGGTGTTCTTGAAACAACCTTCCGCACCGAAACTGAAACCGACCTTTTCGGTGAGCAGGCAGTTCTTTGCGGCGGTGTTTGCGCTCTTATGCAGGCTGGCTTTGAAACCCTTACCGAAGCAGGTTACGACCCCAGAAATGCTTACTTTGAGTGTATCCACGAAATGAAACTTATCGTTGACCTTATTTACCAGAGCGGTTTTGAGGGTATGCGCTATTCTATTTCCAATACCGCTGAATACGGTGACTACATAACAGGACCTAAGATTATTACCGAAGAAACCAAGAAGGCAATGAAGAAGGTTCTTTCCGATATTCAAGACGGTACCTTTGCAAAAGATTTCTTACTTGATATGTCTGATGCAGGTAGTCAGGTTCACTTCAACGCTATGAGAAAGATTGCGGCTGAGCATCCCGCTGAAACCGTTGGTAAGGATATCCGCAAACTCTATAGCTGGAGCGATGAGGATAAGCTCATCAATAACTAATCATTAACTTTTAGGTGAAAACACTATGATAAAAGAAAAAATCGTTGACGGTTTTCAGAATGCTCCCCATAGAAGTCTGTATCACGCTTTAGGTCTTACTAAGGAAGAGCAGTCGCGCCCACTTATCGGTATTGTAAGTTCCTATAACGAAATAGTTCCCGGGCATATGAATCTTGATAAAATCGTTGATGCCGTAAAACTTGGCGTTGCAATGGCAGGGGGAACACCTATAGTTTTCCCCGCAATTGCCGTTTGCGACGGTATTGCTATGGGTCATACGGGAATGAAGTATTCTCTCATTACCCGTGATATTATTGCCGACTCTACCGAAGCGATGGCTATGGCTCACGGTTTTGACGGGCTAGTTATGGTACCTAACTGCGATAAAAATGTACCCGGTCTTTTAATGGCAGCAGCCCGACTTAATATTCCCACCGTTTTTGTTAGTGGCGGACCTATGCTTGCGGGTAGGGTTGATGGTAAGAAGACAAGTTTATCGAGTATGTTTGAGGCGGTAGGCGCATATAAAGCAGGTAAAATCGATGAGGAAAAACTTTGCATCTGCGAAGAAAACACCTGTCCTACCTGTGGCTCTTGTTCTGGTATGTATACCGCTAATTCAATGAACTGCTTGACTGAAGTATTGGGTATGGGACTTCGCGGCAACGGCACCATCCCTGCAGTTTATTCTGCAAGAATTGAACTTGCAAAACACGCAGGTATGCAGATTATGGAGCTTGTAGAAAAGAATATCCGTCCTCGCGATATTATGACCGCTGCCGCAATTAAGAATGCTCTTACTGCGGATATGGCTCTCGGTTGTTCTACCAATAGTATGCTTCATCTTCCCGCCATTGCCAATGAGTGCGGAGTTGAGTTTAATCTTACTATGGCAAACGAAATCAGTGAAAAAACTCCTAATCTTTGCCACCTTGCCCCCGCAGGTCATACATATATGGAAGACCTTAACGAAGCGGGCGGTGTTTATGCCGTACTCAAAGAACTTACTAAACTCGGTCTTTTAGATACCTCTGTTTTAACCTGCACAGGTAAAACTTTGGGTGAAAATATTGAATCTGCCTTTAATAAGGATACCGATGTTATCCGCACAGTAGATAATCCTTACTCAAAAACAGGTGGTATTGCGGTACTTCGTGGTAATTTAGCCCCCGATGGCTGCGTTGTAAAGCGTAGCGCAGTTGCCCCCGAAATGCTTGTTCATTCGGGACCTGCCAAGGTTTTTGACAGCGAAGAAGAGGCAATCGCGGCTATTTACGGCGGTGAAATCGTAAAGGGTGATGTGGTTGTTATCCGCTATGAAGGTCCCGCAGGGGGACCCGGTATGAGAGAGATGCTTAACCCAACTTCTGCTATTGCAGGTATGGGACTTGATAAGGATGTTGCCCTTATTACCGACGGTAGATTTTCGGGCGCTACAAGAGGCGCATCTATAGGCCATGTATCTCCAGAAGCTGTAAGCGGCGGAACTATTGCCTATGTTAAGGATGGGGACATTATTTCGATAAATATCCCTGAATATACAATTGAGCTTAAGGTTTCCGACGAGGAACTTAAAGCCCGTAAAGCCAAAACTGAAATCAAGCGCAAAAGCGGAATTAAGGGCGCTTTGGCCCGTTACGCCTCTCAGGTAAGCTCGGCAGATAAGGGCGCCGTAATAAATAAATTCGAAGGATAGAAAGTTATGACTAAGCAAGAGCAAAGAAAACTATGCATAGAGTTAATGTCACTTTCGGTTTTTAGAGAAATTTTAAAGACCGAAACCGTTAACGCGCTCATAGAATTTTTAAAAGCAAACTGCATAGAAGATAAAGCTCTTGCTTACGGAAAATTCGTCTATTCTTTATCCGAAGATAATTATTCGTTTTCTGACTTTTTGCGCCGCGCTGTTTATTCCAATGAGAATAAGTATATTGTAAGCGTGGCGCAGAAAGCTACCGTGTCTAATGTTTTAAAAAATAATGCCGAAAAGGAACTTTCAATTTTTACTCGCCTTTCAGAAATAACGGTTTCTGATTTATGGGAAGGTGATGAGTACGAAGGATATAAACCTGAGTTTTCAAATGAAAGAACCGATTTTAACCAAGGATACAATAAACGGCTTAAGAGTATCCAGCGTCACGGCTACGGAATTTTTGCCACCTCTAAAATGTTCAAGGTAGAAAACGGTGAGATTATCCCCGTTAAATCTGCTGATACAGTATCCGTTGATGACTTCGTAGGATACGAAAACGAAAGAAAACAAGTATTTGATAATACCAAAGCGCTGGTGGAAGGAAAACCCGCCGCAAATGTACTCTTATTCGGCGATGCGGGGACGGGTAAATCCTCAACCGTTAAGGCAAGTGCTAATTATTACTTTGATGAAGGCGTGCGCCTCATTGAAATTCGAAAAGACCAGCTTTTCAGTCTTTCTTACATAATGGGCAGAATCGCCGATAACCCCCTAAAATTTATTATCTTTATTGATGACCTTTCATTTAATAAAAATGATGACTGCTTTAGTATGCTAAAAGCCGCCCTTGAAGGCTCTGCTTCGGCAAAGGCCAATAATGCGGTGATTTATGCTACAAGTAATCGCCGCCATATTGTTAAGGAAAACTTTTCGGATAGGGAAGTGGCGGATGATGTTCATCATAACGATACGGTACAGGAACTTATGTCCCTATCCGATAGATTCGGTTTAACGGTCTATTTCGAAAGACCAAATAAGTCGCTTTATCTTGATATTGTGCATATACTTGCGGATAAAAACGGAATTAAAACCGATAAAAAAGAACTTGATATTAAAGCAGAAGCCTTTGCTCTGCAAAAGGGAAGCCGCTCTCCGAGAGCCGCCGAACAGTTTATAAACAGTTTAAAAACAGAGGAGTAAAACAATGAAAGAACTAACTCTTGATAATGTTTATAAAGCAAGATATGCTTTAAAAGATGTAGCAATTATGACCGATGTTCTCTATGCTCCTAAGCTCAAAAAGGGTGTAGAGTTATATCTTAAAACAGAAAATTTGCAGATAACCGGCTCCTTCAAGGTGCGCGGTGCTTATTATAAAATGTCCACACTGACAGAAG
>JAZRNX010000049.1:0-1838 GCA_045648365.1 Acutalibacteraceae bacterium
GGTTGTAGTAATTGATTGCGATCTTCAACATCCTCCTGAGAAAATTGTCGAAATGTACCGTTTGTGGCAGGAAGGATATGAAATTGTTGAGGGTATTAAAAAAACAAGAGGCAAAGAAAGCAAAATGCATGGCTTTGCTGCAAGAAAGTTTTATAGGGTTATTAGTTCGGTAGTAGGATTTGATATGTCAAACGCTTCTGACTTTAAACTGCTTGACCGTAAAGTTGTAGATATACTCAATAGAATTCCCGAAAGAAAAGGCTTCTTCAGAGCGATTTCTTTTTGGGTTGGATATCACAAAACAACTGTTGAATTTGAGGTTAATGAAAGACTTGAAGGTGAATCAAAATGGTCTGCCATAGGCCTTTTGAAATATGCTGTTTCAAATATTTCAGCCTACTCAACAGCACCGATGCAAATCGTTACGGTGCTTGGTGTTATGATGCTTATTATTACTGCTATCTTCAGCGTTTGGGCACTGATTGATAAAATTCGCGGCATTGCCCTTGAAGGTATGACAACTGTTATAATTATCCTGATATTTATAGGAAGTATTATGATGATAAGTCTTGGTATTATCGGATATTATGTTGCCCGTATTTATGATGAAATTAAAGGAAGACCGAAATATATTGTTTCTTCAACTTGTAGGAGCAAGGAAGATTAAAAACAGTTTTAAGGAGGTGTAGTATGGAAAGAAATGTGCTTGTTGACAGACTGAAAGGATATGCCTGTTTTTTGGTACTGTTTGGTCATGTTATTATGGGAATAAGACTTGCAGGCATAGATATTCCTAAGTTTTTTGGTGGAATGGAAAAGTTTATATGGTCTTTTCATGTTGCACTTTTTCTGTTTTTGAGCGGTGTTGTATATAAAGTTACCGGTGAGTGGAAAAACAAGAAAACAAAATTGGGATTTATTCTCTATAAGCTTTACACTCTTGGTATTCCATATATAGCTTTTTCAGCTATATATATATTAATAAACAGTTTAGTTGGAGAATCGAATACCGGTTTTGCAGTTTCAGATATTCTTTATATATGGAAAGCCCCTGTTGCTCAATATTGGTTTTTGTATGCACTGTTCTTTTTATTTTGTATTTGGACGGCTTTTTCAGGAATGATAAAAAATTGGCAAATTACACTTATCGTTGTTTTAATAGGCTATTTAGCTCCACTTTTTGGCATTCCTTTTGGAAGCTTGGATGTGGTGTTTTATTCAGCGCTTGCCTTTGGAATCGGCACATTTGTTGATTTCAAAAAACTCACTAAGCTTTCTGACTGGGCTAAATGGTTAATTGTGTTAATGCATATAGTAACAGGTGTCCTGTTTGTTTTAATAAACAAAATAGAAGCTCCGTTCATAAAGGAAATAATGATACTGTTTGGGATATATTCAAGTATTATGTTTATTTCTCTGCTCCAATGCTGTAAACCTGTTACTCATTTTCTCGATTTTGTAAATAAGTATTCCTTTCAGATTTATTTATTACACACTATATTTACTGCCGGGATAAGAATAATCTTACTTCGTATGAATATAGCCCAGTGGTGGATTCACGTTCTTTTAGGAACTGCTTGCGGATTGATATTTTCGGTGTTAGCGGCAGTAATTGCAAAAAAAGTAAAGTTTTTGCATTTCTTCTTCTTTCCTGCAAAAATTTATACATTGAAGAAGGGAGAACATAGAGGTAGCTAATCGTAGTAAAAGCTTATTCGTCTCCTTTGAATTTGGGATATTTATTAGAAGCAATTACCTAGGTATAAATAATAATATATGTCCTGTACGGACGATGAAATTCCACGAAATTGCAGAACAATTAAAAGGCGTAAAGCTGT
>JAZRNX010000050.1:0-24552 GCA_045648365.1 Acutalibacteraceae bacterium
GGTGACCTTGCAAAACAGAGCCGATTTGTCTTAGGGTTTTAAGGTCTTCTACGGGGAAGTAACCTCTGTTAGCAAGAACAGAATAAAGTGCGGGAGCGGCGTGTCCTTTTGAAAGAACAAGACGGTCGCGGTTTGCTGCCTTGGGGTTCTTAGGGTCAATATTCATATACTCAAAATAGAGATATGTGAGAATATCCGCGCAGGAAAGTGAGCCGCCCGGATGACCCGATTTTGCTGAATGTACGCCTTCAATGATTCCCATACGAACATTGAGGGCTTGTTTTTTGAGTTCTGTCTTTTTAATGTTGTCCATCATATGCTTCCTTTCAAAGCCGCAGTTTTTATCTGCGACAGATAATCTATAAAATCGGCAACCGCGCCGTTTTTAACATTTCCGACCACTATAGTGGCAATTTCTTTTATATCATCGGGGGTTTCTTCAGGCACTGCGCATATATCGGCGAAACGAAGCATTTCAAGGTCGTTATAATAATCACCCATAGCAAAACAGTTTCCTTTTTTAACATCTAAAATTTCCACAAGTTTCTGGAGAGTGAAGGCCTTAGAAACCCCTTTTGGTACAAATTCTATATAGTTTCTTTTTGTGCCTTTTATAAAAGCAGAGGTCTTTATAAATCTTGAAGAAACCTCCAAGCTTTCCGCATATTCCCAAAGAGAATTATAGGTATCCTCATCGGTTGCAAAAAATATCATTTTTTCAAAATCCATAGCGCATATTTTAGTATATGTGCACTTTTCTACGCCAAATTCTTCATATTCCCTATGGTCGCGGCTTTCACTATTATCAGAGAAAATATAAACCTTTTCGCCTATATGTACCTCAGCGGCAACGCTCGGAAATTTTTCCAAAATATCCCTAAGAGCAAATCGGTCCTCTTTCGGTATACAAACTGAAAATAGTGATTTCTTATTTTTGAAATCATAAATAACGCCGCCATTTGCCATAACCGAGGGTGAAACATCGGGAATTTTTCTTAAAACCTCGCCTACGGCGCTGGGTGTTCTTCCCGTCGCCATAGAAAAATGGCCGCCTTCTTTTATAAAATATTCAATTTTCTCTGCGTTTCTTTCGGCCATACCTTCATCGGAAAGCAGTGTACCGTCCAAATCACAGGCCAAAAGACACCCTTCAAAAAGTTTCATCGCGTGGTTTTTATCTCCTTTAAAAATGCCTTAAAATAATCGGGCAATTCGCTATCAAATTCCATATATTCCTGTGTTGCGGGGTGTACAAAGCCCACCTTTTTAGCGTGTAAACACTGGCCGTTTAATTTCCCAATGACATTTCTGGGACCGTAAACATCATCACCCGCAACGGCGTGACCAATATATGACATATGCACTCTTATCTGATGGGTTCTGCCCGTTTTGAGTTTTAATTTTATATGGGTAAACTCCCCAAAACGCTCTATAACCTCATAATAGGTGACGGCCTCTTTACTGTTTTTATCGGTAACCGCCATCTGCTTACGCTTAACTGGGTGGCGTCCTATGGGAGCATCAATAGTACCGCTATCGGCCTTGAAATTGCCGTAAACCACCGCTTCATATTCTCTTGTAAAGCTATGGTCCTTTATCTGCGCGGCCAGTCCGTTATGGGCGGTGTCATTTTTGGCTATCATCAAAAGTCCGCTTGTGTTTTTATCAATTCGGTGGACGATACCGGGACGCAAAACTCCGTTTATACCCGAAAGGGAATCACCGCAATGATACATTATAGCGTTCACAAGGGTATTATCAGGATTACCTGCGGCAGGATGAACTACCATACCTTTAGGCTTATTAACCACCAATACATCCTTATCTTCATAAACTATATCAAGTGGTATATTCTGCGCCTTTACCTCGTAAACTTCGGGTTCAGGTTCGCAAACCGAAACCCTATCACCGTTTTTAAGTTTAGTATTTTTGGCGGCAACCTTACCGTTTACCGTAACACATCCGCTCTCAATAAGTTTTGTGGCTTTGGAACGGGTAGCATCTAAAAGACAAGCGGTAAAAACATCAAGGCGTTCACCGCTTCCCTCATAAACTGTATCGAATTTATTCATCGTTACTGTTTTCGGGTACAACTACCGTCTTCTTCTCTTTGGCATCCTGTATCATACCAATAATAAAATAGAGGATGAAAAGACCTGCGCCTATAACAATGGCGCAATCCGCTACATTAAATACGGGAAAATCAGGCATAAAGGAAAGATGAATAAAATCCACTACATTTCCATCATTAAAAAGGCGGTCATACATATTGCCAAGTCCGCCGAAAAGTATAAGGGAAATTGCCCAGAACATCAATTTATCCTTAAAGCCCATTTTGAGAAGAAGGGCTATGCAAACCAGCATAATTATAACCGTCAAGCTAACTAAAAGCCAGGTGTAGCCGCTAAGCATACCCCATGCGCCACCTCGGTTATTTATGTAGGTAAAATCAATTAAACCTGGAATAAAATCTTTGGTTTCGGATAAAACAAAGGTGCTTGAAACCAAATCTTTAGTGTATCGGTCGGCTACGAAGAATAGCGCACCCGTTATAACCGCTAATATATAAGATAACACAAAATCACTCCGTGCAAATTAAATTTCTTGCTCTTCTTCTGCCGATATATTATCTTCCTCGGCAGAATCTGTATTTACAACAAAACCTGAAACATCGGGCTCTTTTAGAGCATCTTCCGATAACATTTCAACCACAGACTTAGGGTCCATAGGAACTTCATCAGGTATCTTGCTTAAAATTTCAATATGTTGTTTATATTTCGCCGAAATATCCGCCTTAAAGGCTGAAACTTCGAATTTAATCTTATTAAATAATGTCTGCTGACGCTCAATGCAGTCCTCTGTAGCTTTTTCCACACTTGCTTTTTTCGCTTCAAGTTTAGCAATAAGTGCTGCATATTCTTCATCTGCCTTTTTAAGACGAAGGGCTTGCTCATTTTCAAAAGCCGAAATTACATCTCTCTGCTTTTCGGTCATATTAACGATACTGTTTTCAGCATCCTTAATAATTTCCTCGCTCTTTTCCTTAGCCTCTTTCACCATCTGCTCGGCAAGTTTTTGAGCGTTTATAAGCACCTCTTGTATACTGGACTGCGAACTCCTAAGAGTGTTAATTTCATCATTTTTATGCTCAATTTCAGCCTTGAGTTCCCTAATAGTACGCTCAAAAACCTCATAGTCGGATTCGATTTTATCAAGGAGTATTTCTACTTCTTCCTGCTTGTATCCACCCATTTGCTTTGAAAACTTAATATTTTTAAGTTCCTTTGCATTTAACATAGCACTTTTTCTCCGTTCACATATATTTTGAGTATTCTAAAATCATTCTGCCTTTTTTTGATAGAGTATCGCACGATACTATCGTAAATTTGCCTTTTCCGCGTACGGTTACTTTATCCCCCGCAACTAAGGTTTTGGTAACTTTACTGCAGGGTACTGAGTTAATGCTCACAAGACCTTCGGTTATAAGTTCCGCCGCCTTGTTTCTAGAACATTTAATTATGGCGGCAACTATACAGTCAAGCCTACAGGATGATACGGTCTCTCTAAAGAAGGCTAGTTCGCTCATTTCCGGAAGCGGAAAATCTGCACCAACTTTAAGTTTTATACCAACCCTTCCAGCCTTAGTGAATTCATTTAAAACAAATTCACTTATTTCCTCTGTCACAAAAAAGACTGATCTTCCCTTTTCGATTAAAATATCTCCTACCGCTTCTCTTTTAATACCAAGCCCCATTAAAGCACCCAGTATATCGCGGTGGGTTAAAACATCCTGATTTCTGAAGGTTGCGGTAATCGGTACTATGGGAAAATCCACCTCATCACACCAATAGGGTTTACAGCAAAGCATTACCCGAACCGCCTCAGGGAAACCTCCGAAAAAGGAATATTTAGCGCCAAGTGACTTTAAAATTTCCGCCGCCTTACCCGTTTCACTTTCGGTTAAAAATCCTAGAAACTTAGGTTTATCTGTGTTTACACATTGACGAACGGTATCTTCCACTCGGGCGCAAAAAACCTTTTCATCCATTAAAAGTAGAGTTTGCTTTCAGAAAAATCATCGAGCATAAGTTCTCCCATAATATCAACATCACGAGCAACGATTATAAAGGTGCTATTGGCAACTTTACGAATGTTTCCGTGATTGGCATAGGCAACACCGCTTAAAAAGTCGATAATTCTTCTCGATACCTCACGATTTGCATCTTCAAGATTAAGTACAACAGTTTTCTTATTGTTAAGATGGTCGGCAATTGCCTCAACATCTTCGAAACGGTCGGGCTTTACAAGAACAACCTGCATCTGCGAAGGATTGGTGTTTATGTTAGCAGCCTTAGATTTAATAATACGGGGAGCTACCTCAAGGCGTTTCGCGGTGAATTCAGGTTCCTCTTTAGGCTCATCTACCCTTTCTTCCATCTCATCCTCGAATTCATCGTCATCAGGAATGGTCATAATGTTTTTAATGTTATCCCAAATGCTCATTTAACTTTCTCCTTTTCTTTTATATTAATTAAATATTGTAATTTCTTCTGCCGAAAAGCGCCGTGCCTATACGCACAAGATTTGCGCCTTCTTCTATGGCAATATGAAAATCATCTGACATTCCCATAGATAAAATTTTCATACTACTATTATCTATTTTTTCTTCCTCGATGTCAACAAACAGTTTGCGCATTTTTCTAAAATATTCTCGCAAAATCTGCTCGTCTTCACATATTGGAGGAATTGCCATAATTCCTTTTATTCTGACGCCCTTGAGGTTGCTGATTTCCCTGGCGGCATCTATAGCTTCCTCAGCTTTAAAGCCCGATTTAGATTCCTCGTTGCCGATATTAATTTCAAGAAGGATATCCATCACAATTCCGCGCTTTATCGCCTCTTTGGAAATTTCACGGGCTAGACGAAGGGAATCAACCGATTCAATAAGTTCTACCTTATCAATAATATATTTTACCTTGTTGGTCTGCAAATGACCGATAAAATGCTTATGAACGGGTAGATAAAAATCGTTTTTAGCGGTAAGTTCCTGAACTCTGTTTTCCCCGATATAATCTATTCCGTTTTTAATGGCGTAATTTATTATATCCACATCCACGGTTTTAGTAGCGGCAAGAAGGGTTATATCCTGAGGGTCTCTTCCTGACTTTTTAGCCGACACTACTATTTGCTCTTTTATACGGCTATAATTTTCATCAAAAACTTTAGCCGACGACCTTTCCGTCATAAAGATTCCTTCCTTTCACCACAACCTCGTCATAAAGACGGAGTACCGAACTATTACTTACCTCTTGTTCGCAGATAACATAGTCATCCGCCCTGTATATAACATTTACGGGAACAAACTTAACACTTCTGCCGCTCAAAACATAAACGCCCGACTTACCATCTATAACACGCAGCGCCCTTCTTGAAACCTTAAGTCCCGAATATGTTTTGCTTACAACCGTCATATTTCCCTTCCGAAGAGTTGCAAGTTCACTACTCATCTGCTGACAGGAGAAAATAATTACCGCCTCATTTATTTCTTCGGAAACATTTATTTTTTTAACCGTAACCGTTAAACTGGAATGGGATTTAATGGCGGTTTTTATAGTAAGCGTGTCGCCCTCTTTATATTTAAGAGAATCACTCAAACTTATGGGGGCAGCTATATACCATTCATAATCGGAAACAATTTTTCCGATGGCATTTTTAGGAGTTTTATTAGGTTTTGCTTTTGCTAAAAACTCACTTGTTACAGTGGATAGGTCTGCCGCCGTAAATACGGTTTCGTATCCGTCGGTACCGGATACAAAATATCCCGACTGCGCCGCTCTTATAGAGCCCTTTTCAGCAGGTAAAGATGCTTCAAGTTTAGTCTTTTTATCCTTAAGCGCATTCAACTTATCAGAGAAGTCGGTCTGTTCACCGGTTATAAGTTGCCGTCTGTTTATAGCCGAAAGCAGTTCGCGCAAGTTACTGTTTACACCTGTAAAATTACTTCCTCTCGTGCCTAAAACAACACCGTTAAGAGCCTTGTCCACCTTATTGTTTACAACATCCAAATCAACGGCTTGCAAATCGTTATAGGCGGTCATATCCTCAATATCCTTGATTTGTCGATTTATATCGGCTATAGCGCTTAAGGTTATGGAAGCCTCGTCACTTCCGTAAACGGTAGCAACAATACCTTCCTTCGCCACCCTCATTCCATTCTCTACTGCGAAATGGAGAGAACCTTTTTTACTGCCCGTAATAATACTTTCCCGTCTTATTATAGTGCCATCAATTTTTAATCCGTCAACCGTTTCAAAAAATTCGGCACTCTCGGTAACTACGGGTTTATAAACCGAGGAATAAACCTGATGAAAGACAAAAACAGCCACAAATGTTATTAAAAAAATGCGAAGCACAGTATTTTTCTTCATCAAATTTCTTCCTTTCTTTTAACTTTCAGAGATTATATTAATCGCTCTTTTAAATATATCCTCGTCCTCGTCGGGATAAAGCCAAACTATCCGCTCATCCCTTGAAAACCAGGTTATTTGCCGTTTTGCATAACGGCGAGTAGACTGCTTTAGCTTTTCTATACATTCTTCCAAAGAACACTCACCCTTAAAATAAGGGAATAATTCTTTATGACCTATAGCCTGTACCGCCCCGTCACTTGTGCCCTTTTGATTTTTAAAAGCGGTTTGGGCTTCGGGTACAAGACCGTTTTCCACCATTTTATCCACCCTTAAATTAATGCGGTCGTAAAGCTTTTGCCTATCCTTATAGTTTATACCGAGCATTACATACTCATAAGGATTTTCTTCCTCGCGGGAAAGGCGGTTTTGTTCTGTCACCGTAAGTCCCGTTGTTTCATAGATTTCAAATGCGCGGATAATTCTTCTTTTATTGTTGGGATGAAGTTTTTCTGCGGCGGCACTATCGAGTTTCCCTAGTTCCTCTAGCATCGCCTCTGCGCCAATTTCTTCCATCCTCTTTTCAAGCCGTCCTCTAAGTTGCTTATCGGTTTGGGCTTCGGTGAAAATGATATTGTCGGCAAGAGAACTGATATACAGTCCCGTTCCCCCTACTATTACAGGGGTTACACCCCTTTTTAAAAGTTCTTCTATTTTTGCTCTTGCGCTCTTTACATACTCGCCTACAGTAAAACTCTCATCATAGTTTAAAAACTCGGCAAGATGATGAGGCACTCTTTTCCGCTCATCTTCGGTGGGAGCAGCAGATGCAACGCTCATTCCCTTATAAATCTGCATCGAATCGGCACAGATAATCTCGCCGTTTAACTTTTCTGCGATTTTAATACCTAGTTCGGTTTTACCTGAGGCAGTAGGACCAAGGACGCAAATTACTTTTTTCTTATCACTCATTGTATTCTGCCAAACTGTTTTTCAATATCTTTTTTCTTGATTTCAAAGGCCACGGGTCTGCCGTGGGGGCAGTATCTTATATCATCGGAACAAAGCACCTTTTTGGCCAACTCTAAAAGCTCCGTATCGCTTGTGATATATCCCGCCTTAATGGCGGCCTTGCAGGAAACAGAATGGAATATATCCTCTATCCGCTCGATATCCACATTACCTGTACGGGCAAGGGAAGCGGCAGCCTCATTTACCATAGAAGCCACATCCTCTCCCGAAAGCATAGCAGGTACCGCCCTTACAAGCACGGTGCCTTCACCAAAATCTTCTATTTCGAACCCTGCCTTTAAAAGCAACTCTAGGTTGCCTACAACGGCGGTATATTCCTCGGCTTCTAATCTCACGCTTACTACCGATAAAAGATTTTGCATTTCGATTTTCTCTTTTTTCTTAAAATCGTTAAAGAGAATTCGCTCGTGGGCGGCGTGTTTATCTATAAGGAAAATACTCTCGCCCATCTGCGCAACAATATATGTTGAAAACGCTTCACCTATAAGCCGTACCTCTTTTTCTAGAGTGTACTCCTCGGTTTTTACCTCTGCTACGGAAGGCACAGAAATTTCTTCCTCTATTTTAATTTCTGCTTTTTCTTCCATTTTTTTGAGAACTTTTTTAACGTCTTCTCTGGCGAAAAACGGGGTGTTATCCTGATGAAGTACCAAAGGTTCTTCTTTTGTTTTAGGAATTTCTCTAAATGAAGGCTTTGGTGCAGAATAATTCTTTTCCGTCTGAGCCTTATTATAAATAGAGAAATCTACACCTGTCTGACGGTATTTTACCTGTTCGGTTTCCTCGGTTAAGGGTATGGCTTTTTTAGGCGTTCCCATATTTATAACGGGTCTTGTATCCCCAAGTTCAATAGCGGATTTAACACCGTAATAAACCGCATCAAAAATCTTCTTTTCATCAGAAAAACGAATTTCGGTTTTGGCGGGATGCACATTAACATCTACTGCACCAAAAGGAACTTTAAGATTAAGTACGAAGGCAGGGTATTTACCTACCATAGCGCTATTTTTATAAGCTCTTTCTACAGCGGCGCTAACAGTACCCGAGCGCACAAATCTTCCGTTTAAGAAAACTATCTGACTGGTTTTTGACTGGCGGCAGTAAATAGGTTTGCAGGTAAAACCGCTGACACCGATACCGCCGAGTTCGGTTTCCACCTCTATAAGAGTACCCGCAAATTCTCTGCCGAGAACCGAATAAATAGCAGAGTGAAGTTTTCCGTCACCTGATGTGGATATAACCTGTTTTCCGTCCCTTATAAGTTTAAAGGCAATTTCGGGGTGGGAAAGTGCGGCCCGTTCACAAACTGCGGTAACCGCGTTACCTTCTCCCATATCGGTTTTTAAAAATTTCATTCGAGCGGGGGTATTATAGAAAATATCTCTAACGATTATAGTAGTTCCGTCAGGACAACCCGATTCCTCGTTTGTTTTTTCTATTCCGCCCTCTATCTCATAGTGAGTACCAAGAGTATCCTCTACTCTTTTAGTAAACATTTCTATTCGGGAAACGCTTGAGGTAGCGGCCAAGGCCTCGCCTCTGAATCCCAAAGTAGCAATATTATAAAGGTCTTCGCTTTTAGCGATTTTACTTGTGGCGTGGCGTAGGAACGCCACGGGCACATCTTCGGGAGAAATGCCGCAACCGTTATCGGTGACGCGGATATATGTAACACCGCCCCGTTTAATTTCAACGGTTATATGTGTAGCGCCCGAATCTATGGAGTTTTCCACCATCTCTTTTACCACAGAGGCGGGTCTTTCAACCACTTCGCCTGCGGCAATAAGCTCGGCTAAATCTCTCGGTAATAAATTTATTTTCGGCATTTTCTTCCCTTCCTTTCTAAAAACTGATTTAAATTTAAATAGATTTTGCCTTATTAGCAATATCGAAAAGCACTCCCATAGCTTCAATGGGGGTCAAGGTATTAACATCAAGAGCTTTAAGTTCATCGAGAATTTCCGCCGCGTTTGCCATTTCGAGAGGCAACTGACTGTCGGCGTCCTTCACGGTCTTATATGTAACGGTACCGTTTTCCTCGGTTTCTTTTAAAATCTGCTTTGCCCTTTCAATAACGCCTGAAGGTATACCGCTTAATTTGGCAACCTCAATACCGTAACTCTGGTCGGCGCCGCCTCTAACTATTCGGCGAAGGAATATAATATCATCGCCGCGCTTTTTTGCGGCAATATTATAATTCTTAACTCCCGAAAGCTCGTTTTCCATAACCGTAAGCTCGTGGTAATGGGTGGCAAAGAGTGCCTTTGCACCAAGCTTCTTTTTATCAGCTACAAATTCAAGCACCGCGCGGGCAATGGACATTCCATCAAAGGTTGATGTACCTCTGCCGATTTCATCAAGAATAAGCAAACTGTTTTTGGTGGCGTTTTTAAGTATTTCAGAAACCTCATTCATTTCCACCATAAAGGTTGATTTACCAGAGGCCAAATCATCAGATGCGCCAACTCTGGTATAAACCGCATCAACAAGACCAATTTCTGCCATTTGAGCAGGAACAAATGAGCCTGTTTGCGCCATAACCGTAATAATGGCAACCTGACGCATATAGGTGGATTTACCCGCCATATTAGGTCCTGTTATAATAGCGCAACGGTTTTCACCGTTATCAAGTAATGTATCATTAGTGACAAAGGGAGTATTTATTATCTGCTCAACAACAGGGTGTCTACCCGCCTTAATGTTTATAGTACCGCTATTATTGATAAGGGGTCTGCAATAATTATTATTAACTGCTGTTTCGGCAAAGGAACAGAGAGCATCAAGTCGGGCAATGGCGTTAGCCGTTCTTCTGAAACGCTCGGCGCTATCGGCAACCGTTTTTCTGATGGCATCAAAAATTTCATACTCAAGGCGGACAATTCTATCCTTAGCAGTAAGAACTCTCCGTTCAAGGTCCTTAAGTTCCTCGGTTATAAAGCGTTCACAGTTTGTAAGTGTTTGTTTGCGGATGTAATCTTCGGGAACTTTATCGAGGAAGGAGTTAGTAACCTCAATATAGTAACCAAAAACCTTATTATAACGAACGCGGAGATTTTTAATTCCCGTGCGTTCTCTTTCCCTTGCTTCGATTTCAGCGATATAATCGGTACCGCCGTTCATATCATTTCTTAAAGTGTCAACTTCTTCATTGTACCCTTTTTTAATAATTCTGCCTTCCTTAACTGTGATAGGCGCCTTATCATCAATAGCGGATTCGATGAGAGTTGCTATATCTTCAAGAACATCAATATCCTCATAAATGCCCTTAAGCATTCTGCTCTGCGCACCTGATAAAAGAGCTTTGATATATGGAAAACGGGTGGCAGTTGCGGCAAGACCTAAAAGGTCGCGGGGGCTCGCAGAACCGTAAACCGCTTTGGTTATAATTCTTTCTACATCCCTTATACCGCTCATATATTCGAAGGCTTCGCCGCGGGTAACCGTATCGTTTGACAGTTCCTCAACCGCATTCTGACGAAGTGTGATTTCGGGGATGGAGAGTAGCGGCATCCCGAGCCAACTTCTTATAAGCCGCTTACCCATAGGCGTTTTGGTTTTATCAAGCACCCATAAAAGTGAGCCTTTTTTAGATTTTGAGCGCATCGTTTCACAGATTTCAAGATTTCTTATGGCCGTCATATCAAGGCGCATAAACTGAGATTCGGTGTAAACTTCCACAAAATTCAGTGTGGTATTTTCCATCTTACCCGTTTCTTTAAGATAATCTATAACTGCTCCTAAAGCGCATTGAACGGTACTCTTATCAGCAACGCCCAAATTTTCAGGACTTATAACCGAAAACTGCTCACATATGAGTTCTCTCGTATATGATTTTTCAAAAACCGTTTCTTCTCTTACGGTAATTGTGCCTTCGTATCCCGTATTCAAAAATTCTGCCATCTCTTTTTTTAGAGCTTCGGTCATAATTATTTCGCTCGGATGAAAACGCATAACCTCATCGGTAACACGCAAAAGACAGTTATCTCCCGAAATTTCGGTTACATGGGTTTCGCCTGTGGAAGCATCGGCAAAACAAAGACCGCAGACACCCTTTTCAAAAAAGATACCCGCAAGATAATTGTTCCTTGACTCATCAAGCATACTGTCCTCAATAACAGTACCTGGAGTTATTATACGAACAACCTCGCGCTTAACTATTCCCTTAGCAGTGGCGGGGTCTTCGGTTTGCTCACATATAGCAACCTTATAGCCCTTATCAACCAGACGGGCAATATATCCTTCGCAACTATGATATGGTACGCCGCACATAGGCGCTCTTTCCTCGAGACCGCAGTCCCTGCCCGTAAGGGTTAATTCTAGTTCTTCAGATGCTTTTTTAGCATCATCGAAAAACATTTCGTAAAAATCGCCCAGTCGGAAGAAAACGATGCAATCTTCATTCTGCTCTTTAATTTGCATATACTGATGCATCATAGGCGATAATTGAGCCATACTTTTAGTCCCCTTGTCTTTAAAATTCAAATACTAAAAATTAGTGACATCCACCGCAAGAATCACAACTTCCCGAACAAGCGTGCTCAGGCTCACAGGTCTCAGGGTCTGCACCAATAGCGCACTGCATAATAACGCTGTTAATGTCGTTAAGCATAGCGTCAAGTCCTGCTTTAGCAGTGTTATAATCAAGCATAGTTTTGCTGGACATAATCTTGGTGTAAACAGCGCGAAGTTCCTCATTGAGTTCCTTAACTTTTTCTTCATTTACCTCTTCGGCGCTAGTTTCTCTTTCAAGATTCATTCGAACGATATTGAATTCACCAATATCCTTCTGTAACTGGGTGTCGGTATCATTGGCAAGTTTTGCCTTAGCGAAAGCGATAAAACGCTCGTCCTTCTGCATTTCTTTTCCTAAAGCTCTTGTTGCTTCTAAAATTCCCATTTTAAATTCCTCACTTATTTTAATTATTTATTAAACAACCATTTAATATATTGTTTTCAAAAGATTCAATTTTAACCTCGGCAAACCCACCGATAAGTTCATCACCGCCTAAAAATTCAACACTGGCGGTGCCGTTGGTTTTGCCTACGATATACCCTTCTCTGCTTGAAGGTTCTTCGCAAAGCACTCGCACGGTTTTACCTACAAGCTCTTTATATTTCTGGAGTCCTATCTCATCTTGAACTTTTAAAAGTTCTGAGAACCACTTTCCCTTCTCTTTACGGCTAATAGGGTCGTCCATTATTTCAGCAGGTGTACCCTTTCGCGGTGAAAATATAAAGGTGAAAAGAGAAGAATATTTAACCTCTTTTACAATACTCAAAGTTTCCTTAAAGTCCTCGTAGGTTTCTCCTGGGAAACCCACTATGATATCACTTGTAAACACTACATCAGGAATTCTCTTTTTTGCTTCAACTATAAGATTTAAGTACTGTTCCCTTGTGTATTTTCTGTTCATCCGCTTAAGAATTTCCGTGCTTCCGCTTTGAACAGGAAGATGCAAGCGCCTTTCAACCTTCTCGCAGTCCCTTATAGCATCTAAAAGTTCTATAGTGCAATCTTTAGGGTGAGAGGTCATAAACCTTATACGGAAATCTCCTTCAATATCATTGAGCATACGAAGAAGTTTTGCAAAGTTAATGCCGTGGTCTAAGCCTTTGCCGTAGGAATTAACATTTTGACCCAAAAGCATTATTTCCTTATATCCCGCCTTCACCATATTTCGAGCTTCTTCAAGAATTTTTTCGGGTTCTCTCGAACGCTCGCGGCCTCTTACATAAGGCACTATACAGTAGGTGCAGAAATTATTGCAGCCGTACATTATAGGAAGCCAACCTTTAATCCTACCGTCACGGCTTACGGGTATATCTTCAACTATATCCCCGTTATCAAGTGTAAGTTCAAATATTCGCTTATTCTCGGTAAGACGACGATAGATAAATTCGGGCAGACGGTGTTCAACTTGGGTGCCGAAAACTAAATCGACATAAGGATAACTGAATTTAAATTTTTCTGCTACCGATTCCTGCTGCGCCATACAACCGCAAACCGCAACTATCATACTAGGGCGTTTTCTTTTATATTTCTTCATACCGCCCACATTTCCGTAAACTCTATCCTCAGCGTGACCGCGTACAGCGCAGGTATTAAAAAGAACAAAATCTGCGCCCTCGGGGGTATCTGTAAGCTCATAACCCATTTCCACAAGCATACCCTTTATTCGCTCGGAATCACTCACATTCTGCTGACAACCGTAAGTTATAATATGAGCTTTAGGAGTAGTAGAATATCTATCCAATATTATTTGTTTAACCCGTTTCATATACGCTGTTTGTTCAGGCGGATATAAACTTTGGGGTGATAAAAACGACAAAACATAATCCTCCAATATATATTTATTTTATTATACTATAATTTATATAAATAAGCAAGATTTTAAAGCAATATATTTTTGCTATTTTTTTGAAAAAATGCTTGACAAATAACACACAACCCTTTATAATCAATATGTTGCAAAACCAAAGACAGTAGGTGGCCTATGGCCGTAAGTTTAACGCCTACCGAGGTGCGCGTGAAATACTTTAGCTTTTTCATGTCCGCCCAAGGTCTTTGGGCGGACATTTTTTATGTTCCGTCCGATGCAAAGAGCAAATTTTATCGGAGGTGAAACAATTGCCTAACGCAAAGGTTTTAGAGCAAAAGCAGAAGCTCGTTGCTGAGCTTTCCGAAAAACTCGGCAAAGCCATCACTGGTGTAGTTGTTGATTATAGCGGTACTACCGTTGCTGACGACACTGCCCTTCGTAAAGAGCTTCGCGAAAACAATGTTGAATATTTCGTTGTTAAAAACACTCTTCTCGGCCGTGCTGTTGAGGGTACCGAACTTGAAGGTATGAAGGAAGTTCTTGAAGGAACAACCGCTATCGCACTTTCAAACGAGGATTATACCGCCGCAGCAAGAATTCTCTGCAACTTCGCAGAGAAGCACGAGAACTTCAAGGTTAAATCAGGTTTCCTTGATGGAAAGTTGGTTGATGTTGAAACTATCGAATCTCTCGCAAAGCTTCCTTCCAAGGAAGTACTTCTTGCTACTGTTTGCAGCGTTTTCCAGGCACCTATCGCTGCCTTCGCTCGCGCAGTACAAGCTATCGTCGATAAAGACGGTTCTGCTGAAGAATCTGCAGAATAATTAAATTTTAAAATTTACTAAACTAAAACAAATAACAAATTGGAGGAAATTAAAATGGCATCTGAAAAGATTACTGCTATGATTGAAGAGTTAAAAACTCTTACCGTTCTTGAGCTTTCTGAGCTCGTTAAAGCTGTAGAAGAGGAGTTTGGCGTATCCGCTGCTGCTGCTGTTGCAGTTGCTGCTCCCGCTGCAGGCGCTGCCGCTGCTGCTGAAGAGAAGACCGAATTTGAGGTTGTTCTTAAGGAAGCTGGCGCTGAAAAGATTAAGGTTATTAAGGTTGTTCGCGAAATCACCGGTCTTGGCCTTGCTGATGCAAAGGCAGTTGTTGACGGTGCTCCTAAGACTCTTAAAGAGTCTGCAAGCAAGGAAGAAGCTGAAGAAATCAAGGCTAAACTTGCTGAAGTTGGCGCAACTGTTGAACTTAAGTAATTTTTGCTCAAAACCAAAAAGGCACTACCGATTGGTAGTGCCTTTTATTTTTTATTTTGTGGGAAACAAAACGGGAGGGGAATCTCGGCTGCCGCCTCGGTCGGCGCTTCTGCTATGCGGAGGTGTCCACCGGACACCAGCGACCCCTCCCCTACAGGCATCTGTAATTATTCTGCGTAAAATTTATCTTCTTCCCATTTTTGCGGATTGTTTTCGATATATTCCCAAATTTCAAGGTAATCCTTTTCACCTCGGATAATGTGGTCGTGGAAGGAGCGTTGAAAAATTTTGTTTCCGACACTGCCGTATATTTGGTTGATTTGTTTTGTAACGCCATATTTCAACCACCCAACTACATTGACGATTGTAGGGGAGGGGTTCCCCCTCCCGTCATTATTCACACTGAAAATAATGTGAATATGGTTTGGCATTATAACAAATTTTTCCGCGTTTATATTAGGATATTTTTTATTTATATTTAAAATATATTTTTCCGCAATTTTGCCGTATATCGTTAATTGCGGGAGGGTTGACCCCTCCCCTACAATATCTGATAATATATTTTGACGGTCTTTGGTGCATATTGTTATAAAATAATATCCATCCGCACTATAATCACAATCTCTTAACCTTGTAGGTTTTCTTTTCGGTAAATCCATTTATATCACCGAAAATATATTAGCATTATCGAAATTAAAAATCAATATATTTTAATTTGAATATTAAACGGGAGGGAGAACCCCTCCCCTACAATCCACACATAAATAGGCGTAAAAAAACAGACCTTCCGAAAGGAAGGTCTTAGTTTTTTAAAAATTAAGCGCCGAATTTAGCAACATTAAGTTTGATTCCGGGGCCCATGGTAGTAGCAATTACGCAAGACTTGATATACTGACCTTTGGTTGCTGCAGGCTTAGCCTTAATAATAGCACCCATAAGGGTATCAAAGTTTTCCTGTAATTTCTCAGGACCGAAAGAAACCTTGCCGATGGGGCAGTGAATAATGTTAGTCTTGTCAAGACGGTACTCAATCTTACCTGCCTTAGCTTCGGTAACTGCCTTAGCAACATCAGGTGTTACAGTACCAGCCTTAGGAGTAGGCATAAGACCACGGGGTCCTAAAACCTTACCCAAACGACCAACAACGCCCATCATATCAGGTGTTGCGATAACAACGTCGAAATCGAGCCAGTTTTCATTTTGAATCTTAGCTACGAGTTCTTCTGCACCAACAAAGTCAGAGCCTGCTTCTTTAGCAGCGTCTGCCTTGTCACCCTTAGCAAGAACGAGGGTTCTTACGGTTTTACCGGTACCGTTAGGAAGAACAACAGCGCCTCTAACCTGCTGGTCAGCGTGACGGGAGTCAACGCCAAGGCGAACATGAACTTCAACAGTTTCATCAAACTTTGCAGTGCCGGTTTTAACAGCAACAGCTACTGCTTCTTCAACATCGTAAAGCTTACCGGTTTCAATAAGCTTTGCGCTATCATTATATTTTTTTCCGTGTTTCATTTTTAAGTTTACCTCCCAATAAGTGGTTAAATCGGAATTTTCCTCCCACGAGAGAGAATTAATCGACTACTTCTACGCCCATGCTGCGTGCAGTACCTGCAATCATGCTCATTGCAGATTCAATACTTGCTGCATTAAGGTCGGGCATCTTGGTTTCGGCGATTTTTCTTACCTGCTCGCTGGTAATCTTGGCAACCTTGGTTTTGTTAGGTGTGCCTGATGCGGTTTCGATACCGCAAGCCTTCTTGATAAGAACAGCGGCGGGCGGTGTCTTAGTGACAAATGTGAATGAACGATCTGCATAAACAGTGATAATAACAGGAATGATAAGACCAACATCGTTCTTGGTTCTTTCGTTGAAGGCCTTGGTGAATTCCATAATGTTAACACCGTGCTGACCGAGGGCAGGACCTACAGGGGGAGCAGGAGTAGCTTTGCCTGCGGGAATCTGCAATTTAATGTAACCTGTAATTTTCTGAGCCATAAATAGCACCTCCAAAATTCGTGGTAACCGTGTTTAGATAACACTTGGCGGAGTAATCATATACTTACTCCTCCCACCGTGACAAACAAGTTTTTCTGCTTTACGGACGGTTTACCTAAACCGTAAAACAAACTTGATTTGCCGGAAGTTAATAGCATATATTAAGCTTTATGCGTATTAACACTAATCATCGAGAGAAATCTGGTCAAGCTCGAGCTCAACGGGCGTTTCTCTACCAAACATTGAGAGAACAACGCAAACATTGTTGTTATTAACATCAACAGTTTTAACAACGCCGCTGTAACCCTCCAAAGGACCGCTGATAATTTTAACATTATCGCCCTCTGCATACTGAACCTCAACGCTGTGCTTTTCAACGCCAAGCGCCGCAACCTCACTGTCAGTTAGAGGAACGGGCTTCGATGCAGGGCCGACAAAACCTGTGCAGCCGCGAATATTGCGGACAACATACCAGCTATCATCGGTAACAATCATTTTAATAAGAACATAACCGGGGAATATCTTTCTTACTACTTCACGCTTTACATCATCTTTGATTTCAGTAACAGTTTCGGTAGGAATCTTGATATCCTGAATGAGTTCTTGCATTCCACGGCTTTCTACCATTGTTGCAAGGTCACTTGCAACCTTATTTTCATAGCCGGAATAGGTATGAATGACATACCATTTTGCTTCGCTTTTTTCTGACATTTTGTATCCTCCTTTGCTTATGCGCCGAGGATAAGTTCAAGAAGTTTTCCGAGGCCAAAATCAACGCCCCAAATTATAACACCTACAAGTGCGCAGATGATTATAACAATAAGGGTGTTTTTAAGCACATCTCTAATGCTTGGCCATACAATCTTTTTGGCTTCACTCTTGTAATCACGAAGGAAGAGCACTATACGCTTAAAGATGGTTTTCTTGGAGCCCTTAGATTCAAGAACTTCAATATAATCATCAATGAGCAAATATGCTACAGCAAATGCTGTAAACACAAAAAGTGCAATTGCAGCGAAAAGAACAAAGGGAGCATATTCAACCAAAGTAACAGTAAACATACTGTTAAGAGGACGAATATCTACAAACTTGTTCGGGTCGCTGAGGGCGATAACCAACATATAAATTGCAGATGCAAGACCGAATGCAGGTGCGAAATATCTCACCTTTTTGGACTTAAATCCGAGTATGCTGAGTACAAAACCGATGGCTGTGAGAAGTAAGCAGAAAAGGATATCTGCTGACTTAGCCAATTTTGCGGTTTCGCCCAAAACCTTCATTTTGCCGCCGAATCCCAACTGTGCGCCGATGAAGCTTACTGCCTCACCATTGCAAGTAACGGTTGCAAAATTCATAAAGAAGAGCGCAAGAGAAGCAAGACCGAAAACTATTGCGAGAATCTGACAAATTCTATTGACAATTTTCATTCTTTGCCCTCCTTACTTCGTTTCCTTATGCAAGGTGTGCTTTCTGCAGAACCTGCAGTACTTGTTCATTTCAAGCCTGTCAGGGTCATTCTTCTTGTTTTTCATAGTGTTGTAATTGCGTTGCTTACATTCTGTGCAAGCGAGTGTAATTTTTACTCTCATTAACGGCACCTCCCGCTTTACGGAAATTATTTTTGCTTTACTTAAAGGCTGATGCCTTTGTAAAGTAAACGCCTCCCTCATTACAGAAAACTACCAAAGTTGTACCGAAATACTCTATGTAGCGCACTTCGGAAAGCACTATACAACATAGGGTGTATCTGTGTTGAAACGGCTCAATTTTGGCTAAAAAAGAGCCTTACAGAGGTGATAACATTCTACCACAAATACTCTGTAAGGTCAAGCATTTTTTGATTAAATATTTACTTTTTTGAATTCGCTACTACTCCCGCGAGATAGTCGCCCGTATCCTTCATAAGTCGAGCCACCGAAACATAAAGTTCGGGTGGGAAATTTCTAAAAATTGAGTTTGCCTCAAAGGTTATATCACCTTTATATCCTATCTCGCCCAGCGCCTCCATAACGGGCTTATAATTTATCTTTAAAAGAAATGGTAGAGTGTGATTATCGTGAAGTAAATCAATATCGTGAACATGAAGCGCCTGCAAACGCTCACTGCCTAAATCTTTAATAAACTTCGGTACATCAGCAGCCATCAAAGCGGCGTGACCTATATCAAGACAAGCTACAAGATATGGACTATCCACCGCGTCAATAAGTTTGCAAAATTCCCAAGCCCTTGAACAAACCGAATCACAAGGGGCTTTAGAACTATTATTAGTCTGCCACATATTTTCGGTGGCGATTTTTATATTAAATTTCTCGGCATAAGGAATCAGGCTCTTATAAAACTCCACATTCATCCCGAAAAGCTCTGCTGCATGTTCCGCATAATTGAGGTGCTGTTTTGGATGAATTACGATACATTTGGCTCCAAGTATAGAAGCAATTTCCATACTCTTTACAATTTGATGATATATCCACTCATCTCTTTGGTCACCAAAACTTGAAGGGAACGGTGCATGTGACTGATTGCAGACAATACCGATTTCATCTATATACCTTCTAAGTTCCTTAGCTCTTTCAATATAATCATCATCAGTATAATAATCATTATCCTTTTTTATCATTCTGAAAAGGGACATATCAAACGCCTCAAAACCTGCGTCCTTAAAAACCTTGATTGCTTCTCTTTCCCCTATTCTTTCATCAAGTAGTTCAATGGGTGAAGAAACTAACATAATTTTTACCACCTTACTTATGATATGTGCCGCCTTCATTAATTTTAAAGGCGCGGTATGTTTGTTCTAAAAGCATAATTCTAAAAAGTTGATGAGGAAATGTCATTGGTGACACCGAAAGCCGCATATCAGCGCTCTTTTTAATTTCCTCTGAAAGTCCGTAAGAACTGCCTATAATAAAACAAATTTTCTTTCCCTCATTTGCTTTTCCTTTAAAAAGAACCGCTAGTTCTTCACTGGAAATTTCCTTACCTTCCACGCAAAGAGCAATGATATAGGAATCCTTAGGAATCACTTTTAAAATAATTTCCTTTTCTTTCAAAAGGGCGTTTTTTATTTCGTTCTCGGATGGATTATCAGAAAGTGAAATAGGATTAAGCTCGGTTATCTTAAGGTCGCAATATCTAGAAAGTCGCTTTGCGTATTCATCACTTGCATCTCTTAAATACTTTTCTTTGAGTTTTCCAAGGGCAATAATATCTACCTTCATCATAAAGCAATCACCCCGTTATCCTTCGGCTTTGCCGTATATAAAAGATAATCCTTGCCCATCTCGGCGCCCATAGTACCCAAAGCTCTTTTAGCCGCGCCGGTTGCCAACATTGGAAGATTATTATGCTGACTTATATGACTTAGGACCACCCTTGTAGTACCTCTTTTTAAAAGTTCTGGAAGTTCTGCGGCACAGGCATTATTAGAAAGATGCCCCTTATCAGAAAGAATTCTTATTTTAAGTTCGGGGGGATATGGGCCTCTTTTAAGCATATCAATATCGTGATTTGATTCAAGAAGAACAAGGTCGCTGCCTGTAATACATTTTCTTACATCGTCGTTCATAACACCAAGGTCAGTACAAAGGGAAATTTTAGTGCCGCCTTTAAGCTCTGCTACAAAACCGCTTGAGCCTTCGCAGTCGTGACTCGTGGCAAAACGGGAAAGAGTTATTTCCCCAATCTCAAAATTTTCTTCGGCACAGACAGTTTTGACACCTGCGGGGATTTTATCCATTTCTATAAGTGTTTCCAAAGTTTTAGAGGAAGCATAAAGCAAAGCTCCTGTAGATTTAAGGAAGGGTTTTAAACCTTTAATGTGGTCAATATGTTCGTGAGTAACGGCAACCGCCTTAATATCACTATGGGACGCGCCTATCTTTTCAAGGGCTTCGCAGATACTTTTTCCCGATGCGCCCACATCAATAAGAATTGCCGTATTCCCTGATGCAATATATGTACTGTTACCCGTAGAGCCGCTAAAAAGCGGACATACTCTTGCCACAAAAGCACCCCCCTAAAATTGAAGGCGGCTATTGAGCCGCCTTTTATTGTGATTATTTTATGCTTGTTTTAAAATCTGAATTTTTGGGGTGTCATCTACCCTCTTAATGTCAGCTCCGAGAGCCGAGAATTTTTCAACGACATTTTCATATCCGCGGTCAATATGAACAATATCTGTAATTTCAGTAGTACCGCTTGCCATAAGACCTGCTATTATCATAGCGGCGCCCGCTCTCAAATCCACAGCTTTAACCGATGCGCCTTTGAGTTCTTTAACGCCTGTGAAAACTGCCATCTTACCGTCAACCTGAACATCTGCGCCCATAAAGGTTAACTGGTCAACATATCTGAAACGGTTATCCCATACACCTTCAGTTATAATGCTTGTCCCTTCAGCAACGGATAAAAATGTTGCTATTTGAGGTTGCATATCGGTGGGAAAACCGGGATGAGGCATAGTCTTAACATTGCATTTTTTAGGACGGCTATCCATTTTAATTCTTACCGCCTCATCAAATTCCTCAACGGTTACTCCTGCTTCAACCAATTTGGCAATTATAGATTCAAGGTGCTTAGGTGTTACATTTTCTATCATAACATCGCCCCTTGTAGCAGCGGCAGCAACCATATATGTTCCTGCTTCTATCTGGTCGGGGATAATGCTATATTCCGTACCGTGAAGCTCTTCAACGCCACGAATTTTAATAACTCCTGTACCTGCTCCCATAATATTGGCACCCATAGAGTTAAGGAAGTTAGCAAGGTCAACTATATGAGGCTCTCTTGCAGCGTTTTCTATAACCGTAAGCCCTCTGGCTTTTACGGCTGCCAACATTATATTAATTGTAGCTCCAACCGAAACCACATCAAGATAAACCGAACAACCCGAAAGGCGAGAAGCTTTGGCATCCACCATTCCGTTTTCGATAATAACCTTTGCGCCCAAGGCCTCAAAGCCCTTAATATGCTGGTCAATTGGTCTGACACCGAAATCACAACCGCCGGGAGGTGCAACTTTAGCTCTATTGCCTCTACCCAAAAGAGCACCCAAAAAATAACTTGAAGCTCGCATTCCCTCTGCCATTTCTTTAGAAACAGTATAGGAACGGACGCCGCGTGGGTCGATTTCAACAGTTGTTCTATTTATAAGGCGAATATTAGCGCCCAAAGCCGAAAGCGCTTTTAAAAGGGTTGAAACATCAGATATTTCAGGGAGATTTTCAATTGTGCAGGGGCTACTAGCAAGAAGAACTGCGGGAAGGATAGCAACAGCCGCATTTTTAGCGCCGCTAATTCTTACCTTTCCCTTTAGTTTTCTTCCGCCGCATATAACAAACTTTTCCATATCCGGCACTCCCGTAAAGAATTTTTAAATCAAATCTTAAAATCATATTTAGCATTTCCATTAACCCAACATTTTAAACTTCGGGTTATTCCGGTAAACTAATTTACACTACAAACCAATTATATACAAATTAACTCATTTTGTCAATTTAAAAAAGGTTGACTTCATAAGAAATCAACCTTAAAAAATTATTCGGTAATTTTTTTTGCATTTGTAAGATTTTTGGCTTTGAAAAAATTAATTATAAATACTATAGTAAACACACCTGTTAAAAGATAAACAACCGCATCTGAACCGCCTTCTCTGAAAATAGTCTCTGCGCCGAACCATCTGGCAATAAGAGAAGGAACCACCGTCAAGATGCTAAAAAAGGCCGCCAAAAGTCCCCACGAAAGAATCCTCTTATAACTGCTTTTAAGTTCAATTTTATTTGCCACTTTAGCAAGTTCAAACACAAAGAGTAGTATAGCGCATATTGCAATCATCATAAATGCGTAATCCGTGAGGAGTGAAATGGATGAAATGGCAGTAAATACACAAACCAATTTAAAAAGCCAATAAATAACAGGGGCTATAAATAATACTCTTGGTAGGCGAAAACTCACAAAGGCTGTTACTCCATAACAAACAAAGAATACTACCGAAACAAGTCCCGAAATATTAACAAGGGCCGCCTGCCACTCGGGTACATTGTTTGAAAAATATACATTGGCAACATCAAAAAGGATTCCAAAGGCCAATAGGAACGATGCTAACCCAAGTCCCACATTTGTTCTTGGCAATTTAACGGGATTTCGCTTTACCGTAAAGGCACAGGCCGCCACCGCCGCCGCTAAAGCCGCAATAATACAGGTTATCACCCTAGCCGCCGTTTTCATATCACTTTCAACAAATCCCGTAGCAGAATCCGTAAGAGCAACTATCTCATAGGTGCGAAGGCCCAAAGCCAAACCTAAGGAAACAAAAAACAGAGTAAGTATATATTTATATTTCATTTTACACCTTCAAAAAGTATTTTATGTTTTTACATTACATATATATTAGTGTAATAGGGAAATCCATAAAAGTCAATATTTAAGTGAGGTTTAAAATGAAATCTGTTTTAATTTCAGGACTGTGTATTATCTGCTCAATGTTGCTTATTCCCATCTTCGCAATAAAGGGAAACGAAAGTCCCATAGAAACGGGAGTAAGAGATGAAACCGTAAAAAAAGAAACTATCGTAAAGGCTGAAAAATTTAAACTTCTTGATACTGCTACAAACAGCATAACCGAAATAAAATCCAGTGAATATATCTTCGGTGTAGTGGCGGCAGAAATGCCTGCCCTTTATGAAACTGAGGCTTTAAAAGCACAAGCTGTTGCTGCATACACCTTTGCTCTGTATCGAAAAAACGAGGCGGAAAAGAATGGACGCGAATATGATATTTCCACCGACCATAAAACTGACCAGAGCTTTATAACAAGAGCCGCCGCCCGTGAAAAATGGGGCGAAAAAGCCGACGAATACGAACAAAAAATAGAAAACGCCATTTTATCGGTGCAAGGTCTTGCTTTAACATACGATAAAGAAGTAATTTTAAGCGTTTATCACGCTATATCTTCAGGTGTTACAGAGGAAAGCAAAAATGTTTGGGGAACACATCTGCCTTATCTTGTTTCGGTTGATAGCAGCGGTGATAAACTTGCAGAAACCTATCTTTCGGTAAATTCCTTTTCTGCCGAGGATTTAAAGGCAAAACTATCCCATCTTGCTGATACATCGGGGGATAACAATATATTCAGTAACCCAAAAACAAGTGATGCAGGAACTGTCACAGAGATTGATATAAACGGTAAAACCGTTTCCGGTTTCGCTGTTAGCGAAGCTCTGGAATTGCGTTCATCCTCTTTTCAAGTGAGTTTCGCCGACGGAATGTATACCTTTATAGTAAGAGGTTACGGTCACGGAGTAGGAATGAGTCAAAACGGAGCGAATTTAATGGCAAAAGAGGGCAAGAATATGGAAGAAATTCTTGCCCACTATTACCAAAATTCTAAATTAATAGAAACTAATTAAATTGTACTTCGGGAAGTCCCTTAACTGAGATAAGTAAGGATAATACGCCCGAAAGCATCGAAGCGGAAATAACAAGACGCCAATCCACCTGCGAAAACACCGCCGTTGTGCCTATTGTGGCAACGGCGGTTTCTG
>JAZRNX010000051.1:0-14438 GCA_045648365.1 Acutalibacteraceae bacterium
TCAGATAAATCCCACGCAGGTTAAGGGTTGTTACCACCGTTACAAGCAAAAAGCATATTCAAACGAGACGCTCTTGACCTACGGATTCGGCGATGGCGGCGGCGGACCTACCGCGGAAATGCTCGAAAATTATCGCCGACTTGAAAAGGGTATACCCGGTATGCCCGTAGCTAAAATGGATACTCTTCACAATCATATTGAAAGGGTAAAAGCGCAGTTCGATGAATCTTGCAAGAAGCTTCGCAAAACTCCCAAGTGGACAGGGGAAATGTATCTTGAATTTCATAGAGGTACATATACTTCAGCAGCTTCTGTTAAGCGCGGCAACCGCAAATCTGAGTTCGGTTTACAAAGAGCCGAAGCACTATCCTTTACAGACCTCTATTTAGGCGGTAGCTATGATAGCGAGGGAATTGATAAGGCTTGGAAAAAGGTGCTTCATAACCATTTCCACGATATTCTTCCCGGTTCTTCAATCGCCTCCGTTTATGAAGGCACCGATAAGGATTACGCCGAGCTCGAAGAGTTCTATAAGGGCGTTGAAAAAGAAAAACTTGCCGCTATTGCTAAAAATATTAATACCAGGGGCGGTATGTTAGTTTATAATCCCATGGGTATAGAGTGCGAGGGTCTTGTTAAATATGATGGCAAAACCTATGAAACAGGTCTTATTCCCTCTATGGGTTATAAGGTTATTAAGGAAATAGATAAATCCTGCCTTGTTAAAATTGATGGTCTTACGGCAGAAAATGAATATTACATAATGACCCTTGATAAAGCGGGTAGAATTTCTCGCCTCTATGATAAGGTTAACGACCGTGAGGTGTTTACAGGTCCTGCCAACGAAATCCAAACCTTTGAAGATAGGCCCCGAAACTATGAAAACTGGGAAATCAGTGACTTCTATAAGCAAAAGCAGTGGACCATTGATTCCGATGCTGAAATCACCCCTGTTTTCGACGGTAGCCGCGCAGGCTTCAAGGTTGTTCAAAAGTATCTGAAATCAACCATTACCCAGAATATCTGGCTCTATTCGCATAACAGAAGAATTGATATTGATAACGATATCGACTGGCAACAGCATCAGATACTTGTTAAGGCGGCATTCCCACTTGATATCAATTCGGATAGCGTTACCTGCAATATTCAGTTCGGTAACATCGAGCGTCCTACAACCGCTAACGGCTCCTTCGAAGAGGCCAAGTTCGAAATCAGCGCTCATAAGTGGGTTGATATGTCAGAAAGCGGATACGGCGTCGCCATTCTTAATGACTGTAAGTATGGTTACAGTGTTGAGGAAAACGTCCTTAAACTCACTATGCTTAAATGCGGTGTTTGGCCTAATCCCAACAGTGATGTTGGCAGACATATCTTTACCTATTCAATTCTTCCCCATAGCGGTGATTTCCGCGAGGGCGATGTAGTTAAAGAGGGTTATATGCTTAACCAACCCGTTTCCTTTATGGAAATCGGTGAAAATAGCGGTAATATGGCAGAGGAGTTCTCGCTTGTTTCTGCCGATAAGAAAAATATCGTTATTGAAACGGTTAAGAAGGCAGAAGAAAGCGATGATATGATTGTTCGCCTCTATGATGCTTTCGGCGGCAAGGTGAAAACAAATATTACCGTAGCCGATGGCTTCAAGGAAGCATACCTTTGCGATATGCTTGAAAATGAACTCGAAAAACTCGATTTTAACGGTAACACCGTTAAAATTCCCGTTTCCAACTACGAAGTAGTAACCCTTAAATTTAAAAGATAAAATAAAATCGGTTGGCATTTAGCCAACCGATTTTTTATACTATTTCGCCAAAACACTTTTCGTTGTCGCTACCGAGAATTTTAACATCTAAAATTTTTCCTGAGATATTTTCCTTTGATTTAACCTCTACTCTGGAATAGTTTTTGGTATAGCCCTCATAAATACCGTTTTTCTCGGTTTCGAATAAGACAGATAAGGTTTTTCCCTGGAGGTTCTTCAAAAACTCAGCTTCGCTTTTCCCTGTTACCTTGGCCATAAGTTTTGCTCGGCGTTGCTTTTCGGCACTTGTAACCTGATTTGGAAGCGCGTCAGCAACAGTACCGCTTCGTCTTGAATAAGCAAATATATGGGTCCTTGCAAATTGCGTTTTTTTGGCGAAAGCAAGGTTTTCCTTGAATTCTTCCTCGGTTTCACCCGCAAAGCCGACCATAATATCGGTGGTAATTGAAGCATCTGGGAATATATTTCTTATTCGGGTTATTAAATCTAAATAAAAAGCACTATCGTAGTGTCTGTTCATTCGCTTGAGTGTAGCATCACAACCCGATTGTAAAGAAAGATGAAATTGAGGGCAGAATTTTTCTTGTTTTTTAAATCTCTCGAGCATATGGTCGGTAATGTGGTCGGGCTCTAATGAGCCGAGACGGACTCTCTTTATACCCTCGATTTCGCTAACCGCATCAACTGCATCGCAAAGATTAAGTTCGGTATCTTTACCGAATGCAGAAAGATTTATGCCTACAAGAACAATTTCGCAAAATCCGTTATTTGAGAGGCGTAAGGCCTCTTCTTTAATATCCTCAATATCTCTTGACCTTACTCGGCCTCGGGCATAGGGGATAATGCAATAGGAACAAAATCTATCGCAGCCATCCTCAATTTTCATATATGCTCTTGTTCTTTCGGGAAATGCAGAAATAGAAGGCGTAGTATATTTATCGCCCGTTTCGTGTTTTGGGGTATAGCAGATTCTTTCGCGATTTTTCAAATATTCCTCTAATAGCGTTAAAATCTTTTCGGAATCGCGGTTTCCTGCTATTATATCCACCTCTGGAATATCTGTGGACTTTTCAGGGAATGCCTGTGCCATACAGCCCGTAAGTACCACAATTGCATCTGGGTAGAGTTTCTTTTGTTTTCTTATAAGTTGTCTTGTCTTTCGGTCACTTTCAGCGGTAACCGTACAGGAATTTACAATGATTATATCCGCCTTTTCGTCACTGTTTACAGTATATCCGTTTTGTGAAAACAGTTCACCCAAAGCGGCAGATTCATATTGATTTACCTTGCAACCAAGGGTTAAAAAATGTATATTCATAAATCTCTCCGAGAGTTATTTTTTGTTTTGTTTAAAGCGTTTGCGGTATTCTGAGGGGGTATATTTGTATTGCTTTTTGAAACTGCGGTAGAAATAAGCCACATCAGAAAATCCTGATTTTGCTGCAACCACAGATATATCTTCTTTGCTTTCTCCTAGAAGTTTTTTAGCATAGTCGAGTCGGGAAATTAGAATATAGTTCATTATGGTAGTACCGGTAACGCTTTTGAATTTGCGGCAGAAATAGGATTCGTTATAATTAAACATTTCACTTACCGATTTTGATGAAATCTTATCAAGGAAGTGTTCATTAACATATTTTAAAACTTCTGTAAATTTAATATCAGCTTGGGATGGAATTTTATATGATGCTAAACATTTATCATAAAAAAGTCCTATAAGCACATATAGTCTTCCAATTATTATTAGAGGATTAGTATTGCTTTTATTAAGTGAATATATTTCATCAAGCACATTTATTATTTCAGGGTCGTTGGTTTTGGGCTCGAAAACGGTGGTGAAGTTCATTAGACTTTCAAGATATATGGGAGATGCTTTTGTTTGATTGAGAAGATTTTTAATATCAAATTTGATGGTAAAATAGGATACGCCATCAGAACCCGCGACGCCATAGTGCAGTTGTTCGGGACAGCAGATAACAGCATCTCCTTCTTTTAAAACGATATCATCATTACCGCGTTTAAAAAGTAAAGTGCCTTTTGTAATTCTGGAAATTTCCATAAACTCGTGCCAATGCAGTGGACAAGCCAAAAAATCTGGTTGACATATAAAAGGTAGTACGGATACGGATTTTTCACCGTGTATAGTGGCTTCTGAAGTAGTTTCTTTTAAGGTAATATAGTTAATAAATGCCATAAAATTACCATCCTATGATTAGTTGTTTTGTTTTGTAGATTTTCGATATTCGCGGGGAGTTTTGCCATAGTGCTTTTTAAAGCTTCGGCAGTAGTATGGAAAATCGCCAAACCCACATTTTTCGCAAATATCAGTAATACTTTCCTCTGTTTCTTTGAGCATTTTTATAGATTCTTCAAGGCGCAAAATCAGTATGTATTTCATAATATTTGCGCCTGTGATTTCCTTGAATTTTCGGCAGAAATATGACTTGTTATAGCCGAACTCACGGCTTACATTTTCCACTGAAATCTTATTTTTAAAGTTCTGGTTTATGTATTCAATAACCTTGCCGAATTTTATATCGGAGGGCGAAGGGTTCTTTTTAAAGCTTAAAAGGCAGTTTTCCCATAAAAGCCCTAAAAGTTCATAAACGGTAGCAATTATAAGAAGGGAATGGCTTTTTCCCATGGTACACATGCTGTATAGCTTATCAAAAGATTTGATAACTTCCTCGTTATCAGTCTTAATATTGAATATAGCAGTGAAATTAACAAGTGGTTCGAGATATTTAAATGAGGGAACAGTAGAATTAAGAAAATAACTTACATCAAACATTAAAACATCATAATCTGCGCCTTCATTTCCAGCAACACCACGGTGAAGTTGTTCGGAACAAATAATTCCGATTTCATCTTTTTTGAGAATGGTAGATTCTTCACCCCGTTTTAAGTCGAGAGTACCTTCATTTATTCGTAAAAGTTCTAATCTTTCATGCCAGTGTTCAGAAAAGCATAAATAAGAGTCGCCTTGATGAACGTGAAGGGCGCGAACAGGCTTTTCTCCGTAAACTACGGGAAATAATTCTTTATTGGTAGGACTTTTCATTGTTTCCTCACAAAAGTCAATATTTATCAAATTTAGGTAAAAATAATTCAACTGCTACCTATGTCAATATATTATCATAAAATTGTGAACTATTCAATACTTTTGGAGGAGATTTTGTGAAAATAGGCAATCTTATTATTTTTAATTCTGTAGAAACTATTGAGGAAAAATTCAAAATCCAGAACAAAAACGGATTTGGTAGTTGTCAGCTTTGTTGCTGGAATATGGATTTGCTTACTAAAGAAAACGCAGAGTTTATAAGGGAATTATCAAAAAAATATGAAGTAGAAATTTCAGCCGTTTGGTGCGGATGGAGCGGTCCTGCCGTATGGAATTTCTATGAAGGCCCTGAAACCTTAGGCCTTTTGCCTGAAGAATATAGAGAAACAAGAGTTAATGAACTGAAGAAGGGCTGTGACTTTGCCGAAAAATTAGGTGTAACCGATATTGCAACCCATATGGGATTTATACCCGAGAATCCAAACGACCCGCAGTTTAAACCTATGTGCGATGCAATTCGCGAGGTTGCGGAATACGCTAAAAACAAGGGGCAGTGGATTCTTTTTGAAACAGGGCAGGAAACACCCACTGCGATGCTTCGTTGCTTCGAAGAGGTTGGCGCAGATAATTTAGGTGTTAATCTTGATACTGCAAATCTAATCCTTTACGGTAAAGCAAATCCTGTTGACGCTTTGGATGTTTTCGGCAGGTATGTTCGCAATATTCACGCTAAAGACGGACTTTATCCAACTAACGGAAAAGAACTGGGCCGAGAAACCCGTATAGGTGAGGGTAAGGTGGATTTCAAAGCCCTTTTTAAGAAACTCAAAGAAATAGGTTACGATTCTTTTGTTACCATTGAAAGAGAAATAAGCGGTGAACAACAGTTAATAGATATTCGCTACGCAAAAGAGTTTCTTACAAGAATGATGGAGGAATAAGATTATGTTAAAGGTTGGTTTAGTAGGTGTAGGTGGTATCAGCACAGAGCATATAAAGGGGTGGGATAAATACGAAAAAGCAGAGCTTACGAGTATTTGCGATATTCGTGAAGAGCGTTTAAATATGCACCCTTCTAAAAAGCATTATACCGATTTTGATTTAATGCTCCAAAGTGAACAATTTGATATAATTGATATCTGTCTTCCTACATTTTTACACACTGAATTTGCTTTAAAATGCCTTAAAAAAGGTATAAATGTAATTTGTGAAAAGCCCATTTCTTTAAAAAAAGAAGATATTGATTTAATCTATAATACCGCAAAAGAAAACAGAGTCAAATTTATGGTGGCTCAGGTGCTTCGTTTCTGGCCCGAATATGAATTCATAAAAGAAGTTTATGAGGATAAGCGTTATGGAAAATTATTATCGGGTAGTATGTCACGGTTGGGCTCTTATCCCAAATGGTCATGGGATAATTGGTATACTGACCCTGAGCGTAGTGGTCTTGTGCCCTTTGATTTGCATATTCACGACCTTGATTTTATGGTTTATCTTTTTGGCAAACCCACAGTTGATAACAATGTTAAAGTAAAATTGGCTGATAATTACTATATGAATAATGTTTATAATTTCGGTGATTTTTCCATTACTGCGGATGCTTCTTGGTATAATGTGCCATATCCCTTTAAAATGGAGTTTAAGTTCCAGTTTGAAAAAGCCATTGTTTCTATGGAGGATGGCGGATTTAAGATTTATGAGTCAGACGGTAAAATTATAGACCTTAAAAGCACATCGTCTGTTGAAGGTGATATTTCTATACCTAGCGGTAGCGCTTATTATAACGAAATTGAGTATTTTGCCGATTGTGTTATAAACGGTAATGAACCCGATAGAGTAAAACCCGAAGAATTAAAGATGGTAATAGATATATTAAATAGGTAGGATTCAAATGAAAAAATTTAAAGCAGCAGTTATAGGTTGCGGAAACATTTCACCAAGACATATTGAGGCCATTATAGCCCTTGATTATGTTGAACTTGCGGCAGTATGCGATAATAAAGAGAATGTGGCAAAATCTGCGGCGGAAAAATACGGAGTAAAATATTACACCGATTATGAGGAAATGTTAAAGTGCGAAAAACTCGATGCAGTTCATATATGCTTACCGCATTATCTTCATACTAAAGTTTCTCAAGCGGCTTTAAAAAGCGGTGTAAATGTTATTTGTGAAAAGCCAATGAGTATTGATTTTGAGTCTGCAGAAGAAACCGTGAAAATGGCAAAAGAACTGGATTTAAAATATGCCATCATTTTTCAATGCCGCTACAATACCCCTTCACAACTTGTGAAAGAACGGATAAAGGACGGTAAACTAGGCGCTGTAAAGAGCGGTAGCACAATGCTTACCTGGACCCGCCCCGATGATTATTATTCTTCTTCCGATTGGAAAGGCACTTGGGAAAAAGAGGGCGGCGGAGTTATAATTGACCAGGCAATTCACTCTATTGATTTAGCAAATTGGTTTGTGGATAGCGAAATAGAAAGTGTAGAAGCATCACTTCACAATCGCAATCACAAACATATGGTAGTTGAGGATACGGGTGAAGGTCTTATTAAATATAAAAACGGTGCATTGATATCGTTTTTTGCTATGAATAATTACGCTATAAACGAGCCTATTGAAATTCGTCTTTGTTGTGAAAACGGCAGAGTTAAACTTTCCTACGAAGATGTTGTCATTACCTATAGTGATGGAACGGTGGAAACAGTCAAAAACGAGCCCCAGAAAATTGTTATATATAAAGACGGTAAGGAGTATTGGGGATATCAACACGCCATACAGATAGACCGTTTTTATAAAAGCATAGCGGGTGAAATTCCCCTTGAAATCAGCGGTGAAGAAGTTCTTAAAACTCAAAGAATAATTTGTGATATCTATAAAAATAATGATTGCAAATAGAAAAGTGGGTAACACCTTTTGTGTTACCCACTTTTCTATTGAAATTTTTATTGTTTTCGGGTATAATTATTACATTATCTCCGAAAGGAAAAAAGTATGAATATAACAAATGATATAAAGTATGTAGGAGTAAAAGACCTTGATATAGATTTATTTGAGGGCCTATACAAAGTGAAAAGCGGAATTTTTTATAATTCCTATGTTATCATAGATGAAAAAATCGCGGTAGTAGATACGGTTGAAGCTCGTTTCTTTAATGAGTGGAGCGAAAATCTTGATGCGGTTTTAGATGGCAGGAGTCCTGATTATCTTATAGTTCAACATATGGAGCCCGACCATTCGGCAAATATATTTAATTTCGCAAATAAATATCCAAAGTGTCAGATAGTGGCATCAAATAAGGCTTTCACTATGTGCCAAAACTTTTTTGGAACGGATTTTGCCGATAGAAGAATAGTGGTAGGTGAAGGGGATAGCCTGACTCTTGGCAAACATAATCTTACCTTTATTACTGCGCCTATGGTGCATTGGCCTGAGGTTATCCTCACATACGATAGTTTTGACAAGGTGCTTTTCTCTGCCGATGCCTTCGGGAAATTTGGCACAGATAGCAACGAAGAATGGTTAGATGAAGCCAGAAGATATTATATTGGTATTGTAGGAAAATACGGCGCTCAGGTTACGGCACTTCTTAAAAAGGCTGCAAATTTAGATATTGAAAAAATCTGTTCCTTGCACGGACCTGTACTTACCGAAAACTTAGATTACTATATTGAGAAATATACAACTTGGGCAGGTTACACCCCCGAAGAAGATGGCATTTTAATTGCATATACTTCAATTTATGGGAATACTAAAAAAGCGGCAGAATATTTGTATAACCGTCTAAAAGAACTGAATTGTAATGTCAAAATTTATGACCTTGCAAGAAGCGATATGTACGAAGCGGTGGCAGATGCCTTTAAGTTTAGCAAAACCGTATTGGCTACCACCACATATAACGCCGATATTTTCCCCTTTATGCGCGAGTTTATAGGAAAACTCACCGAGCGTAATTTCTCGGGAAGAACCGTTGGCTTTATTGAAAATGGCAGTTGGGCGCCTATGGCTACCAAAATAATGAAGCAAAGATTAGAAACTGCTAAGAATTTAACCTTTGCGGAGAATTCGGTTACCCTAAATTCTGCCTTAACTGATGAAAATAAAAAGCAACTCGACGCTTTAGCGGAAGAGCTGTCTAAATAAATGGAGGTGCAAAAAATGAAATATGTATGCGATGTTTGCGGATGGGTTTACGATGAAGAGGTCGGCTCTCCCGAAAACGATATACCCGCAGGAACAAAATTTGAGGACCTTCCCGATGATTTTGTTTGCCCACTTTGCGGCGTAGATAAAGACAATTTCAGTAAAGAAGATTAATTTACAGTTAAATCCGCACAGATTTTATCATCTGTGCGGATTTATTTTTTACATAAAGTTTGGTTGCATTAGACTGATAAAGGTGGTATAATATTTTTTAACCTAAAGAATCGGAGGATTCTATGTACAAGATACTCAGCAAAAAAACTTTAAAATCTACCGTTATTCAAATGGAAATAGAAGCACCTTTGGTGGCCGCAAAAGCCAAAGCAGGTCAGTTCATTATTTTAAGGGTTGACGAAGAAGGGGAGAGAATCCCTCTTACTGTTGCAGGTGTAAATAAGGTAAGCGGTGCCGTTAAAATAATTTTTCAAGTGGTAGGTGCTACCACTAAAAAACTCGCTCAAAAAGAAGCAGGGGATTACCTACAGGATTTCGTGGGACCTCTTGGTACTGCTACCCATATTGAAGGGCTTAGAAAAGTGTGTATCATCGGCGGCGGTGTCGGTTGCGCTATTGCTATGCCTGTAGCATCCGCTTTAAAAGAACAGGCATCTGAGGTTACAAGTATTATAGGTTTTAGAAATAAAGACCTTGTTATTTTAGAGGACGAATTTAAATCTCTTTCCGATAACCTTTTCCTTATGACAGATGACGGCTCTTACGGAGATAAAGGTAATGTTTGTATGCCCCTTGAAAATCTTCTCAAAAACGGTGAAAGTTTCGATATGATTATTGCCATTGGTCCTCTCGTTATGATGAAATTCGTAGTAGAAACCGCAAGACCTTACGGCGTTCCCGTTACGGTTTCTATGAATCCTATTATGATTGATGGAACAGGTATGTGCGGCGGATGCCGATTAACTCTAAATCAAGATGGCAAAAGAGTAACTAAATTTGCCTGTGTTGACGGTCCCGATTTCAACGGATATGAGGTCGATTTTGACGAGGCAATGTCAAGAGGCAAAACCTATGTAGATTTCGAGCGTCACGCTTACGAAGAAACCTGCAATTTGTTCTCGAAGGAGGTTAAATAATGGCTTTAATACCTCAAAAGAACGAAATTCCCACAAGAGACCCTAAGGAACGAGCCAAAGACTTTAAAGAAGTAACCTTGGGCTACACCGAGGAAATTGCGGTAGCCGAAGCAAGTCGTTGTCTTAACTGCAAAAATGCACCCTGTGTCAGCGGTTGCCCCGTTAATATTGATATTCCCGATTTTATTTCTAAAATACGAGAATGCAACTTTGAAGGCGCTTATGAATCTATATCAAAATCATCTTCTTTACCTGCAGTTTGCGGTCGAGTTTGTCCACAAGAGCGGCAGTGTGAAAGCAAATGCACAATGGGCATTAAATTTGAGCCCGTCGGTATTGGCCGTCTTGAGCGTTTTGTTGCCGATTGGCATAACGAAAACAGTAAAAATGCCCCCAAAAAAGTTGTAAGCAATGGTAAGAAGGTAGCTGTGGTTGGCTCTGGTCCTTCGGGACTTGCCTGTGCGGGTGACCTTATTAAAAAAGGTTATGATGTAACAGTATTTGAAGCACTACATACCGCAGGTGGCGTTTTGGTTTACGGCATCCCTGAATTCCGTTTGCCTAAATCTATTGTTAAAAAAGAGGTAGAAACTCTCGAAAAACTAGGTGTAGATATACAAACTAATGTAGTTATCGGTAAAACACTTACTGTTGATGAGCTTTTTGATATGGGATATAAGGCCGTATTTATCGGCTCGGGCGCAGGTCTTCCCAATTTTATGGGAATTGAGGGCGAATCCCTCAAGGGTGTTTATTCCGCCAATGAGTTTTTAACCCGTAGCAATCTTATGAAGGCATATCTTGATGATTCTGCCACACCCATTATTAAAGGCGGTAAGTTTGCCGTTGTAGGCGGCGGTAACGTGGCTATGGATGCCGCAAGAACTGCTCTTCGCCTTGGTGCCGAAAAGGTTTATATTGTTTATAGACGTTCTATGGATGAACTCCCCGCCCGTAAGGAAGAGGTAGAACACGCCATAGAAGAAGGCATTGATTTCAAACTCCTTTGTAACCCCGTAAAGATTTTAGGTTACGAAGATAAAACCGATAGTAAATACGGTTTTGTAAAGGGTATCGAGTGTATTGAAATGGAGCTCGGCGAGCCCGATGAGAGAGGCAGACGCCGTCCGGTGCCCGTAGAAAACTCTGAATTTACTTTAGATGTAGACGCGGTCATAATCGCCATCGGCACTTCGCCTAATCCCTTAATTAAAAATACCACCGAGGGACTCACTGTTAATTCCCGCGGCGGTATAGTGGTTAATGAAGATGGCATTACTTCAAAAGAAGGCGTCTTTGCAGGGGGCGATGCCGTAACGGGCGCCGCAACCGTAATCTCGGCTATGGGAGCGGGTAAAACCGCCGCCAAGGCTATAGATGAATATTTAAGTAAATAAGACAAAAATCCTCGGTGAAGTTCACCGAGGATTTTATATTAATTATTCAATTCCTAAAATATCGTTCATATCGTAAAGACCTGCGGGTTTATCATATATGAACTTCGCGGCCTTTACTGCGCCTGCGGCAAATACCTGCTTTGAGTATGCGCTATGAGAAATGGTTATAACCTCATCGCAGCCTGCGAAAATTACATCGTGTTCACCAACAATGGTGCCGCCTCTTACGGAGTGAATACCGATTTCATTTTGAGGGCGCTTTTGCCTTTTTGAGTGGCGGTCATATTCGTAGTTATATTTATCATCAAACTCCGAATTAATCGCATTTGCAAGCATTAAAGCGGTACCCGAAGGTGCATCAAGCTTCTGGTTATGGTGCTTTTCGATGATTTCGATATCGAAGTCCGTGCCTAAAAACGCCGCCGCCTTTTTAGCGAGTGAGCAAATAAGATTTACGCCCAGTGACATATTAGCAGTAAAGAAAACAGGTATTTTCTTTGAGGTCTCCTTGATTTTCTCTATCTGTTCGGGAGAATAACCCGTTGTTGCTAAAACACAGGGTACACCCACACGCACCGCATAGGCAAGAAGTCCGTCAAGAGCGGAAACATTTGAGAAATCAATAATTACATTGGGCTTTACGCTAACCTCGTTAAAATCGGATAAAACGGGGAAGGAAAGTTCTTTTTTAAAAGCGTCAACGCCGCAGATAATTTGTGTGTCCTTATCTTCGGAAACACAAGATGCCACATTCTGACCCATTTTCCCGCATGCGCCGACAAGCAATATTTTAATCATCGTTTTTTCACATCCAAATTCTTTGGTTTACATTCTATAGCTCAAAGCCACATTCAATGAGTTTGTTTTTAAGGTTTTCCTTTAAAGAGTCAGTCATTGGATAAAGGGGAAGTCGGCAAGGACCGACATCCATTCCCAATATATTCATTGCCTCTTTAACGGGAATGGGGTTAACATCACTGAAAAGGGCGTTAATTAGTCCCGTATGTTTAACCTGAAGCTCACGAGCACGGTCAATATCACCCTTAAAATACGCTTCACACATATCGTGCATAACGCGAGGGGCAATATTGGAAAGTACCGAAATAACACCGATTCCGCCAAGAGACATTATAGGTATTGTCTGGTCGTCATTACCCGAATAAACATCCAACTCGTCACCGCACAGATACTTGGTTTGAGCTACTGAGGATAAATCACCGTTAGCTTCCTTTGTGGCAACGATATTTGGGTGCTTAGAAAGTTCTTTATAGGTTTCGGGCTTAATTGCAACGCCCGTACGGGAAGGAACATTATAAAGTATAATCGGCTTATTAACTCTGTCTGCAATATAGTTATAATGCGCAACAAGACCTGCTTGAGAGGTTTTGTTATAGTAGGGGGCAACCATCAAAAAGGCATCGGCACCCGCCTTTTCAGCATCGGAGCAAAGCTCTACGGAGTAAACCGTATCATTGCTTCCTGTACCCGCAATAATAGGTACGCGGCCTTTGGCGGCCTTAACCGAATCCTCAATTACCTTTACGTGCTCATCATATCTTAGGGTTGATTTTTCGCCTGTAGTTCCGCAGATAACGAGGGCATCAATGCCACCTTTTATCTGCTCGTCAACAAGGGTGGAAAGGCGAGTGAAATTTACACTTCCGTCACTGTTCATTGGAGTTACAAGAGCGGTAGCGGCGCCTGTAAAAATTCTGTTTTTCATAAGAACAACCCCTTTAAGTTTTTATAAATTATTGGATTTAATCCATATAACCCTTTGCGCAAAGAAGCTCTGCAAGTAAAACTGCTCCGCCTGCTGCGCCACGGAGAGTATTATGGGAAAGGCATACAAACTTATAGTCATATTGAGTATCTTCACGAAGACGGCCAACAGAAACTGCCATACCGCCTTCAAGATTGCGGTTAAGCTTGGTCTGAGGCATATTATCCTCGGTGAAGTAGTTAAGGAACTGCTTTGGAGCATGGGGGAGATCAAGTTCCTGAGGAACGCCGGAAAATTCTTCCCAAACTTTAAGAATTTCTTCTTTAGATGGTTTGTTTTTAAAGGAAACGAAAACTGCCGCCATATGTCCGTCAGAAACAGGAACACGAAGGCATTGAGCGGTGAATTTAGGACTATCGGCAAGGGCGATTTCTCCGTCCTTAACTTCACCCCAGATTTTAAGGGGCTCACGCTCACTCTTTTCTTCTTCGCCGCCGATGAAGGGGATAACATTATCCACCATTTCGGGCCATCTTTCAAAGGTCTTACCTGCGCCCGAAATTGCCTGATAGGTGCAAACGAGGCATTTATCTACGCCAAACTTCTTATCGAGGGGGAATATGGCGGGAACATAGCTTTGAAGTGAGCAGTTGGATTTAACGGCAATAAAGCCCTTTTTGGTTCCAAGACGCATTTTTTGAGAAGCAATAACATCGAGATGGTTATCATTGATTTCGGGAATAACCATAGGAACATCGGGGGTGAAACGGTGAGCGCTGTTATTGGAAACAACGGGACATTCAAGTTTAGCGTATGCTTCCTCAAGGGCTTTGATTTCATCCTTCTTCATATCAACGGCGCAGAAAACAAAATCAACGGAAGCCGCTACGGTTTCCATATCCTTTACCGCGTCATAGATTTTCAATTCTTTGAGGTTTTCGGGAATTGGGTCGGTCATAGCCCAACGACCTTCTACTGCCTCTTCATAGGTTTTTCCGGCGCTTCTTCCGCTTGCTGCTAGAGTAGTAACATTAAACCACGGGTGGTCGGCAAGTAAGAGAGCAAATCTCTGACCTACCATTCCTGTTGCACCAATAATACCTACTTTGTACTGTTTCATAAATATTCCTCCGTTTTGCAAAAAACAGTTGAGTTTTTCTTAATAATAATATATTATATATCTTATGTTAAAATTCA
>JAZRNX010000052.1:0-4176 GCA_045648365.1 Acutalibacteraceae bacterium
AAATTCGTAAAAATCGTGCCAATGGCAAGGATAATCTTCACTTCTTTTATCTTGTGAGATTTTGAAATATTCGAATCCGCCCGCTAATCTATCGGGAGTTTTTTTACCTGCCATATCTTCACCGCCCTTACGGATAATTACTTAATTTTATTATACCTATTATAACATACTACGGCAAGAGTTTTTTGCTATTTTCTAAAACAACAAAGGGCGGGTTTTAAAACCCGATAAAACAAAATTAAATACGGGCGGCAGAAGCCACCCGTATTTTTTATATAGTTTCAATTTTAATAAGGTTTGTATTTCCTGTTATTCCGTCGGTAGTGCCGCCTGTAATAACGATTTTATCGCCCTTATTAAGTCCAAGTCGCTCTTTGGCTACGTTTTCTGCCGTATAGAAAAGAACGTCGGTGGACTTATAAATCTCACTCATAACGGGGGTAACGCCCCAAGAGAGCGAGAGTTTTCTCCAAGTTCTTTCGTGAACGGTAAGACCTATAATATCCACGGGGGAACGGAAACGGGATACCATTCTTGCGGTAATTCCCGAAAGAGAGCAAACCACAATGGCTTTGGCCTTGATATCTATGGACATAGCGCAGGCCGAATGGGAAAGCGCATCGGCAACATTTTTAATCTCAAAATCCGTGGAATAAAATCGCTTTTTATAGTTGATGTTTTCCTCGGTCTGCTCTGCGATTTTGGACATAGTTTCCACCGTAAGCACGGGATATTTTCCCGCAGCGGTTTCACCCGAAAGCATAATTGCGCTTGTACCGTCATAAACTGCATTTGCAACATCGCTGATTTCCGCTCTCGTAGGGCGGGGATTATGAATCATAGATTCCAGCATTTCGGTAGCAGTAATAATTCGTTTACCGAGTAATCGACATTTGGTGATAAGTTTTTTCTGAATAGCGGGAAGCTCTTCAAAGGGGATTTCCACGCCCATATCACCGCGGGCTACCATAATTCCGTCACATTCGGAGCAAATTTCCTCAATATTGAGTACGCCCGAGCGATTTTCAATTTTAGCGATTAAATCAATGGATAAATCGGTGTTCTGTTTTATAAATTCCTTTATATCAAGAAGGTCTTGTTTTGACGAAACAAAAGAACAGGCTATAAATTCAACCTCTTCTTTAATGCCGATTAATATATCTTCCTTATCCTGTTCGCTTAAATATTTCTGTTTGAGTACTTTACCTGGGAAACTCATGCTCTTGCGGTTAGAAAGCTCGCCACCTGTAATTACATCACAGATAACATCATCATCTTTAATTTCTTTGACTTTGAAAATCAGAAGTCCGTTATTTAAAAGAATGGTGTCACCTACCGTCAGTTCACGGGCAAGGTTTTTATAGGAAACCGAAACGGCGGTACTATCGCCCTCAATTTCACGGGCGGTAAAGGTGAAGGTATCCCCGTCCTTTAAAAACACCTTATCATTTTTAAAGGTTTTGATTCTATATTCAGGACCTTTGGTATCAAGCATTATGGCTATGGGGGCGTTAAGTTCTTCACGGACACTTTTAATAAGGGCGATGGTTTCTTTTAAACTCTCTTTGTCGCCGTGAGAGCAGTTAATACGAGCCACATTCATACCCGCAAAATACATCTGCTTAAGGGTTTCTTTGTTGTTGCAGGCGGGGCCTACGGTACATACAATTTTAGTTTTTCTCATATTTTATAACCTCTTTAAAAAAGGGCAAGACCTTTGGCCTTACCCCCGTTTATTATTATCCAAGCGAAAGAAATTTATTCTTCGGCTTCTATATTTAAAATTTCTTCAATACGGGCGCTGCTATGCGGTTTAGGGGTTGAGAAGGCAATCTGCGTTTCGGTGGGACCGAAGGCGTTGAGCTCGCCTATAAAGGTATCTAAGGCCTCGGTGCTATCGAAGGCAACCTTAATAAGCTGTGAATATCTGCCCGTAACACAATTGCACTCAAGCACATTGGGATGAGAGCAGATGAAGGGGTAGAAGGTGGGCTTGCTCTTGGGGTCTAAATCAAGATTTATAAAAGCGGTTATGGGAAGACCTAATTTCTTAAGGTCCAGCTTTGCCTCGTAGCCCGAAATTATACCTTCTTTTTCAAGGCGCTCAATTCTTGCCGCAGTAGCGGGTGAGGAAAGATATACCTCTTTTGCAAGTTCTTTGAGAGGCGTTCTGGCATTCTTTTCAAGAAGGGTTATAAGTTTAAGGTCGATAGCGTCCATAAGCACACCGTCTTTCCGTTCTTTCGTTACCCATATAATAAACCAATGGGGGCGTAAAGTCAAGCAAACAAATGGTATATTTTAATTGTTTTTTAGAAAAAGTTGACAGAGGGAAAAGAAGTGTGATATTATATAAAAAACTTTAATTCTAAAGGGGGTAGAGTGGTGGAAGAGAATTTTAAGGTGTGTTGTTTTACGGGTTACCGCCCCTCTAAATTCCCTTTTCCTTTAAGTAAAAGCAGTAGGCAATATATAGAATTTGAAAATAAACTGACCGAGGCCTTGTTATCCCTCTTTGATGATGAGTGCTATACCTTCTATACAGGCGGCGCTATGGGCTTTGATATTATCGCCGCCGAAGCGGTACTTGATTTAAAAAGGGTTTGCCGTCGCCCTGTAAAACTTATCTGCGCTCTGCCTTTCAAAAATCAGTCAGATACATATACAGATGCTTGGAAATCGCGGTACGAAGCGGTTTTGGCCGCCGCCGACCAGATAGTTTACACTTCAGAAGAATATCATCGCGGTTGTTACAGTATCCGCAACAGATATATGGTGGATAATAGTGATTATGTCCTCACTTGGTATGATGGCGCTGAAGGCGGCACCAAAAACACCGTAAATTATGCTCTTAAAAATGGTAAAACGGTAGTTAACCTTTATAAAAAAGGAAATGACTTCCAAGAGGATTTTTGGGATGTGATTTTTTAAATCGACAGGGTTCGATTGTAAACTGCAAATTTAAGCAAAATTTTAAAATCTACTCATAGTAGAGAAGAAAAGGTAAAAAATATGAATATAACAGAAGAAAAATTAAAAGAAAACTTTTCCCATAATCTTGCTTGTTACAGAAGAAGAGCGGGACTTACCCAACTTGAACTTGCGGAAAAACTTAATTATTCCGATAAATCGGTTTCAAAATGGGAACGGGGCGACGGGCTTCCCGATTTATTGGTGGTTGCAACTATTGCAGGGCTTTTTGGTATGACGGTTGATGATATGATAAGCGATAAAGAGGTTAAAAAACCCCTTTTGCATCGTAATAAGATAATAATAACGATTTTATCTTTAGGGTTGGTGCTTTTATCGGCGGCAATACTTTTCTTTGTATTTGAATTAACCTTAAAAAGTTATCCTACTTGGCAGGTTTTTGTTTACGCTATACCTGCTGCAACGATAGTTAATCTAGTCCTTGGTTGTTGTTGGTGGAGTAAACTTTATCAATTTATTTCCGTATCATTGCTTATTTGGGCTATACCCGCTTCTATATTTGTGATTATAAGCACATTTTATGTGTTACCCAAATTGCACCTCATATTTATTATAAGTGCGGTCCTTCAGGTAATGACTGTACTTTGGTTTTTAATGAAAAAATAACATAAACGCCCCGAACTTTCGGGGCGTTTATTGTTAAGCAAAGTTTTTATTGTAGTTTTCGATAGCGGATTCGATGATTTTCAATGAATCTTCTCTGCCTGCAACCTCATCTACAGCGGTGGTTTTGTGTTCAAGATTTTTATAAACTTCAAAGAAATGGCGCATTTCATTGAAGATATGAATGGGCAATTCACCGATGGATTTATAGTTATTATATGTGGGGTCGTTAAAGGGAATTGCGATAATCTTTTCATCGGCTCGGCCGTTATCCATCATTTTAATAACACCTATGGGGTAGGCTCTGACGAGAGTTAATGGCTCTAAAACCTCAGAGCAGAGGAGAAGCACATCCAATGGGTCGTTATCGTCACCATAAGTACGGGGAATAAATCCGTAATTGGCGGGATAGTGGGTAGAGGTATGGAGAATTCGGTCAAGGATTATATATCCCGTTTCCTTATCAAGTTCATATTTCTTTTTGCTACCTTTGGAAATTTCAATAACACATATAAAATCTTCGGGCGTTATTCTCTCAGGGTTTATATCGTGCCATATATTTGCCATAGTATCCCTACTTTC
>JAZRNX010000053.1:0-21172 GCA_045648365.1 Acutalibacteraceae bacterium
ACGGCTGGTTAGTTCCCCCTAACTTTAACGCACTAAAGTGCTAAAGTTTGTTATACTTTTGTAACTATTTCGTCACCAAACTGTAACCATTTGGGGCTATAAGTCATATCTATAGTTTTATAGATATAACCTTGAATATTCTAGATTATGTCTATACTATATATTCTGTCATGAATATTATAAGATATATCTTGAAAAATCATGATAAAATCTTGTTGACGCAGCCGTCAACCTGTGCTATACTACTGTCAGAGGGTGAGGGAAGGGGCACCCCAAGGGCAGGCCGACAGCCTGCCGCGAAAATAGAATAGTAACCTTTTCAAGGGATTACTATACCCTTTTATGGGGAGTAAGGAAAATCCCGGGCGCGCGTATATACTGGGTTTTTCAGACGCGCCTGCCGCATTTTCTGAACTTGCCCGGGCGTATATATGCTATAGGCATATATACGGGCGTCCACACTTGGGGCGCGGCATGCACATTGTCAAATGAATATTGTGTTCTGTCTCTTTTCCGTATAGGCATATGCCTATACGAAAAAATCCGGGGCTTTTTGGGTTTTTTCGCATGGGCACTTGTCCAGCAGATTTTACAGGTGCATAGCACCAGAAAAGAGAGGGTTATATCATGGCCAGCATTATTACCAGAACGTCGAAAATCACTAAAGCATGGGTAACTATCGCGGATTTTTCATCGGGGAATTTCCGGAAATGGTATGCTAGCGCAGAGGGCGAATTTAAGCCCGGTAAAGAGGACGATTTTATTAAGGCAATTTCAACCCAGCTGAAAGAAAGTGAAGTAGCAAAAGTGACGCTTGTAGGGGCCGAATATGTTGAGCAAAAGCGGTATATGGATTTGACTGACTGGCTCAAGTATTCCAAGTCGTACAAGGCAGACGAAAACGCAGAGGAAAACGCAGAGGAAAACGCAGACGCTTAAAGCACAAACCCGGGATTTTCCCGGGTTAGAATACCCGAAAAAATCGGGTGTTCTAACCTGTGAAAATACAGGCAAAAAATACAGAAAAGAGGTTGCAAAAATGCGCAAGGCAAAAACCGACCCCAAGCTCGTAAAACACGGGAATGTTTTATACATTGTCGATTATGAACAGGGATATCAAATACGGTATAGCGATTTTATTAAATACGCTAACGCAATGCCAAAATACCCGCTTTCATTATGCGAAGTAACAAACTCAAAAAAGGATGGTGCTAAAAATGCCTGACACAAACTTGCTAAAATTGCTTGACGTCTTACAAGCGCAAAAGGACGGCGCGGATAATAGAATTAAATACTATGATTCTATGTTGAAAGAGCAACCACATGACTCCGATTATAAGCGCTTTCAAAGTGTTGCGCTCGCGGAGTATCATGCTATTGAGTCTGTTATTCGCATGATACAGGACAAGAACGTGCTTGACAGAGTATATACAATCTGGTTTGAGGAATAATCCGGGATTTTCCCGGGTTAGAATACCGGAATAATTTTCCGATATTCTAACCTGTGAAAAGCAGGAAAAACTTACAGAAAAGAGGAAGTAAAAAATGAACAAAGCAGAGCGCGTAAAAATGGTAAAGGCTATGGAATTTATAGCTCGCCAAATCAACGATGAAAACATCTTTGAATCATGGCTTTCCGTAGGTGTTGCTGACGGCGATATTTTCTATGGAGATTTATCCAGCGACAAATCTTCAGTTGACGACTTGGAATATTATATCGAAAGCGATAATTTTGCAGAACTTATGGGCGCTTTCCTGTACTGCATGTATAGGGTTTACAAAACAGATTCCGGTCTTTACTGTGACGACGTTATGGACAAAAAAATTTAATCCGGTATTTTACCGGATACGAATACCGGAAAAAATCCGATATTCGTATCTGCTAAAATGCAGAAAATTAAATGAAAAGAGGGTACAAAAAATGATAGCTAAAGAAAAGCAGATTGCCGAGAACAGTTTTGGGTACGACTGTTTGCGAGATTTTCGTGAAGCGTTAAAAGCGGATAATATCAAAAATATATCCGGATTAACGCGAATTAAAAAATTGCGCTCTTGCAGCGCAGATGTGTTCGCAATACAAGGTTATTATATCTTGCGTTCGTATTCAACAATTATTGCGATTGTTGATATTAAAAATTCAAGAACGATTGATTTTTTAAGAATCATATACGGACACACTAACACAAGCGTTCAACACATTTCAAAATTCTCGCATGACTACGGTGGATATGGGTCTCGTTCTATTGTCACAATTCGTCCGTGTTGTGGTGAAGGATTACCGAAGGATATTGCAGACTTTATGATGGAGTTACGCATGAAATTTTAATCCGGTATTTTACCGGATTCAAGCACAAGAAAAAATCCTGTGCTGAATCTGCTAAAATGCAGTAAAAATTAAAAAACAAAAAGGGGTGTAAAAATGCTAGCTTCAAAAGAGCTTTTATGCAATTCTGCAAACCGATTATGTATTCACTTGCAGAAAAAAGCGACAGAAGAATACAAAAAAGGAAGTTTTTCCAAATTTGTACAATACAACGAGCGCGCTTATGGCGTTTACATTATGTGGCGCTTAATCAATGCTAGAACGCAAGAGGAATTTAACGAATTTTTGAATGGTGAATTAGAATGAGAATTACACTTAATAAGCTAAGAGATTTTTTGCAGGCTAGAATAAAAGAAGATGAAAACATATGGTCTAAATATCGTTATACAGATATTGCCAAAGCTATAAACTTGCAGGCTGACAAAGCATGCTGTGAAACAATTTTAGAAATGTTAGCAAATGAAGAAGTTTTTGAAAAAATGTATTATAGAACCAAGCATAGAAAAAAGCGTCATTGAAACAAGGGATTATTCCCTTGTTAGAATATCAGAAAAAATTCTGGTATTCTAACAAGCAAATAATCAAACTAAGAAAGGAAGAAAAAACATGCTCTACTATCGCCCAAAAATTGAAAAGCACGACCACTTCACAGGATGGACAACAATTCCCGGAGAATTGTTGACAGAAAAAGAGCGGAATCGCAGGTTTAGATATTTAAAAGATTCCGTCTTTGAAAAAGTCCGCATTTCCCAAAAGAAAACTTATAAAATGTTTGGTGCAAGATTTCCTTATCATTACGAAGAAATTGTGGTTATAGAAGGTGAAATTGTTGAATGGTAGAAACTATGGACTATGACGATTTTCTAGACCTTAGAAAATTCCTAAAAACTTATGAAGCTAATTCGGGATATAACCTGCAAATATATCCCGGCACGCTTTATATATTTGATTTTGACAGAAATGGCAAAAAATACACTATGTTTTTTGACCCTATTTTTAAATCTTTATTATGCATGGGAGCAGGTTAAAATGAAATACGGAACAGCCGGAAAAATAGTTTCAGAATTTCTCTGGTCAGATTTTGAGGTTGTTAAACTCGTTTTTGACCCCTCAGTATATCCGCCTGCTTCTTTGGTTCAAGCAATCAAAAATGTTAGATATAGAAAAGGATTAAAAAATGCATTTAATGTTTCTTATCGTGGAAACAATGTATACTTATTTAAAAAGGTGGTATTCAGATGACGCAAAGAAAAGCTCGTAGGGAGCTAAAACGTAAGCTAATTTCCGAGCAAGGATATTACCCCGAAGAAGCAGAAGATCTTATCCAAGAATGTCAATATCAAATAATCGATTTTTATGACGGAAAAAGAGACTACAAATCCATAGAAGAAATTCTTCAAGACTACCTAATGGTAGGCGAGGAATGGATGGACGCATTTAAAGATTGTTTATAAATAATTCACGCTTTGTTTACAATTTGTTCATTAATTCCGTTCTTGATTGTGCTATAATAAAAGAGCCTTGAAGATACCTCTCTTGCCTATCGCGCGTAATTCTTCACGTAACGCGCACCAGTAAAAATATTACGTGACGGTTTTCCGGGAATACCGAAAAATTCCCGGCTATACGCAAGAATATTTCAATCAGTAGAAAACACGCTTAGATATGAAATATATGAAATAAAGCGTGAAATTTTGGTGCAACTCCAGATTCTTGCTCCAGCGCTTTAAGCGCAACAAATAATACTTTCATAGAAAGGATGAAAGAAAAGCATGAAGAAAGTCACACGCACAATCACCACCACCGCCGCAAATTGTCTGGTAGCAGACGCAGAAACTAGAGAATTTAAGGAAATTTCCTTTCTTCTCTCCGGTACTTACAAAGATAACGCGGCTATTGCCAAAGCTATCGGTAAGTTAACCAAGGATTCTTCTGTCACTCTTATGGAGATTATTTCTACGAGTGAAAATGAACAGCTTTATGCCTGCACTGAAGATGAATTCCTGTCTGTTGCCAAACCCGTCCCTGCAAAGGCGTAAGCACCTACAACATTTAATGAAAAAGGAGATTTTAAAATGAACAAGGATTATGTTGTTACCATTGAATCTGCAAGCAGAGATCTTTCCGCAACTGAGCGCATTAAAGCAAAGAACGTAATGGACGCCATTAAACTCGACGAAGTTGTTGGCGATAATGATACTTTTCTTATTACTGTTACTGGTTTTGTTGTGCTCAACGTCCACAACGAAAATGCAGAAAACAAGGATTACAAGCGGTATGTTATCGAAACCGAAAACGGTGACAGATATTATACTGGTAGCGCAAACTTCTGGAATACTTTCTTCGACATTTACGAAGAACTTCTCGCAGATGGTATCAAAGAATTTCAGTTGAAAATTTTCAAGCGTGATTCTGCAAACTATGCAGGAAGAAAGTTTATCACTTGTGCTCTGGCGTAACTAAAATAATTTAATAAAGAACATCACGGTCATAATATTCGGCTATTACACAAGCAATTTTATCAAATAGCCAGTAGCACAAAAACACATTCCCGGTTACTAATAATTTCCAGTAGCCGGGAATGTTCTATCTAGGGGGTTATTATGAATCCGAAAGAGGAATATAGGCATGTAAGAAAGTTAATGCGTGACAGACTATATAGAGCAAGAAAAAGTGGCTCTATATTAAGAGCAGGAGATTTACCACCTATACCGGAAAACCCTACTGAACAGGACATTGAAAATCTGATAGAAGCAACAAATGAACTATTATCAGCAGAACAAGGACAATATGACTATGCAGATGATGGTGACACAGCATACTTTTCAGAGTTATCCGAAATAACGAATAGATTATGGAATTATATTGGCGAACGTGTTGAAAATGTTGATTGGTTACAAGCAAAAGATCACCACGTTAAAATTGGTGGACCTAGATCACCGCTAGTACCATATTTTAACATTAAAGAAGATAAAGAAGTATTACTCAATATTTGGCGTGATACCTTGGTTGAAAACACCACAAATATTGATGACGCAAGAGAGTTAGACTATTATATTCAAGAGCACATAGAACAAATATCTGATTTATTGACAATAATTGAAACAGTAACGTATTACTTGGATGAATACAATGCAGATAGATATACTTTAATGAGTATTTTGTCATATAATAGGCAAATAACTCTCGAAGATGTAAGAAAAAGTACCACAACAAAAAATGATTATATTTCAGAGCCATCATTTGACCCTCTAGAGCAGCTAAATATGGACGAGTATTAACATGAAAACTAGAACATATAAATTATATGCATGTGACTTTGAAACTACCGTATACGAAGGACAAACAGACACGGAAGTATGGGTCGCAGGAATGTGCGAATTATACAAAGAAAACGTAAAATTAGTACATAGCATTGACGATTTTTTCAAAGAATTAGTTTCTTTGAATAGCAACATAATAGCATATTTTCACAACCTTAAATTTGATGGTAATTTCATAATATATTATCTAATAAACACATTGCATTATAAACAAGCGTTTAAACAGCTTGATAACGAAGGGCTTAGTTTTAAGAAAATCCCTATGACTGAAATGCAAAACAAAACATTTTCTTATAGCATTTCAGACATGGGTCAATGGTATTCTATTACTGTCAAAATAAACAATAAGATTATAGAGTTTCGTGATTCATTAAAGCTACTTCCTTTTTCATTAAAAAAGATTGGTGAATCCTTTGGAACAAAACACAAAAAATTAGATATGGAATACACTGGATATAGATATGCGGGGTGTTACATATCACCGGAAGAAGAAGAATATATTAAAAACGATGTTTTAGTTCTAAAAGAAGCATTGGAAATTATGTACAATGAAGGCAATGACAAATTAACAATCGGTTCATGTTGTTTAGACGAGTATAAGAAAATTATAAGTAAGGAATCATTTGAAGATTTAATGCCAAACATTTATGAAATGACAATAAATTCAGATGAATATGGGTCTGAAACAGCTGGTGATTACATAAGAAAAAGTTATAAAGGTGGGTGGTGCTATTTAGTAAAAGGTAAAGAAAACAAAATATTTTACAATGGAACAACAGCAGACGTAAACTCATTATATCCAAGTATGATGCATAGCCAATCTGGAAATGTTTACCCAGTTGGTTATCCGAATTTTTGGAAAGGTAATTTCATACCAGAAGATGCTAAAGGTAAGCACAAATTTTTCTTTGTAAGAATAAAAACCCGCTTTTATATTAAAAAAGGGTATCTTCCATTCATACAATTAAAAAACGACTTGCGGTATCATGGTAATGAATCATTAGAAACGTCAGATTACTATGACGTAAAAACAAAAAAATATTATAAGAAAACAGTAAACGAATTTGGTGTTGTAAAAGACACCATAGCTACATTAACGCTTACACAAACTGACTACTATTTAATATTAGAGCATTATGATTTAAAAGATTTCGAAATATTAGATGGGTGTTGGTTTGATGCTTATGCAGGTATTTTTGACGACTACATCAATAAATATAAGCAAATAAAAATGACAAGTAAAGGAGCAAAAAGAGAGCTTGCAAAATTGTTCTTAAATAACTTATATGGTAAAATGGCAACAAATACAGATTCAAGTTTTAAAATGGTTTATATGAAAGAAGATGGGTGCATAGGTTTTCAAACAATATTAGAAAAGGAAAAGAAGCCGGGATATATACCCATCGGCTCGGCAATAACCTCTTATGCACGAAATTTTACAATAAGAGCCGCGCAGAAGAATTATTACGGTAAAGATAAGCCCGGTTTTATTTATGCAGACACAGATAGTATACATTGTGATTTACCACCGAACAAAATAACAGGAATTAAAGTAGACCCAAATGATTTCTGTTGTTGGAAACTTGAAAGCTGTTGGGACGAAGCAATATTCGCTAGGCAAAAAACATATATTGAAAGGGTGACGCATGAAGATTTAATTCCTATTGACGACCCCTATTACAATATTAAGTGTGCAGGAATGTCTGATAAATGTAAAAAATTATTCCTTTATTCAATCACACAAACAAGGCCAAAAAATTATGATGATTTGAACGAAGAAGAAAAGGAATTTATAAACCAAAAAAGGAACATAACAGATTTTAAATTAGGGTTAATTGTTCCTGGAAAACTAATGCCAGTAAGAATACCGGGCGGGGTATTACTTATGGACACGACTTATGAAATGAGGTAACAAAATGTTAAGTGAAATTGATATTAAGCACAATAAAGATTATTTTTGCCAAATTTACAATGACACTATAATGCATAGGGAAGGCGGTGTAGCTTTATACGAATGGCTTTTAAATTCTAGTTTCTTTATAGACCCTGCTTCGACAAAATACCATGAATCTTATGCTGGCGGCCTTTGCGAACACACATTAAAAGTTTATGACGCATTATCCGACTTAGTATATCTTTTTAATCCAGATTTTACGCATATGTCTATTGCAACTGTTTCCTTGCTTCACGACATTTGTAAAGTAGGTGTGTATAAAGAAACGTATAAGAACGTAAAATCCTATGATGAAAAAGACGTTTTAGCCGCAGAGAAATGGAAGGTCAAACATGATAACCTTGGTGACTTTGTATGGGTTAGTGAAAAGACATATTTATTTGAAGATAGTCTCCCACTAGGCCACGGAGAAAAATCACTATATTTAGCGTCAAAATTTTTAACCCTTTTAGACGATGAAGCACTTGCAATTCGTTATCACATGGGCGCTTGGGATTTAGATGACAAGCGTGGTTTGTCAAATGCGTTTGAAAAATCACCGCTTACAGTATTGCTTCATATGGCAGATACACAAGCAACATATTTAACAGGTGATAGAACATGATTATTTCCAAGGAAGAATTACTAGATTTATTTAATAAAGAAATGTTTTATAAAATAATGACATTCGATTTGTTTTGTTTTATAAAAGAAAGAGAGGGATATATAATTATATGAAAAGATACGAAAGATTAAGCAAGGTAGAAATACTTAAAGCATATAATTCTACGCTAAATTGTTCTGAATGTATTTTAAACTCTAGATGCGAAGAGGACAAAAAAGCATGCAGTTATCACCTGCCTTGTAATGAAAAAATGAAGAAATACCTCAATGAAGAATTAGTGCCTATACCGAGGTGGAAAACATGCAAGACAAATGAGGATTTTATTAACATGGTTAATAAGTATAAAGAATCAGTAGGAACATTTATTACAGGCGATTTAATAAGTTATCTATGTGAACAAATATATGATTTATAATAGGAGAGTTAATATGAAAAGATATGAAATGATGCAACCCAAAGACATATTAGATGCCTATGAAAGCACTAAGACATGTAAAACATGTCTATTTAGAGGTAAATTAGTCCATAATTGTGGGATTGACTGTGTATCTGCAATAACTAAATATTTAAATGAAGATGTTGAAATGATAAAGAGATGGAAAAGAATTAAATGTGATGATGATTTAGTAACTTTGTATAATATTTATATAAATAAAGCAAAATCACCAACAACATACGGTTTTGTTACTTTTTTACTTGAAGATATTCCAGAATTTGAATAAAGATAGAGGTATAATATATGAATAGAAATGTTATCGTTCTTGAAAAGCGTTTTTGATATTATAGAATATTATAGAGAATATGATCCTATACCAGAATCTGAAATGAATAAAATAATTCGCAAAATGTTTTTAGAACAAGCTATTGATATTATAAAGAAAGAAATTGATGTTGCGACAATATAGCATATTTGACAAAGAAAACGGTGAAAAAATATTTAGAATGTGTGGTTGTGTATCTTTTGATTAAAAATTTTAAAGCCCTAGTAGAAATTCTACTAGGGCTTTTTGTATCAACAACTATTGTTTTCGACAAGCGGTGGTCAAATCCGATAAACCAAAATAGGCGGTACTTTTAAACCGTGACAATCCTATGGGTTCAATGTCGAGCAAACAATAGATGATACCTTAATAAGAAAGAGCTTTGAGCAATGCTTCTTTGCACTTTAAATCCTTGAATCTGAAACACCCATGCTCAAAATAATATCTTAAATTTACCAAGAAAATCTCATTACGTTTAAGCATAACATAATTAACTGCGTGGTCTTCAGTTGTTACGCTTAACCTTTTTGTATAAGTAAGGTCTGGTCTATTATCGCAATACAAAACACCATGTTCCGGGTATTCTCGTATCGCATAATCAACACCCTCGTATCTCAAAGTACACAGGTAATTATTCTTTCCCGTCATCTTTTCGACAAACGAGATATTGTCATTTAAATAAATAGATTCAGCAGAATATGCCACATATTTATGCTGTGCAAAAGCTCTATTAAAACCGCTTTCCCTTTGTGCTTCTGCGGCGCTATCTATGAATCCCTGTTCCAGAACAAAACCATGACCCTTTAAAAACTTAGTATCAGCTTTAAGCCTAGAAGAAATCCCAAGCTCGGTATAATAAGGGTTAATCAAACTAACAGGGTTTGACAACATAAATACAGGGACATATCTAACTTGCTTTCCCTGACCTCTTGCAATAGAAGTATGAACAGACAACAACTTAGAAATCTCGTCCGGACAATAATTATTTGTCTCACTCTGAAACTCATCAAAAATCATTCTTGATACGTCAGAGAACAAATGAGAATATTTTTTAATCTGGTCTGCACTATTTAAACTAATAGCATACCCACAACTTTTATAAGCCGACTTATCATCAAGCTCACTGTTTTTGCACAAATATAATTCGTGAAAAATTCCCTTTGCTTTAGACATAGAAATCATCGAATATTCGGGGAAAAAAAGCGAGCCTATGTCTTTAAAAAACTTATCGTCAACACTAGAAAGTTCGTAATTATATCTGTATATTAGAGCAAATTTTTCTCCTCTATCAAAGAATCTATTTATAACGAGCCTGCCAAAGTATGTAGTTTTACCACCAGTTCTGTTGGTAGTAACCATATAAATCTCCGGCTTTTTTCCGTCCAAGTCAAGCATAGATAATAGCTTAGTTCCATCGTAATAATTTGGCATTGTTAAAATTCCCTTTCAATTTTCTACTTAATTATACCACAAAAGTCTTGACAAGTCAAGCGTTTTATGGTATAATTAAGTAGAATCTTAAAAGGGGATTTTTTGTTATGGAAAAATATTTTGTTGTACTCGGATTTATTATTTTTGATATAGTCACAGGAATTATTAAAGCTCTCTCGAATGAAGGGCTTAATAGTACAATGCTTAGAAAAGGTTTATTCCATAAACTTTCTGAAATCCTTTCAGCGGCTGGTGCAGGTCTTGCAGAATATGGGTTACAATATATTGATATAGGTATCAGCGTTCCGCTTGCCGCTAGTGTTTGCGCGTATATTTGCGTGATGGAACTTGTTTCTATAATCGAAAACCTTTGCATTACAAACCCGAATATGGGAAAATTTTTTAAGCCGTTCCTAAACAAATTAAAAGTTGCAGAAGAGCAGAAAGAGCTAGAAGCGGCTTTAATTAAAATAGTTGAAAGTGAGGAAGAAGATGGAAAGAAAATGGGGGATTGATGTTTCATACCATAACGGAAATATCGACTGGAAAGCTGTTAAGGATTCTGGTATTCAGTTCGCTATCCTAAGAGCTGGATACTCTTATACCATTGATAACAAATTCACAGAAAACGCAAGAGGTTGTTACAACAATGGTATTCCTTTTGGCGCTTACTGGTTTAGTTACGCGCTCAATCCAGAAGCGGCAAGAAAAGAAGCAAGATGTTGTTTAGGTGTTCTGTCAAAATGGAAGGTTGATTATCCTGTCTGCTTTGACTTTGAATATGATTCCCTTGATTACGCTAAGAAACACGGTGTAAATCTTTCAAGCAAAGAAATGGTAGCAATAGCCGAAGCGTTCTTGACAGAAGTTGAAAAAGAAGGCTACTATGCTATGAATTATTCTAACCCCGATTTCCTTGGAAAAGGTTTCGGTGAGTTGACAAACAGATTTGACCTTTGGCTTGCAAGATGGGGTAGCCTTACAGAGCCCGGATATAATTGTGGTATTTGGCAGTATTCCTCTGTTGGTAGTATTCCGGGTATTAACGGTGCTGTTGATTTAAATGTTGCATATAATAACTATCCAAAAATCATAAACGGAAACAAAGAAGAAAGTGCAAAAGAAAATAAAAAGAAACAAGAACTTAAATTATTAAACGAAATAAAAGAAAAAATAAACGAGCTTGAAAGTCTGGTCGGTGAGTAATGCCTTGGTATGCACAACCAAGCGGTGGCTACGCTATTTCTAGTACAGAGGGAACAGCAAACATTCTTATGGCTAATGGCTTTATGAATGATAAAGGTTATGAACTAGAGGCGCAAGCGGGTGTTCTTGGTAATTGTTATGTAGAATCCGGTTTAAATCCTTGGCGATGGCAAAGCGATATTGTAGACCTTACAGATCAATACAAAGGTTACGGTTTATTTCAGTTCACGCCTGCCTATGATTACTTTAATTTAAGAAGTGATAATATACCGGGTTTTGCTCCAAATGCTAGTACAACATATATAGAATCAGGCGCAAATCCCTCTGACGGTTGGGCACAGTTTGTTGTATTAGACGAAGATATTTTGCATAAATGGACTACTGCATGCTGGAGAAATGTTGCTTCTTGGAACGCCTTGGAAAGTGAATATGGGTGGATAAGAGACACTATCTTAAACACATACGGAAACGGTTCCTCTTTAACATATGCGCAATTCAAGGCTATTAAAGCAGGAACAGGCGGTTATTCCTCACAGCAAGCAATTACATTTGCAACCTTTGCTTTTTGCGCTTGTTATGAAGGACCGCCCGGTCAAAATATTCAGTTAAGCACACGCGATTCTTATTCGCAAGAAGCTTACTCTATATTATCTGGTGACACTCCACCAGAACCGCCGTCTCCAACGATTTCACGACCGCACACAATGCCGTTTTATTTATATTTTATTTAAAGAAAGGGGTTTAATATGGCTGTTCTCAAAAGAGACGAATTTTTTAATCGCCTTGAATCCCAAATTCACAACGACACAAGCGACGAAGCTATCTCTTTTCTTGAAGATATGCAGGACACCTACAACGATCTTGAAAGGCGCGCCGCTGGTGATGGTGAAGATTGGGAAAAAAAGTACCACGATTTAGACGAAACATGGAGAGCTAGATATAAGCATAGATTCTTTAATGGTACGTCTAACAAAGATTTTCTTTATGAAGAAACAAAAGAAAGCAAAGACGAATACGACCCTGATGAAATTACGGTCGAAAGTTTATTTAAAGAAAGTGAGGTAAAATGATATGCCCGTTATTCCGTCTAGAAGTTCTCTTAATGCTAATAGTGCAGATATTCTGAACGCTATTAGAAATTCAGCAACCGCTAACTATCGTGATTATGTTCCGCAGGCTCTTAATACTGCCGATTCTATCCGTGCTATCGGTGCTGTTATTATGGATTATCCTGCCTTGCAGAACGAATTTCTTACTGCGCTTATCAACCGCATTGGCCGTGTAATGCTGACTTCTAAAATGTTCAGTAATCCGTGGTCTGTTTTCAAAAAGGGTGTACTTGAATTTGGTGAAACTGTTGAAGAAATTTTCGTAAACATTGCCAAGCCCTTTGAGTATGACCCGGCTACCGCTGAAAGCGAAGTCTTTAAACGAGAAATTCCTGATGTGAGAGCCGCTTTCCATATCATGAATTATCAGAAGTTCTACAAGACTACGATTCAGCAGAATAGTCTTAAACAGGCTTTCCTTTCTTGGAATGGTATTACTGACCTCATTGCCAAAATTGTTGACGCTATGTATACTGGTGCTAACTACGATGAGTTCCTTACTATGAAGTATCTGCTTGCTAGACACATTCTGAATGGTGAACTTTTCCCGGTGCAGGTCGCTAGTGTTCAGACTTCTAACATGAAGTCTATTGTGTCTACGGTTAAAGGCATTTCTAACCAGTGGGAATTCCCGAATACTAAGTACAACCTTGCGGGTGTTATGACGCATACTGCAAAAGAAAATCAGTACATTATTGTTAATAGCCAGTTTGACGCAACGATGGACGTTGAAGTTCTCGCCGCCGCGTTCAATATGGATAAGGCTGATTTCATGGGTCATAGGATTCTTATTGATTCCTTTGGAACTCTTGATACTGTGAGACTTGCACAGCTCTTTAAGGATGATGACGCTTATGTTCCGCTGACTGACGCAGAAATTCTTGCGCTTGACGCTATTCCTGCTGTCATGGTTGACGAGGACTGGTTTGTTATTCTTGATAACCTGTATGAGTTTACCGAGAACTTTAATGGACAGGGTATGTTCTGGAATTATTTCTACCATGTGTGGAAAACTTTCAGCATTTCTCCGTTCGCAAATAGCGCTGTGTTTGTTCCGGGTGCTCCTAGCATTACTAGCGTCACCGTTTCTCCTGCTACTGCGACTATTGCCGCTGGCTCTAGCTTGCTTATGAGTGCGACTGTTGTTGCCGCTAATTTTGCAAGCAAGGCTGTTAATTGGACTGTTGTTGACAGCACTAGCGAAGAGCCTGTCGATGGTGTCACTATCACCGAGCTTGGTCTGCTGAATATCGGCCCGGATGTTGAGGATTGTGAACTGACGGTTACTGCAACCTCTGTTTACGATTCTACTCAGAGTGATACCGCAACTATTACTGTTGGCGATGGTGAGTAATTAGTTAGCTTTTCTTCCTCTTACCGTTGGGCTTGCATTTCTTGAATATCGAGGGTGCAAGCCCTCTTTTAGAAAGTGGGTGAATAAATGAGTTATGTAGTACCTAACGGGCAAGTAAGAATTTTAACGGGTGTTCCTATTGAAGATAATTTTGAACATTCGTTATATTTTGCGAACGCTACTTCACAGTATAATTATTTTAACGCAAGGGTTAAAGGCAGCGGATATAGCTTTAGCGATATGTCACATATAAGAGTTACAACGCCGGGAAGAAAAATTAAGGTGGAGATAAATGTTAATAATCTTCTTGACTGTAACTACATGATGATTCAAAACAACAATAGTGGAAAATGGTTTTACTGTTTTATAGATAGAGTTGAATATGTAAATGAGAATGTAAGCGAAATTACTTATACGGTTGACCCTATTCAAACATGGATGTTTGATTATAGTACAAACGGAGAATTAAATAACTATTGCTTTGTAGAAAGACAGCACAGCATTAGTGATGACGTTGGTGATAACCTTGTTCCAGAGCCTGTTAATACCGGTGATTATGTTACACAACATATGTATCTATACCCTAGATATAATTTGATGTGGTATATGGTTCTTGTTACTACTTGTAGTTGGCAAGAGTTAAAACCTGTTGATGCTCCAACAACCCCTCAATTTATAGGTGGAACTTTAGACACGGTAAACGCCTTTGCATACCCTGTTGCTATGCCAAGCGGACAAGGGGTAAGAAATCTAACAAGTGAAGAACAACAAAACACATTATCGGCTATCTATGACTTGATGCTGACAATAGGTGTTTTTAGTTCAACAGATAAAATACTTTCTATATTTATGTGTCCTAGTTATTTTTTACACGATAACGGCGGGTACTTGCAACCGGGAATAAGAGTTTTTACACCTAATAATGTTGTATATGGAGATAACTACGGCACGTATGATTCCAAGGGGTCAATGGGGACTTTGCTATCTTCGGTTGAAGCGTCTTATTGCGGAAGTTTTACTCCAGACTTGTCCCCTACTTACGATGACTATACTGTTAGAAATAATAAATTAAAGACATATCCATATTGCTATATGGAAGGAAAAAACACACAGGGTGACACGATTGAATATAAATACGAGCTGTTTGGAGATTACAAAAACTTTAATTTATACACTATTTTTAGTGCAAACCCACAAATAATTTGTGTTCCGACTGACTACGGTTTAAGTGATGTTACACATAGCATTACTGGTATTCCAGCTTTTGACAAATCACTTGTCATTAAAGATTTTCCAAAATGCGCTTTTGCTACAAACGATTTTGCGGCTAAATTAGTACAAAGCACAATCAGCATGGCTGTTACTGGACTTGGCTATATGGTTGGCGGCGCTATTGGTGGAGCGTTAGCGGGTTCTGCTGGTGCTGAACCTGTTATGTCAGATGCTGCGTATGTTGGGTTATCTGAAAAGGCTTCAATAAGAGCACAAGCAAGAGACGAATACAGAGAAGAAATGCAAGCATATAGAGCAGAAGAAGCAGAAAGGAACAAAAAAATTCAAAACGCAAGAAAACTTGGGGGCGCTGTTGCCGCTATTGGATTAAACGCTATGAAAGGCGGAAAAGCTGTTAATTTTGGTAGTGGTAATGCTTGTTTAGTAACAGGTTCATTTGGTTTCTTATTTAGTGATAAAAGAATTAAAAAAGAATATGCCGCAATAATTGACGAATTTTTTGATATGTATGGATACGCGCAAAATAGAGTTATGAAACCAAACATTCATGCAAGAGTTAAATGGACATATGTAAAAACAACTAATTGTAGTATTATTGGAAGTATACCTAACGATGATGCAAAATTGATAAATGACATTTTTGATAACGGTATAACTTTTTGGGTAAATGGTAGCGAAGTAGGGAACTACGGGCTAGCTAATTTAAATAGACCGTTATAAAGGGGTGAAAAAAATGCCTAGACCTATGGTTCCTAGGGGGAGACAGCAAAAAGCAACTGTATGGAAAAACGATGCAACATATATTCAGTATGTTGATAGACTTACAGAACTGTCTATTGCTATGTTTGAGTGGAAAAATCTTCCGGATACTGTTGACGAAAGATTTTTGGAGCTTACTCTGTTTGGCAAAGGAATGGCTGTTTTCTTTAAGGACGATGCACTTGATGAATATTATGCTTTACCAGCGTCTATTGGCGGTCAGTTAAATATTTACAATATTCCTAAAAGACGCAGAGCTTATGCAACAAGCGGTTATCAATATGAGTGTGACATAGAAAATTCCGTAATTATTTACAACAATATGTTACACAAAAATAGCCGACTTGATGTAGAAATGTTTGCTAGAAGGCTTTACGAGCTTGATAGAATTATTGATGTAAATGCCGCCGCACAAAAAACACCTATTCTAATTACTTGTGACAACGAAAAGCAGAAGTTGACACTTAAAAATCTTTACATGCAGTATGATGGGAACGACCCTGTAATTTATGCATATGGAAATAGCGTTGATAGTAATAGCGTTAAGGTACTTACTACTGGCGCTCCTTATGTGGCAGATAAGATTTATCAGCTTAAAACACAAAGATGGAATGAAGCTCTTACTTACTTAGGTATCAGCAACGTAAACTACCAGAAGAAAGAAAGACTTATTTCCGATGAAGTTTTAAGAGGGCAGGGCGGCACTATTGCTAGTAGATATTCTAGACTTAATGCAAGAAAACAGGCTTGTGAAGAAATCAATAAAATGTTTGGTCTTAATATTGACTGTACATTTAGAGAAGATTATCGTGAAGCTGATGATGAAATCATGTTTAGTGGACAGACTGGTGAAAACGATATGGACACTCTGGCTATTGATTTGCGTACACAGTAAGGTGGTGAGTATATGAGCAAGTATACTACCGAAATTAGATTTATTTGCGAAAGCAAAACTGGTCTTGTCGAAAGTGCAGGATATAACAGCGTTGATGAAATTGTTACAAACGCCGCGCCGCTCATTTTCAACTTTTCATTTCCTGTTTTTGATGAAACTTATAGACTACCACTAGAGAAAAGAATCTTAAAGCATTTTTACACAAGAGAAATATGCGCTGAAACGGTTGGCCTTTGGCAGTTAATGCTCGAAGATAAGTTGAATCTTGTGATGCCGTATTACAACAAACTTTATGAAAGTAGTCTGCTAGAATTTAATCCTCTTTATGATGTTGATTTAAGAACGGAAAAAGAGGGCAATAGGAATGATGTAAGAAATGCAAGTGATAGCAGAGAAACTAACCGAGCGCATAGCGGAAGTGATAATGAAAACTTTAGTGAGGATGAGGTAAGGAAAGAAAACGCTTCTGGTATTAGTAATACATCTAATGAAAGAACTGGTACTGGTAGTTCTGAATTTAAAGATACTAGAGCTGAGAGCGAAAACAAAAACAGAAGCGGTAACACCACAAGGGATAATACAGAAAATACTCAAGAACTTAATAGCAGAAATAGCAACACGAATAATAACGGTTGGGATTTGTTTTCTGATACGCCGCAGTCTGGTCTTGATGGGGTTGCCGCGGGTGGCAGTTCTACACTTGCTAATAACGGATATTTAAGTACCGCTAGAAATCAGTTTGGAGATACTAACGTAAGTGAAGGTGGAAAAACTGATGGCACAAAAACAGGTAATGAAACTACTGCTACACAGGATAATGAAAGCCGCACAAATACTACGATTGGAAATAAGAGCGAAAATAAAAATGAAAGCGTATTGGAAAGCGGGAATAGTAATAATGTTGAGAATAGAAACAGCGAAAACAATAGGCAAGGCGGAAGAAATAATATTTATAATAGAAATGAGAATGAAAAAACAAGTGGAGATGAAAGCAGTAATGTAAGCAGTCTGGAAAAATATGCTGAACATGTTGTAGGCAAACGAGGCGGCCTTAGCTATTCTAGAATGATTGAAGAATTTAGAAGAACATTCTTAAAGATTGATGAAATGCTTATGAATGATTTGGAAGAATTGTTCTTTGGATTATGGTAAGGTAGGTGATTATATGGGTGCGGCTGTTTATTCGTGCCATAGAACAGTTGGAACTGAAAAACAAAGAGTTAATGTTATTTTAGAAAATGCTGACGATATTTCTCCCGAAAATCAGTATTATGTGTGCAGAACATGCGTAAATGATTTAAAACAAGTTGTCGGTGTTTCTTCTACGGAAGATTTTGTTAAAGATAGCTTTACTCTTGGTAGCACTAATAACGAAACTCTTAGTGTATCTATGCGATGCAACATTTTGGCTACATTTAAAACAAATGATTCATACCCTAAATATGTAAGTATACCTATAAATGAAGTTATTCCAAGAATTTCTGTTAGTGACCCATTTGGCGGTGTACATACAGCTATTAACACAGCAGTTGCAAACATGACTACTAATACAAGCGGAACTACAAGTGATTGGATTATGGTGTCTTGTAATTTGCATTTTTACAAAATTGGCTATACTGATTAAGGTGGTGTATTAAATGGCTAATTTTACCCCTGAATTTAAAAATTATAGTGGACAGGGCGCTTTTAGATTCTGGTGCCAAAGCGTTCTTCCTCTGGTATATGATGACAGTTTAAGTTACATGGAGTTGCTTAATAAAGTTGTCGTATACTTGAATAATACTATTAGTGATGTTGCGGCTATGGAAGATAATGTGGACGCACTTCTTAATAGTTATAATCAGTTACAGCAGTATGTTAATGATTATTTTGATAATCTTGACGTACAGGAAGAAATCAACAATAAACTTGATGGTCTTGTTGAAGATGGCACGATGGACGAGCTGTTGGAGCCATTTGTTACTGCACAGATTCCGGGGCTTGTTGAAAGTGGTTTGCCGGGTGTTGTTGAAGAGCAAATACCGGGTGTTGTTTCTGAACAGCTCGACGATGTTGTTGAAGAACAGATAGGCGGAGTTGTTGCCGAACAAATTCCACAACAAGTTACAGATTGGCTTGACGATAATGTAACACCAGTTGGAAGTGCTGTCGTTGTTGATAGTAGTTTGACTATCGCAGGTGCGGCAGCAGATGCAAAAGTTGTTGGAGATGGACTTGATGACGTAAAGAACGCCTTAACTCTCATTCAAAATGAGAGTGCAATGTTAATCCCAGCAGAATTTGAACTTGGCGGGCTTTCAGACTACACAACGAAACGTAACATTACTTACCGAATTTATAACCCTAGTCCTTTTAGCTTCAATGAAAACAGAAAAGGTACAGCAAAAACAGGATTCAAATTTTCCGTTGTTACTGAAGATACTTTGCCTTCTGCTTTTGTTACTGAATACACGTTCATAGCCAATACAAATTATAAGATACAGATTGCAAGGCAAACAGAAGATACTTCAGAAACTGCTGATATAGATGTTTTTAAAAATGCCATTGTTGTTACTACTGCTTTTGAAGAACAGATTAAGAAAAATACATCAGATATTGCCTCGATAGAAGCACAGACACTTAACAAAAATATCGCAGACGGATTCGTTACGCCATACAGTCACTACTCCGTGCAGTTTTCTATTAATGCTGATTTAAATACCTCTGTTGATATTCAGCTACCTGACCTGCTAAAGTTTACTTATGAAGAAGGAAAATCAATAAACAGTGTTCTTTTACAACCGGCAGCCAGAAGTTTAACACTCCCGCATGATAACTTTCTCATCTATGACATAACAGCCAACGAGATGGCTATCGTCGGTAGGACGTCGCTCAGATTGTATGTTAATCCGTATATAGTTTGTTGTTATAACAGCAACGGACACATCAAAGGGGACTGGTTTAAGTACACACTATCACAAGAGGTGTCAAGCATCGCGCAGGAAGTGTCAAGCATCGCGCAGGAAGTGTCAAGCGTCGTGCAGGAAGTAAGCGAACTGCCCATTGACAAAATACCCAGCTACTACGTTTCTCACCTCGAAACTAAAACGGCAGATATTACGGAAAAAATGATGGATGCCGGTGAAACTGGGTTCGGGTTCATGTTCATCACAGACATTCACGAAGAAGTTAATACAATGAATAGCCCTGCGTTAATGCGATATATTGCCAGAAATACACCTGTGAAAAGAGCACATCTTAATGGTGATTACATTACCGAAGAGTCAAGCAAACCATTAGCGGCAAAAAAGATAACAGAGTGCATCAATGCTTTTGATGATTATGTCATGAAAAAAACTGTCGGGGTTGGAAATCACGATTACAACAATCCAGACTCAGGCTCGACGCCGGAAGAACTTGCAAAAATGTTGTCGATTGGCGAAGTTTATCCACTAATCGCGTCGAATAACATATATCCTATTGTAACAGACCCGTCTCTTGGTTTTTACTTTGATGACATTAATGCAAAGGTCAGATTTTATGTACTGGCGTGCTTCTACAACTCGCAATTCTCTGTTGAATCTGCGAGCTATGCCATAAACGACATGAAATCAAATACAAACGGATTCGACATCGTTATTCTTTCTCACGTCGGAATCAAAACCGACGGAACGCTTACGTCCACAATGACACAATTTGCAAACGTGTTAGATGCTTACAACAGTCGAAGCAGTGGCACTTATCATAATATATCATACGATTTTGGAAGTAAAACCGGAAAGGTACTGGCAATATTCCTCGGACATATGCATTTAGATGTAAACGGTACGACTTCTGGCGGAATTCCTTTTGTTGCTACAACTTGCGATACATACAATCAAGAACTTGGTGGATTAACCAGAACGGTTGGCACTATAACTGAACAAGCATTTGATACTGTTGTAGTTGACAGAAATGCCGGAAAGATTCATTGCATTAGAATTGGAGCCGGTAGTGATAGAAATATAAATCTACAATCTTAATGTAAAGGTCACTTTCGTCACTACATTGTAAAATTTAATTTTGAGGTTTAATAATAAAAATATTTAAAAATAATTTCACAAATATTTTTTTTCAAATTTTTAACAAAAAATTTTTCCGATCCTGTCAAAATATTTTAATTAAGTCAGCGTAGATATTTTGCGCTGACTTAATTAAAACATTTTTTAATTGTTAGCTTGCTAACATTTTTTTATTATCAC
>JAZRNX010000054.1:0-7578 GCA_045648365.1 Acutalibacteraceae bacterium
CGACTTTGTGGGTGTAACCATATTGATAGCCGCTTCCACCAAGTTTATTGCAAGTTGCGGGCGCAATATACTTCTTGAGGGCTCAAAAACCTTGGCAAAATCATTTTCATTGCCCATTATCATATCAGTTAAAATAACTGCCGCTGCCATAGATGAAGTCATACCCCACTTATTAAAGCCTGTCGTCACATAGATATTAGGTGTTTTCGGTGAATATAAACCAATATAGGGTATGGTGTCGAGCGTCATACAATCCTGTGTCGCCCATGCTGCAACCTCTCGGCTTTCTGGATAATATTTACGGGCAAATTCCCTAAGTTCTTGCCAATTTCCTCCCTTTTTGCCCGTTCTGTGACTACCGCCTCCCAAAAGAAGCATACCGCTATAATCTCTAAAAGATAATCCTTTAATATTTTCGTCAACATACATACCATTGGGAATTTCTGCCCCTTTGAGCGCTAAAACATAAGAGCGGTGCTGATACATTTTTAAGAAATATCCGCCGTATTTATTAACAAAAGGAAAGTGTGTAGCGACAATAATTTTCTCGGCATAAATTTTGCCTCGATTAGTAATAGCGCCCCCATCAAACAATTCTATCACTTTGGTGTTTTCATATATATCCAGTTCTTCCGCCAAAGAAAAGCAAAATTTCAGAGGGTTGAACTGAGCTTGATTTTCAACGCGAAGAGCGCCCTTAATTCTTATAGGCAATTCCAAATCCTCTAAAAAATCCGCTTTTAAGCCGATTTTTTCGTATGCTTCTGCCTCCATTTCCATATTTTTAAGATTATTAACCGAATAAACATAAGCGTCTTCTACCTTGTAATCGCAATCAATATCCTTGCATATTTCATCATATAAATTCAGCGCAGTTTGTTGGGCTTTGAGATACATTTTCGCCCCTTCTACCCCGTATGATTTAATAATTTTATTGTAAACAAGTCCGTGCTGAAGGGTTATTTTTGCCGTTGTGTTACCCGTTACGCCCTTGCAAATGCGGTCCGCCTCAACGATAATGCACTCTATTCCCGCCTTTTTAAGCATATATCCGCACAGAATACCCGCTATACCCCCTCCTACTATTAGCACCTGGGTTTTTATGCCATCTTCGAGATGATTTAAATTTTTAAATTTCGTATCCCTAGCCCAAATAGATTCCATATTTCACACTCCAAAATAGCATATAAATCTATTGTTCCCAAAATTTTGCTTGAAATGGTAAAGGAAAAATCAAATCTTCAATTTTTGGCGCTAAAAATCACAAAATCACACAAAAAACATATCATATAATCAGGTGATTATATGATATGTAAATTAAATAAACCGCAGGCAATCGCCATTATTAAAGGCGGAAATGCCGCGCCAAGTATTAACGGAACAGTTAAATTTTATCAAAAGGGAAACTGTGTTTTGGTGATTGCTGATATAAGCGGTCTTCCGCACACCGCAACGGGTTTTTTCGGTTTTCATATACACGAAGGCACTGACTGCGGCGGAACCAATTTTTCGGGCTCTAAAGGTCACTATAATCCAAGCAGCGCCCCTCACCCCCAGCATGCAGGTGACCTACCGCCTTTAATGCTCTGCGGCGCTATGGCTCATTCATCGGTTTTGACCGATAGATTTAATATAAACGATATTATCGGCCGCACCGTTGTTATTCATAATATGCCCGACGATTTTACAACACAACCCGCAGGTAATTCGGGAGAAAAAATCGCTTGCGGTGTAATAAAAAAGCCGTGAAATACACGGCTTTTTTATTGCATAAACGCGGAAAATAATCAATGTGAAGCATTGTATTTGCACGAAGTGCAACATCGTTGGGCGTAAGCCCACATCGTTTACACCGCAAGGTGTAACATCGTTTTGTGTCCGATAAAGCGAAACGATGTTGACCTAAAGGTCAAATGGTGTTTGCAACTGCGTTGCAAAACGATGTTGTGTCCTGCGGACACAAACACAAAAAGAAAACACTTCCGAAGAGGTGCTTTATTTTTTGGGTGTTTTGAACTTAATGACACGAATGAAATGTGCCTAAAAACTTAGATTTTTATCCGATAACAATCAGATTTCTAATGTATTAGCATATTCTTGTAATATGTGATTTATTTGTTCTTCGTTTTCATAAAAAACATCATCGCATTGTTCTAAAATTTCTTCTGCTTTTTCATCATCCTCTTTTTCTTCTAATATCAAATGTGCCTCATATGCTTTTTGAAGATTCTCTCTTAAAAGCGGTGTAAGAATTCCTTCCAAAGCAGACATTTCTTTTTTCAAATCACTTACATTATCAAAGTTGCAAAAATACTGACTATGCCCACCGTTATTGATTTCACTTTGGTAGGTCATTAGTTCATTGTAAGGTGATTTTGTTTTTTCTTCTGTCCACAATTCCCACATCTTATTCCATTTAAGTTGTGCTTCCGTCAATTCAACTTTCTTTTTCTTAAATATATCAAACAAACCCATAAAATCACCGCCTTGGGTTAATTATAGCATAAAAGCGGTGGAGGGGCAAGAGTTAGTGAAATATTCGGCTTACGCCGAATGTGAAATAATGACCTAAAGGTCATTGTGAAATTTTCTGCCAACGCAAAAAGTGAAATAAAATTCGCCTCTTAACATTTGCGAAGCAAATATTTCACAGCGAAGCTATTTCACTTGGCAAAGCCAAATTTCACTCGCCGCAGGCGAATTTCGTTGAAAAAAGAGAGCAAGTCTTTTGACCAATGTCATTAAGTTAGCGAGAAAGAAAGAAATTTTTTCTCGCTAACTTTATTTTTTTGAAAAATTGCTATTTAGTTAAGAATTACTAAACGAAAAAACGCAATTTCCTAGTGAAAATTGCGTTAAAATATTTTAAATTAATAAATTTAGAGCAAATAAACCTTGTTTTAGATATGACAAAACAAGCGAGTAAATAAAAAACTCGCTTTATGCAGCAACACGATATATAAAACCGGCAAAACGCTTTGGCTTTATATTGCGTTCATCTTTACGCCCCGGTCGGATAGGTTCGGCATATTCACAAATATCACATATTAAACCTCGAAAATCTTTTTTAATGGATTTATAGAATATTTTGCATATATAAACAGCCATAACAAAATTGATTTTGTAGGCATACTTGTATTTTTGCTGTTTTCTCACTTGAACACTACCAGAAATTCTACTGCAATAATTATACATAATTATCGCAGCATATATTTCTTGAAGAATTAAATCATCTTTTTTGCTGTGTAAATGTGTTAACCCAATAGTATATTTCAAATCTCGAAAAGACGTTTCAATATTCCAGCGCATATGATAGATTTCCTTCAAATCTTCAAGCGAAAATTCCTCTCGTTTTAATGTGGTAACTAATGTTTCATATTCACCAGTATCAAGCAAAATACGAACAACCCTCAAATTAAATGTATATGGCGAAGTGAAATCCCAATTACTTATTATTGTTTTGTGGCTGTTTGATTTGCCTTTTTTGCTTCCGGTTTGAATAAATCGGCGCCCGTGTCGTTTGTCTTCATTTGTTTGTGTAGTGGCAACATCCATTTTAATGTCCACATCTACCTCTTTCTTTGGTAATTTATTAATTTCGAACATTGCTCCTGTTTTATGCTTCACTCGACACAAAAATTCCACATTATTTGTATTAATTAAATGCGCAAACATATTATAACTCTCATATCCACGATCTGCTATAATAAGAGTTTTGTCTTCAAATTTATTTCTTTTTAACATTCTTATTAACGCTTGACGTTCATCCATTTGTTTCCTTGGCTGAAAATCTATGTCAATATATGTTCGATTACATACATCGTAAATAGCGTTTAAGTGAATTTGATTATATCCTTTAGGATATTGAATTGTTGAAAAATAATTTTCCGATTTTGTATTGCGAGGACAGTTGATATCCGAACCATCTACAGCTATTAAACGATAGCCACGATAAGTTTTGGAGTCCTTGCAACTTTCATTAAAATATTTTAATACATCTTTAAATGCTGCACTTGATATTTTAGAACGTTGTTGCACAAATGCTGATGGCGTAAGAGTTGTTTTCTTTATTTTCGATAAATCGTATAGCTCTTTCTTTAATGTTCCGCCGTTCATCGAAATGATTTGAGTCACAATATCTTTCATAGTAAATTTACGTTTACGAGTAAAATCGGTTTGGGGATTCATTACATATTGATTTTTGTTTGCAACAACGTTATTTATAGCGTTTTCTAAATTCTTATCAACCTTTTTTATGAAGTTCATACTTTTACCTTTCTTTGTGTATTTCCTCCATAAAAAAGGAGGATACTTTTAAACAAGCATCCTCAAAACATGTAAAATCCTCTTGACAAATACATGTAATCACTGTATAATGTCAATGGTTTGTTTGAGGTATCGTTAGAGGATACTTCATCAGCTTGAAGGTTCTGTTCCCGCAGAACCTTCTTTTATTTTTTAACTTATGTAAAACGAAAAAGACGCACTTACCCCTCTCATCTCACAAGAAATGAAAGTAGGTTAGTACGTCTTATAACATACAAACGAAAAGGTGGATAACTCTTCGTATCCCTATCAATTGGTTGTTGTTATTGTAGCCGTTATAACGGTCCCGTCCCCCATACGGCGATGAATCTGCTCAAAGACAGTTTGACCTGGGCAATAACCACCCGCACAACCGGCAGTTTCCACATTACGACCGATAGTGTGTCGCTTCCGGTGCTGGGCTTTGGCACTATTTTGTCTCGGTTTTGACACTCGGTATTTCGTGCTTAAGATTATATCATATTAAAAGTGATTTTGTCAAGCGTCAATAACCCTTTAGGAGTATTAAAAAGCGCTGATAATCTGTAGCTTTGGTTGATAAAAACAATGCGACACAGAATATGTTACACAAAAAACGGTTAAACAATATGAATATACCGGCAAAGGTCAAATATTTACATATTCTTTACAAATCAATAAATAAGATGTGTTATTTTGAATTTACTGGGATTTCTCAGTAAATAAAAGAATAGGAGGTGTAAATATGATCCCGAAAACAATTCTTGCGATTGTAGAAGCGTTTCCAAATTGCAATACACGAAGTCTCATAACTGCCGTTTCGAAAATACATAATTGTACGCGGCAAAGGGTGTGCGGCCATTTGTCTTGGCTTAAACGAAGCAATCAACTGCAAATCCAGGTAATTTTACCCAACGCTTATTCAGAAGCAAGATAAACCAAAATTGAATAATTCGCCTTGGGCTAAATATAAGAAATGAATGATAACTATAATGAAATGTGTCGCCCAGGGATATATAAATTTTTACTGACAATTCATCTTTTGTCTTTTCTATGTTGGCAGGATGAGTTGTCAGTTTCTTTTTTACGATGTAACACATAAAAACCTCCTAAAATAGCAATAAGCCATAATAGGAGGTTAAATTATTTATTGAATTTAATTATTTTATCTTTGTGAAATTGTATCCAAATTTCTCATGATATCTAAGAGCCTCTTCTTCGCTAGACCAATATGCAACATCATTTGATGCAGCCGTTGATACAATTGCGCCGTTTTCTAAAATATGTATATCATAAATTTCACCCACATGATAAACTGGCATTTCACTATATGGTTTTTGGGTTGTGAAAACGAAAAGACAAACACATTTTGACCTGGTGCTTAAGAAGGTGTTATCGGTTAAAACAAACGAATATATTGAAATCAGTTTTCCTTCGTGTTCTCCGGCATAGAAACGCTCTATGTTTGATAAAGCACTGCGATATAACGGCTCTATATGACCACTGGTAAGTTGTTCTGGCGAATTAACTGTTATCCCTGGCAAAGGTTCTATAACGATCGGGATTCCACAAGTGTGGCAAGCTTTGGCAGGAACTACAGCTCCGCAACATTGACACGTCCAATCACCGCTGGTAAATGCCATACGCATGCAAGTTCCGTATATTGCACCGCAAGAAAATATTTTTCCATCGACGGACATTGCCTTTGTTGGTCGTCCGCAATGTTTACACCAAATTAAATCGTCGGACCAATTTTTTTCTTTCGCATAAGCGCGCAATTCTTCTTCGGTTGCGGCTCTTGCAATATTATCTAACCAACTATATCCACATATGATACCGTCGGGTAATAGTTCTTTTGGTATAAGTGTTTTTGTTGGGGAGGAAACAGATGGCGTTGATGGAAATTCTGTAGAAGGTTTTGAAGAGGTGATTGGTTGCGAGTTGGACGATGTGACAGGTTCGGAAGAATTTTGTGGGGTGCTTTCCTCGCTAACAGTTGTTTCTACACAAGAGGAAACATCATCGTGTGTGGAACTTAGTAGTGGTTCCCTTTCACTGCGGTTTATCATTATTATCAGAATAGCCGCGCACAATACGGCTACAATAATAGCAATTAAAATCGATATAACTGTATTTTTTGCTTTTTTCATAGGACCACCTTATAATCATTCAGCTTCTTTTAATGCCGTTTTTAACACTTCGTATGCTGCGTTAATTTTTTGCGCATATTTAGTATCATCGGCAGAACTTGTATCTGGATGGAATGTTTGCATAAGGCGATTTCTATGTAGTTTTAAACTGCTCAATGTAATATCATCTAAATTATCTATCATAAACAAGGCCATAGCTTGCTGTAGATCCGAAAGATTGGTATTTACCACGCTATCGTCGTAGTCGTAATATTCTTTGCGTTCTTTTTCCAGTGCCTCTTCCCAAGCAGAAGCAAATGCATCGATAAATAAATCCATACCTTTGGGATTATCATATCTTATCGTTGCTCCAAATAAAGCTTTACGAGCTTTGGCTTTGGCCCCGGACGCCAATATTTCTTCGTGATGGAAAACGGGATTTTTCATGGTAATTCCCATAACAATATCCCCTTTAACCTTGCTGCCAATAATACCTTCTTTGAATTCTTCGGGTTTAAATATCAAGTCAAAATCTACAAGATTAGCAAAATTTAAAAACAACGTGTTTTCATCGATACCATATCCAATGTAGAAGATTTGGTCGTCAGAATCAATATGTATGCCATGAAATTTGTGTGTCTCCTGAAAAACGGGTTTCAGGTATTGATTTGAATATTCAATATAATCTTTAAAATGGTTATAATCTTCAAGCGTGTATTCTTGCTTAAAATATCTTTTCATATAAGCAGGAATTTTTTTCATACATTTCGAACACAAATAATGGCCATCTTTTAATTTTGTTCGAAAAAAGATGTTGGTTTTTTCGTTGCAATCGGCACAATAAATTTCTTTAAACAAGCCCATAATTTTTATCCTCCAAAAATAAAAAAGTGCAGGGAAGACAGGGGACGGTTCTCTTGTCTCCTTTAAATTTAGATATTATTCTCTACGATTTTCCGCGACAGCCCAGCCAACCGACTGATTTGTCTAATTGATAACCCATGTTTGTATAATTTTTCAATATAATAATTTCTTTTAATTTTATCAAACTTTTGAAAATCAGAAACCGACTTACATTTACAAATTTTCCAAATGATTTTTAAAGCCTCATCATCTGTCAATCTAAAATCATTATCTCTAATATCTAAGCAAATATCATCATTAA